>URFH01000004.1 GCA_900547155.1 uncultured bacterium | reverse complement strand
CCTAACCTAACCTAACCTAACCTAACCTAACCTAACCTAACCTAACCTAACCTAACCGTTGAGCGGATTTCGGTTGTTTTGAAGTTGGCTTTACAATTGTTAACAATATTAATGATTTGTAATGTTTTTTGTTTTAATGTTGGGTGCCGGAGCGTCAAAAGAATGGAATATTTATTTTTCTAGCTCGATTCACTGCGTTCATAGGCGTCGAAAAATAAATATTCCGTTCTTTTGACTTGAAAATTGTTTTTGCTGGCGGTGGGAACCGCCCCGCTAATCATTAGCTATACCCAAAATTGAAATCATAAGCTATTCCCACCCTACTATATAAATTCGCACCGTAGGGTGGGAAAAACGAAGTGATTCCCACCAATTTTAAACAACATTATTAAGCAGAAACAACAATCGCAACCCAGTTTTCCTGCTTGAGAATCTCAACAACTTTCAACCCGTGCTTTTCAACCGCATCGAGCACAATCTGCTGCTTTTCGTCCAAAATCCCGCTCAAAACCATCTTGGCGTCAGGCTTCATAAGCGCTTTTAAATCACCCATGATTTCTGCAAGAACATTGTGCAAAATATTTGCCGCTATGAAATCAAATTTTTCCCTCAATTCATCCGCCGTGCGGTGCGAAAACTCAATTTTGTCGAGAACATGATTTACCTGCGCATTATCAACCGCAACATCAATCACAAGCGGGTCATTGTCAATTGCTACGGCCTTTTTTGCCCCGCATTTGATTGCCGTGATGGCGAGAATCCCCGAACCTGTGCCAATATCCGCCATAAAAGCGTCTTTTTCCATGTATTTTTCAATCGCCTGAATGCAAAGCTGCGTGGTAGCGTGCGTTCCGGTACCGAAAGCCGAGCCAGGGTCAAGATTTATAAGGATTTCACCCTTGCGGATTGTGCATTCTTCCCATGTGGGGCAGATTATCACGTGTTCGGACGCGTGGGTGGGCTTCCAGTGCTCTTTCCACTTTTTTGACCAGTCCTGATTGATAATTTTTTGAGCTTTTGCGCTCCATTCGCCCAGTTCTTCATCGGTAAATCCGGCTTCTTTCAGATTATTTTTTGCTTCGTCGAAGATTTTTTGGATTTCAGCAGGCGAAAAATCCTCAGGCTCAATCAAAACATACCCTTTGGCTACATTGTTTGTGGTTTCAATAAGCTCTAAATCTTTCCATTTTTCTTCAGCCTGAACAACGCCCTCGCATTCAAACTGCGCAAAAAACACGTCCGTGACTAGCTCGATTGCGGATGGATTGATTTTTACAGAAATCTCGTAGTAGTCTTTCAATTTAGTTTATACTCCTGTCAAATTACGGGAATCATCCCCCCGTAACTGAAACAACATGTAGGGTGGGAAAAACGAAGTGGTTCCCACCGGTATTTAAACCCGCGACTCAACCTAAGCGTTAAAAACGCCCATACGTCTGAATTTGTTGTAACGGTCGTTTTTGAGTTCGTCGGGCGACATTTTTTTCAGTTCTTCGAGCGAAGCAAGAATGTCTTTTTTCAACTCCGAACCGATGAAATCATAATCATAATGCGCACCGCCCATCGGCTCTTTCACGATTCCGTCAATAATATCGAGTTTCATCAAATCCTGCGCGGTAATTTTCAGCGCATTAGCCGCGTCGCTTGCTTTTGCCGCGTCACGCCAGAGAATTGACGCACAGCCCTCGGGTGAAATTACCGTGTAATAAGCATGCTCAAGTACGAGCACCTTATTTGCAACAGCCAGCCCCAGAGCACCGCCGGAGCAGCCCTCGCCTGTGATTACGGCAACAATCGGCACTTTCAGCTTTGCCATTTCTTTCAAATTCACCGCAATCGCAATCCCCTGACCGGTTTCTTCGGCTTTTATGCCGGGATAAGCGCCGGGAGTGTCAATTAAAGTCACAATCGGCAGCCCGAAACGGTTTGCATGCTCAAAAAGCCTCAAAGCTTTACGATAACCCTGCGGCTGCGGCATTCCGAAGTTGTATTCAAGGTTTTCTTTGGTCGATTTGCCTTTTACCGTGCCCACAATTACCACAGGCTGCTCGCCGATTTTTGCGACGCCGCCTATGATTGCTCTGTCATCGCTTCCCTCGCGGTCGCCGTGCATTTCAACAAAATCAGTCGTCAAAAGCTGTATCCAGTCCAGAAAATTCGGACGGTTCGGGTGGCGTGCGATTTGGAGCTTTTGTATAGGCTGCAAATTTTCATACAATTCTTTTTTGTACTCATGAGCCTGAGTTTCAAAGGTTTCAATTTCTTTTGAAAGGTCCATACCTGATTCTGTACTCATTTTTTTTAACTCTTCAATCTTTTCTTCTATTTTTATAATCGGTTTTTCAAAATCCAGTTTCATCATAATTGTCTATTCCTAATTATAGCGTGGTTGCGGTTATTTTTTGTGCAGCCGTAATATTTTTGCAAGCGTTTCTTTCAATTCGGAGCGTTTTGCAATAACATCGACCTGCCCGTGTTTCATAAGGTACTCGGCTGTTTGGAAATCAGCGGGAAGTTTTTGGCGAATGGTTTGTTCAATAACCCTTCTGCCGGCAAATCCCACCCTTGCGCCCTGCTCGGCAATAATAATATCGCCCAGAGTACCGAAACTTGCCGTAACGCCGCCGTAGGTCGGGTCAGTGAGGATGGTTATGTACAAAATTCCTGCTTCGTTGAGTTTTGCAACCGCACAGCTTGTTTTTGCCATTTGCATAAGGCTCAAAACGCTCTCCTGCATACGAGCGCCGCCTGACGCTGTAACAGCGACCATCGGAATTTTGCGTTTCAGCGCTTCTTCCATCATTGCGGTGATTTTTTCACCGACAACGCTGCCCATTGAGCCGCCCATGTATTCAAAATCCATCACCGCGCATGCGATTTCTTCACCTTCGACCTTGCCGACGCCTGTGATTACCGCGTCATTGAGGCTGGTTGCGGCAGAAGCGCGTTTTTGGCGCTCTTTATAGGATTCTGTATCAACGAACTCCAACGGATCGGACGGCGCAATGTTTTTGAACATTTCTTCAAAGGTTCCGTCGTCAAAAAGCTGGTAAATTCTGGTTCTTGCGTTTATTCTGAAGTGATATCCGCACTGCGGGCAGACCATCATGTGCGCTTCGAGCTCTTTTTTGGGCAATTGTGCGTTGCAGTTGAAGCATTTTACCCATAATTTTCCGATATTATCATCAATTTTCACTTCTGCGGGGCGCGCAGCGTGTTGTTGTTCTTTTCTGGTTTCAAACCAATCCTGAAGTGTCATTTCTCTTCCCCTTATTAGGTTTTTTCAACTCATTATACACCAAAAATTTTTCTATGAAAGTTTATGAAACGAATTGTGAATTAAACTGCCGAAAAAGTTGTATGTGAGCTTGCACAGATGGAAAAGGTTGGTGTACAATGTCTTTAACACAAAGGGAGATGAAATTTGATTAAAAAAGCAATGGTTATGGCGGCCGGAGTAGGCTCAAGGCTTGACCCTCTCACAAAAAACACCCCGAAACCGCTTGTGCCGGTTGCGAATTTCCCTGTCATGGATATTCTGCTCCACAAACTCGTTAAATACGGCATAACCGGCGCAATCGCCAATACTCATTATCTGGGCGGGCAGATTCAAAAAAGATATGAAAAATGCGCACCCGACGGTCTGGATTTTAGAACTCTTTTTGAAGAAAATCTTTCCGGAACTGCCGGCGGCGTGAAAAAATGTGAATTTTTCTTTGAAAATGAAGAAGATTTTCTGGTTTTGAGCGGTGACGGGCTTCATGACGCGCCTTTGGACAAAATTATGGAATCCCACCTGAAAAGCGGATGTATTGCGACGATGGGCGTTATGCCGGTTGCGCATGAGGAGGTTTGCCATTACGGGGTCGTTGTTTCCGATGGAAATATTGTCGCAGAATTTCAGGAAAAGCCACCTGTGGAGCTTGCTAAGAGCAATTTGATTAACACCGGAATTTATGTTTTCAAAAAAAGGATTTTTGACTTCATTCCGGCAGGCGAAAAGTATGATTTCGCAAAAAATGTCTTTCCGTCCCTGATGGAGGCGGGAGAGAAGATTCACACATATCAGATTAACAATTACTGGTCAGACATCGGTACACTGGAGCAATACAGGCAGTCGAATTTTGACGCAATTGACGGAAAAGTCAGCATTCCGGGCTTTGTTCCCGTAAAAATTTCAAATGCTGCATGCGCGGTCGGAAAAAACTGCGAAATCGCTCCGGACGCAATCCTGAAAGGGCGCTGCGTCCTCGGCAGCAACTGCAAAATCGGCGCGAGAGCCGTTGTTGAGGATTCAATCCTCTGGAATAACGTTGAAATTGCACCGAATTGCCGCATTAAAAACTGCATGTTTGCCCAAAACAGTATTATAGATTCAGATTACGAAAACGAAACAGGCGCTTTTGAAAAAATGGCGCAGACAGTTTAGTCAGGAGTGTAATAATGATTATTGTAATGGAGCCGAAAGCTACGGCAGAAGAGATAAATGCTGTAAAAAAGAGCCTTGAGAACAAAGGGTTCAAAGTAATATTAAACGAGGGCGACGTGATGACCGTTATCGCGGCAATAGGCGACAAACGGCTTGTCGACCCCGCTTCTATCGCGTCTTTTGATGGCGTCAGGGAGGTAAAACTTATTCAGGAGCCTTACAAACTGGCTTCGCGCGAGGGAAAAGAGGAAGATACGGTTATTGAATTCCCCAACGGCGTAAAAGTCGGCGGGCTGGAAAGACCTGTTATGATGGTCGGCCCGTGCTCTGTAGAAAAAGATTTTGATGGGCTTTTAAAGGTCGCTCAGGCGGCGAAAGAAATGGGCTGCCAGTTTTTAAGAGGCGGCGCGTTCAAACCGAGGACTTCGCCCTATGAATTTCAGGGATTGGAGGGCAAAGCGCTCGAATACCTCGCAAAAGCCCGTGAAATGACCGGTTTGCTCGTCGTAACCGAGGTTATGGACACGGCTGATGTTGATTTGGTCGCGGAATATGCGGATCTTGTCCAAATCGGCGCCAGAAACATGCAGAATTTCAAGCTTTTAAAGGCTGTTGGAAAATGCGGCAAACCCGTGCTCCTAAAACGCGGCGGTGCTGCTACAATCAGAGAATTCCTGCTCGCAGCGGAACACATAATGTGCAACGGCAACGAAAAAGTTATACTTTGTGAAAGAGGAGTAAAGGGTTTTGACTCGACGTTTACCCGAAATACCCTTGATATTGCGGCGATTCCGATTATTAAAAAATATTCGCACCTGCCGATTATTGCAGACCCCAGCCACGGCACGGGAAGACGTTATCTCGTCGAACCCATGTCAAAAGCCGCTTTAGTTGCGGGTGCAAACGGCATAATGATAGAAGTTCACCATGATCCCGAGCATGCGTCTTCGGATGGTGCGCAAAGTTTGACAATTGAGCAGTTCAAAGCCACGCAGCGCAGGCTGAACAAGCTTATCGGGCGTATTGATTATGACAATCAGGTGGAAAAACAGGCGATTGCTAAGGCGAAAGCGCAGTAAAGTTTCCAAAACGCAGGTAAATAAAATTTAATTCCAAATTGTGGGATTTTCAGGGCTGCGTGCTTTTATTAGTGAAATCTAGTGCTTTTTATGCCCGTGACCGTCGCAGGTTCCGGCTTCGTAGCCGCAAATCAGGAAAACAACGGGCAGCGCTTTGCTGATAAAGTTTTTGATTACATCGGTTTTCGCTGTGAGCGCAAGCCATGTCATAATATCGTCAACATGGATGCCGAAATCTTTTGCTTTGACTTTTCTTGTGTCGTCTTCTTTGAAAATTACTTCATTTACCTTTGAGGCGACCTTGTTTCCGGCAGTCACACCCAGCCCTACGCCTCCGATTGCCGCAAGACCCGTGTAAAGAAGCTCTTTTGTCCTCGGGAGTTTTCTTTTTTCAATCATCGAGGTTGCAATGCCGACAATGCTTATTGGAGTAATAATATTGCCCAAAAACTGGTGCATGCCCTCTTTAAGCTTGGCTTTTCTTGTGTCTTTTGTGTCAGCAATCAGCCCGCCCGCAAGTCCGCCGACTGTCGCTGAAGTAGCCAGCCCGATTGCTTTTAAAGCGCTGGAAAAGTCAACTTTAAAGAGATTTTTGAACTGCAAAGGCCCTTTATGCTGGTTTTTTGAAAGCAGCGCAAGATATCCGAGCGTGGTGAGCGCGCTTCCGGTGATGGCAGCGGCTTTTACGGCTTTTTTTCTGACAAAACCCCGTTTTTGAGGCTCCTCTTGAGCGGGTTTTGTTTCAGGTTTGTATTGATTAGTGGATTTAAAATTTATACTTTGTATCATGGCAATCACGTTCTACAATCTAATCTAGTGTCGCCTTAGCCGATTCGCCTGCGCGAACCGCCCAAGGCTCACCTTTTCAAGTGGTCACTCAAAAAGTTCGTTCACGTCACTTCGTTCCTTATCACGAACTTTTCTCTGACATCTGTATTAAATGCCTGAAAAAAATTTTTTGTTAGTTTCGGCGTTTATGTAAAATTTAATTTACATATCTATTTTAACAGAAAAACATGAGCCCTGAGTGTCAAAAATTATAAATTAAACCCGTGGGGCAAAAGCTCGTCAATAGTGAAGATTGCACAATGCGAATCCTCGCTTTCCATAATCACCTGGACATCCACGCCGTGCTTAAATTCCGCAATCCACTGCCTGCAAGCACCGCAGGGCATGCACATTTTTGTATCTTCGCTGTAAATAGCGATTTTCAGAAGCTGTCCGGTTTCACCTGCGGCAATTGCGGTTGATAAAGCGTTCCTTTCCGCGCAAAGCGTCAGTCCGTAGCTGGAATTCTCTACATTGCAGCCGCAGTAGGTTTTTCCGCTGTCATAAAGCGCGCATGCTCCTACATGAAATTTTGAATAAGGCACATAAGCCCTGTGCGATACTTCCTTTGCCATTTCCAGTAATTGATAATTGTCTATCATTTATCCCTCTGATTATAATTTTTCCATCTTATTATTTTAACCTATTTAATTTAATAAAAATCCTTTATATAGCGGATATGAGTTTATTAAAAGTAGGCGATAATATTTTATAAATGGGGATAAGAGGGATATGATGAAGAATTTCATAAAATTATTGATTTTTGGCGTAATATTTACTTTTTTCAGTTTTAACGCTGCATTTTCGGACGAATTGAAGCCGACTGTCGCTGTTATTACCGATATTAATCACCGTGCGGGCACGATTTACCTTGTTACAGGCGCTTCGACCGATATAATTGCGTCAGATATCATCAGCAAACTCAACGAATCGAACCTCGTCTATGCCCCTGTTCTCGGCGATTCAATGCAAAAAATCACGCGCCATTTGAACATGTACACCCAGACTTTTTTTGATGAGTACAAATACAACTACAATATTGACTACATAAACCTCAAAAGAATCACGCAGGAGCTGCATGCGGACTATATTTTGATGGTTACAAGCGGGCTGGATGTTCAGAGCAATTTTTTGAAAGAAACTATCCTCGGAAAGCTCGGAATATCAGGATTTGAGCCGGTTAAACCCACATACAGGCTCACAACCCTTTTGACATTGATAGATACAAAAAATGAGGCTGTTTTGTGGCAGGAGCTTTATAAAAAAGACATTTCCGCACAAAATTATGACATCGGAAATGTCCAGTTCGCTCCGAGCTACGCGCAGCTGTCAAAAATAAAAGAATATTCAAAACGCGTTGCCGAGCATGTTACGCCGATTATAAATGTGGCGGTTCACCCTGAACTTGCGACTAAAAAAGAGGTCGGAGCTGTTGAAATCAAGAAAAAAGATGTTACCGAGGACAAAAGAATCTATTATCCGGTCATCCACGGGGACAAAATCCACAAACCGCAGTTTATGCAGAACGTTGAAATGCCAAAATTTGAGCGCCCGAGATTTGAACGCCAGAAAAAAGAGAAATATATTGAAAATGTGAACAATCTCACGCCGAAATCACCGGCATTTGAGCCGGAAAAGGATTTTTCAGCGGTGCGCAAATATGCACCTACGCAGGAAGCCGAAACGCATTGTATGCAGGAACAAATCCAAAAAAATGAACCGGAAATTGATTGCAATCAGGACGCAGAGCCCGAAATTTTGCCCGGGCAGGATGAAAAACCCCGCCTTAAGCCTGCTGTGCATGTAACTCCGGCTGATGAAGTCCAAAATCCGGCTCATCCGGTTAATAATGTCACCCCGAAAGAGAATGAAAACGGGCTTCCGCACTATAACTGGAATTTGAAAAATATTTATGAAAATCAGCCCAAAAACGGGCAGCAAAAGTCTTTCTGGATTTTCAAAAGGAACAAAGCTCCAAAAATCAAGACGGTTATCCTTTAAAAAAATGAACTTTTTATTCAAGAGCCATTTTGTAAACCTGATTTTTGTTGACGCCGTCGAGCGTACTCAAAATTAAGGCGATATCCTTGTTTGAGAATTTTGCGGATTTGAGTTTTTCTATTTTTTCTGCAATCCCCGCCAAATCGCCATCCTGCGGCTCTTCATCAGCATAAACCATCACAACAACCTCGCCTTTCAGGGTGTTTTTGTTGTAAAAATCAATGATTTCGGCCGGAGTTCCGCAGATTGTTTCTTCATAAACCTTTGTAAGCTCACGTCCGATGGCTGTTTTTACGTTTTCGCCTCTTGCCTGCGACAGGGTTAAAAGAGTTTCCTTGAGCCTGTTTGCGGCTTCATAAAAAACAAAATCAATGTGCGAAAATTTCTTAAAAATTTCAATTTGCTGATTTTTCACCCGCGGCAAAAAGCCCCAGAACGCAAACTGCTCACGTTCTCTGGGAATTTGCGATAAAAACGTAATCACCGCCGAGGCGCCCGGAATTGCGGTAATTTGTACCCCGTTTTCAAAGAGTTCTTTGACCAGAATCCTCCCCGGGTCAGAAATGCAGGGCGTTCCCGCGTCAGAAATCAAAGCAGCTGTTTTTCCCTCTTCAAAAAGCTTCAAAAGTTCATTTGTGCGCTGTTTTTCGTTAAATTTATGATAGCTGACGAGTTTTGTTTCCACGCCGAGTTCGTCGAGAAGCTTTTTGCTCGTCCGGCAATCCTCACAGGCAATAAAATCAACATTTTTCAACACCTCGACGGCTCTTTGGCCGAGGTCTTTTTTATTTCCGATTGGTGTTGCGACGACAAAAAGCTGCGGTTTTTTCATTATTCGAGCGCCAGTCTTTTGTGTAATTTTCCGGTTTCGACCGGGTCGATTGTGTTCAATGTTTTGTACAGCCCTGTTTGTCTTAAAACTTTTGAAATATTAGGCTCAAGATTCTCCACTTTCAGGGCAATTTCGTTAAAAATTGCGGCTTTTTGCAAATCCAGAAGGCGCTGTATGTCTTCGAGCCTGATTTCGTTTACATTTGAAAAATCGAGCTCAAGCTGTTCTCTGGGTTCAAAGGAAAAACTCCGTATGAAATTTTTGCTGTGAAGCAGCTTGTCTATATAAATTTTTTGCATAGCAAATTTTGATATCTCTTCCCAAGTTATGTTTTTAATATAGCCAATATTCAAACCCATGCCAATTTTTTAACATAGTTTAATATTTATCTAATATTTAGATTTTTTTCGATTTTTTTCTCGGAAGCCTTGCCAATTGCCATGCCGCAGGCGATTCCGGCGAGGGTCGTTACGGCAAGAACGGGGATTCTTATGCAGGTTTTAAGATTTTTCGTCAGGGAAGAAACTATTGATACAAAAAACGTCGGAACTACGGTGTTTGCAATCATCGAAGTTGAGGTGCGGCTGATTTGTTTTTTTGTGTCTTTTTCTTTTGAAATATCAAACCCCGCAGCAGCCGTCAACGGCAGGTCAAGCACCCTCATAATAGGCAAAAATGAAAACGACGCAAAGATTTTGTTTGCCGGATCTTTTGAAAACTCGGTATTTACATAATGAAGATAATAATTTGACGATTTGAAGTCTTTAAAAGCTTTTTTAGCCTTTTCTTCGGGTTGGGCGATTGCTTTTTGTGCTTCTGCAACCTGTTCTTTGTGCGCCTCAAGAGCCTGTTTGATTTCTTCTTCTCTTTTTTTGAAAAGATATTTGCTCAAAAGCTGATTCCCCGCAACAGACGAAAGCACGGTAACAGCCATAATAAAACAGCCGCTTGTGCAGTCTTTTGCCGCCTGTTCAATATAATTCAAAGATGTGTGCATAAAATTCATCGGTTTTACAAAGGGCTCCAGATTTGGAGCGAGTTTTTCTTTGACAAATTTCTTTTGGGAAAGCTTTTTTAGCGATTTTGAGAAGAATTTAGCAGAACTGTCAACAAACGCGATATTTGGCATTTTTTTCAGCGCAAAATTCGCTGCCGCATACCCGAGCGCAGAAGAACCGAGGATTGCGGCGTCTTTGGTAATCACATAACTGCGGCTTGCAGGCTGTGATTCTTTATAATCCTTGTACGTTTTTCCCGCGCCTATCGCGACAAAAAGCGCAGGCGCCAGAACTTTGGTTTTAAGGATATCTGATGTCTTTGTTATATTCATATTTGTCCGGCGTTTTCGATTATATAATGCCCGTAAATTTTAAAAATTTACTTTTTTGAGGAATTTTTAATATTAATTTACATTTATTTCCATTATATAATCGTCCATCACAAATCCATTGCCGATATCGGTTATAACGGAATCTGTTTTTGAAAATCCCCATTTTTCATAGGCTTTTATGGTGGATTCGTTGTATTTATTCACGGTTAAGGTGATTTTTAGCAGCTTGTGTTCACGCGCTTTTTCTTTTAAAAATCCGAGGGCGGTTCTGCCGATTCCGCAGTTTCTGTGTTCTTTCAGTATATAAAGTTTGGAAAGAAAAAGTTCGCTGATTTTCGGGCAAAAACCGGTATAGCCGGCAATTTTTCCGTCTTTTTCAAGAAAATAATACTCATATCCGTCCGCAATCTGGGTTTTAACAGCTTCATATGACTGAAAACGCGCGACCATATAGTCAATTTGCTCCGGCGAAAGGAGAAAGCTGAAATACTCATGCCACACATCGTTTGCAATTTTTGCAAAGGTTTTGAGCTGCGAATCTGTTGTTATTTTTGTAAAATTTATCATATTTAGATGATAGCGCAAAAATATTTGCCGCGTAATTGGGATTTTTGGAATTTATTACAAGTTTATACTAAATTTATCAGCTGTTTCACTAATGTTGAATTTTACAAACTCCACCAACCTCCCAAAGTACAAAGTAAGGCTTATTCATTTTTCTAGCTCGATTCGTTTCACTCATAGGCGTCGAAAAATGAATAAGCCTTACTTTTACGCAAACTCTACAAACTACCCCATACTATTGAGGTTTTTGCCTTTAACTTTTTCTTTTTCATCCTTGTCATCAGCTGTGCCGCCGGCAGGAGCCTGTTTATTTGCGTCAGCTATTGCTGCCTGGTATTCTTCGAGCTTTGCGATTGCGTTTTCAAGGTCGGTTTCAATTGATGCCATGTTTACATTTTGTGCTTGTCCGCCGTTTTCTGCATTTTCAGCGGCTTTTTTGGCTTCTTCAAACACTGTCCACTCTTTATTGTACTGATTTACGAGCGCCTGTGCTCTCTGGTTTCCATGTTGAATATTAAAAGTTGCTTTTTTCTGTGTTGTCAGTGATCCAAAATTTACGTTACCCATTTTTTACACTCTCTTTCTTAAATTTTTGCTCTCTTGTATATATAAAAAATATATACTGACAAAAATTGCCAAATTGTTTTTATAATATTAAGAAACGTTACGGTTTTTATGTAAACTATAAAGTTTTTCTGAAAAAAACCGTTTATTATAATATAAGAGATTTGGCTCGGGGCATATTAAAAGATGATAAGATTGGACATCGATTTAGCGTATTTGACGAAGAACTTTGAGATTGGAACTCAAAGGATAAATCAATACGGCGAAAAAAGTATCGACGAAATCATGGAAATTGAGGCGCAAAACGGTAACACGCAGGCGTCTAATTTTGATACGAGCGTTTTGAACAACCCCAGAGAGCTTGTAAAACTCCTGAAACTCACCAGCACCCGGAACCGTTATGCTATTATCAGCAATCTGAATACCGATGATTTGCAATATTTGCTGCAATTTTTGGAAATGAAGGATTTGCTTCTTGGATTGATGTGCTTTACAAAAACAAAACTTTTAAATCTAATATATGACCTGCCAAAGGAAAAAATTTGTTCAATTTTGTTTAATGCATTCTCACCCGAGAAATTTCTTAAAATGATTCCGGAAAAAGAAATAGATAAGTTTTTTGATTCGGACAAACTCGATAAAAACCAGATTATGGACTACATCAAAACGCTTGAGCCTGAAAAACTCAACAAAATGATGCAGAAATTTATCCATAAAATGACCGGTCAAAATACCGAAAATTTGCAAATGGAACCCGAGCAGATTTATAAATTTTTAGAAAAACTTCAGCCTGACAAATTCAAAGAAGCGCTGAAATGCTTTGAACGTGATGAAAAAATGGGGCTTGTGCTTGAGCTGACTAAAAAGGACGAAAAACTCTGGACAGAATTCTCCAAAAACGCCCTCACAATCCCGCTCAAACAGCTGGACAAACCCGACATTGTCAAAAATATGAAAGATTTGGAGCCCGAGGATTTGACAAAAATGCTCGAAGAGCTTCCGGACGATGTTTTAGCCATGGTTGTTACGCAGATTGACCCTCTGGTTTTTGCAGAAATTCTTGTCAAAAACTTCCAGGACATTCTTTCGGAAATAGGCATTGGAAATGTTTAAAGCCTGAAAAACGGTCAAAAAAAAGGGAGTATTTTAAAAAACCTCCCATATTTCCCCATTTCTCCGTATATTTACGCAAATCCTTGCGGATTCCGGCTTGCTTCGGGCTTGCTGCCTTTCGCGAGCCTGCGTTAATATTCGATACCCTGTCTTGCCATAACACCCATATCGAAATAGTGCTTAATCGGTTTCATTTCCGTAACCAGATGTGCCAGTGCAATAAGCTCGGGGTGAGCATATCTGCCTGTGAGCACGATTTCAAGGTTTTCAGGCTTGTTCAATAAAACTTCTTTAACCTCGGAAACTTTAATCATATTCATTGCAATGCAAATGTTGAGTTCATCGAGGATAACGAGCTGATATTCACCGCTTTGAATAGCTTTTTTAGCGAGTTCCCAGCCTTTTTTAGCTTCTTTGTAGTCGTCCATGCAAACATTGTGTTTGTAAACAACTCTGTCCATACCGAACTGGTGAACTTCAAGGTTGTCCATGAATTTTCCGGCGGAAGCGATTTCGCCGTAGGTAGTTCCCTGGTCGCCTTTTGTGAACTGGATAACCATAACTTTCCACCCGTGGCCGAGTGCTCTAAGCGCCAATCCCAATGATGCTGTGGTTTTTCCTTTTCCGTCCCCTGTGTAGATTTGTATGTATCCGTGTTCTAACAAAGTTTTTTCCTCCAGTCGATAGAAGATATTTTTCCTATCTATATTATAGTTTTGTTTAAGATTTTATTTATCGGTTAAATGATGTATAAAATCAGGTTAGAAAATTCTGCGCAAGACTAATAGCCCTATGCGCCTCCGAATCCCTATGAAAATTTATATTTTTATCACGTAAGGTGTAATTTTTAATAAATTCCGAACCCTTTCTTAATATTAAATCAAACTTTCATGACATGGTCAATTTTTGAGTTCTCCATGCCGTTTCTTTTACAATTTTACCACTGTAGTATGAGCCATATTGGTCATATTTAGTGGCTTTTTGACACTTTATAAAAGTTTTACAATAAATTTTTTTATAAATCTTAAAAAACTATTGAAACCATGGTTATTGTTATATCTCACCCTAGTTTTAAAAAATAAATTTGATTAAAATAATTTAATCTTTTTTGCTATTAGCAGAAATTGATATACACAAAACCAAAATACAAGTAAATTTATGTGAATATATAGCAAAAAATTTCATGTTCTGATTTTATAGTGGAATATGATTAAAGTGAAACCAAAAGTATTTAAAACTGTAGCTACTGTCCTCAAAAACGACAAAGTAAACTATGCTGTGCTTGAAAACGGCAAGGTGCGTATGTTTGAAGAAGTTCCGATGTCAGCCCGGGAGTTTAGAAATAAATTTGGTGATGCAAGCATAGTAAAATCGGTTTATAAAGGTGCGCTGGACAGCAGATATCTCTATGCCCAGTACTTTGAAACCAAAGTAAGGAATCTAAAGCTCGGGGTTGTGATAAATTATCAAAAGAAATCCATAACTGCGAGTGCAAAATCAATGGATGGCGAAAAACCTGTCATGAAACTCACGACACGATTCAGCATGGAATCTCCGCTATTTCACGAAGTGAAAAATGACGTATTTTCAAAATTTCAGGAGATATTTATGCAGGTTAAGAATTATTATGTAGCTGCTTTTAGGAACAACAAAATTTCGGATGTTTATGTTGTCAGAAACGCTGATGATAAGATTTTTCACCCCAGCTCTTTATATCTTAAAAAAGACGGAGAACTCACAGAGCTGGGCAAAATTTGGCGATATTTTCAGCCTTTTTGAGGTGAAAGATTTAGCTCATGAGCTCTTCTGGCTGCGTTTTCCGATACTAGATGTTGCATGCTGAAATTTTTAAGATAACCAAGTGTTAAATTTCGTGCAGGTGATTGATTAAACAAATATGAGTGTAGATATGTTTCTCCTGATGTATAAATAAGTTCTTTACCGATAGGCATATAATATCCATCTCTGTGTCTATTCAAAATTGCAGCAGTTTGCAGCTGTTGCAATTGTTCTTGTCCATCGGGTGTACAGATTCTTTCAGCAGCTTCTTCGTAACATCTTATAATCTTTTCCTTTTCCTCCTCATAACCTTTCAAGGGGTATTTTCGTGTATCTTCAATTTCTTTATTTATGACACCTTTCAAAAAGTTTATAACTTCATCATTTACTTTTTTGAATTTCATCGAAATATCTATAACGTAAGGACAAGTTTGCTCCAAAAAAGAAAAAGGTGCCCATTCTTTTTCGTTTAATTTATCAACATCTCTTCTTACATCAAACTCTATTACTGTACCGTCAGGGAAGTCATCTGCGTGTTCGGATATGTATTCGGCATAAACATCTCTAGAGCGTTTTAATACATCAGCGTCCGGTTTTACATTATAGAAAACACTTTCAAGCTTGTTAAAAGTGTCAGCCCAGTTATCGCGAACTTCAGCTCTTTTAAACGAAACAGAATCGGCTTTGTTTGCCGGAATATTTGATTTTTCATTTTTTGATACTCTTGAATAACCGTTATATGACGGTGAAATTGCAGAAACTTTCACTTCTTAATCCCTTCTCGTTTTTGATTTGTTACTTGAACACAAATTACTACAAACCCCGCATTTTGTATATTACCCATGTAGCATTTTTTTATTAAAATGTTACAAAAGTATATGTTTTGGTTATCAAAACGGTTAATCGGATATAATTTTTTTATGGCTAAAGTGAAAACAAAATGGATATGCCAGAATTGCGGCTATGAAACGGCAAAATCGCTGGGGAAATGCCCCGAATGTTCAAGCTGGGGCTCGTTTGTGGAGGAAATCGAACAAACCGCCGCCCAAAGAACCTCTCTCCCGCTCGACGACATAAAACCCTGCCTGATTGACGAAATTACAATCGACCACAGCATAAGGGTTTCGACAGGCATTGAAGAATTTGACAGAGTTCTGGGCGGCGGGCTTGTGCAGGGCTCGCTTGTGCTTCTTGCGGGCGATCCGGGTATTGGAAAATCGACAATTCTTCTTCAAACCGGCAAATCCGTCTGCTCGGGCGGCAAAAAAATCCTCTATGTTTCCGCAGAAGAATCCGCCTCCCAGATAAAACTGCGCGCAGAAAGGCTCGGGGTGAAATCCGACAAACTTTATATTTATTCCCAGACAAATTTCGACCTGATTAAGCGCCAAATCGAAGAAATGAAGCCTGACATGCTGGTCATCGACAGTATTCAGGCGGTTTATTCCCAAAATATCACGAGTTCGCCCGGAAGCGTTTCACAGATTCGCGAATGTACGAATATTTTGATGGATATCGCAAAAAACAAAAATATAACCGTTGTCGTAATCGGGCATGTTACAAAAGACGGAAATATCGCCGGCCCCAAAGTGCTCGAGCACATGGTCGATACCGTAATTTATTTTGAGGGCGACAGATACAAATCTTATCGGCTTTTAAGGTGCATGAAAAACCGTTTCGGCACAACTAATGAGGTTGGCGTTTTTAACATGTGCGATGACGGGCTGCATGAAATTTCCAACCCGAGCGAGCTGTTTTTGAACGAAAGAACGAAAAATATCACTCCGGGAAGCGTTGTTATTGCAACGAACGAGGGAACCCGCCCCGTTTTAATAGAAATTCAGGCGCTTGTCGGCACAACCCCCTATCCCTCGCCCAGACGGGTTTCTAACGGGATTGATTACAACCGGCTTTTGATGATTTTGGCAGTGCTTGAAAAAAGAATCGGGCTGAATTTGAGCAAACAGGATGTTTATGTGAATGTTATTGGCGGATTGGAGATTGACGAACCTGCGGCGGATTTGGGCGTGGCGCTTGCGGTTGCAACTTGTGCAAGGGATGTTATTGTAAGCCCTGATTCGGTTATTGTCGGAGAAATCGGGCTTTCCGGCGAAATCCGCTCCGTCAACAACCTCGACAAAAGAATAAAAGAAGCCGAAAAACTCGGCTTCAAAAAAATCATTATTCCTAAATCGAACAAGATTAAGAGAGAAGATTTTAAAGATATTGAAATCGTCCCAGTGGAGCGCCTGATGGACGCAATCACCGCCTGTGTTTATAAAGCGGCTGCACAGGTTTGAGTTTCGGCTGGTTTTTCGACTTTTAAGTCTGATGTGAGCTTAATTTCATAATAGCTGCCCTGCGCAAGCTCAACTTCTTCGCCTTTTTTCCCGATTGAAGAAAAAGGAGCAGCGGCATAGTGTCCGATGGCGCCGAATGCTCCGCCAATTACAGGAAAAGGTGATATAAGAAATGTTTTTGGGTTTTTAAGATAGTTTTTTGATTTTGCGAGGGATTTTCGGTAATTTTCTTTGCCTGCTTCGCCATAAGCGAGAACCTCTTTCCAGTAGGTTCTTTCGCCTTTTATGCGGTTAAATCGCACCTTTTTTTCTTCAACCTGCGTCACGATTCCTTCAATCGAGCGGATTTGGTCGTCAAAAAAGAGTTTTTCCGCTTTCAAAGAGACTTCTGCGCCCTTTCCAAACCTTTTCGGCTCTTTTATTTCAAGAATTTCAGCGCTGACGAGAGTTCCGATGGGTATCGTCGAATAGGTCGTTACAACCGGCTCCAGCGTAACAAAATCAACCTTTTTGTAGATTTTATCCTTTGACGCAACTTCATCAAGCGATTTCACTTTCAGCCTTGCGCCTTTTTTAAAGATAGCGGCGGGAAGTATCGCACCCAGCGGCGCTGCGGCGGTTATATTTTTTGATTTTTCATAATTTGAAGCCGGTTCCGCGTCAGAGAGGCTGCCTGCGCTTTCAGGATCCTGCGGTTTTGTAGAAATTTCCGGATCGGATGGCGTTATATCCGGCGTGTCAGGCTTTTGTGACGGAGTTTCCGGAAGAATGTTTGCAGGCGGGCTAACCTGCGGTGCAGACGGGCTTACCGAGGATTTTTTGTAGTTTGACTGGTTAAAGACCGGCATAATAACGCCCCCGCCGCCGGCTGCAGCCGGCACTGCTTCTTTTTTCCGGTTAACTGTCATTGTATAAACCGGAATGTAGAAAAGAACTTCGTCTGCGGAGCCGTTTTTCTTGACTTTTGCGGGCGTATAAACCGTTGATTCAATCGGCGCAAAGTTCAATTCTGCGGTATTTTCATTTGAGTAACAAAAAGCGGGGATAGCAAGGAGATTTAACATTAACAATGTTAAAGCAGTGGATTTTTTAAACATTATTTTCCTTTTCGTCTGTTAAGCGCCGGAAATAGCGGGGTTCCGGCTAAAGTAACCTCAAAATTTCTCCGAAAATTCGGACAACAATCCCGCCCGCTTTACTACATTCTTCGTAATAACGGGCTTTATGCTGTTTTAGTGTAAAATCGGAGAAAGCTATATGTCTTCAGGATTTTTCTTTTTCCTAAAGACTTCTCCAATAATAAACACCAACATTTACGGTGCTTATCCGGCAAAAACCTCTCTGGGCTTTTCTTCACCCGATGGTTTGCCTTTCGTTTACATTTCTTAATATAGCATATCTGATTTTTTTTGCAAGTACTAAAAAAAATATAGCCCGGGTGGCTATCTCACCTTGAAATTCCTTATGACAACAGCTCCTTCCCCGACTTGGGGAAGGGTGGGATGGGGGGCGCTAATAAATTTAGTGTAATTTCATATATAAGTACTAAAAATACAGCCCGGGTTTTTATCTCACCTTGAAATTCCTTGCAATATCGCGCTGCATGGATTTTTTTGCGATATCTTCGCGCTTGTCATGGAGTTTTTTACCTTTAGCGAGCCCGATTTCGACCTTTGCCCAGCCGTTTTCGAGATAAATTGAAAGCGGAATAATAGAATAGCCCTCTTTTTTAATTTTTCCGGACATTTTCAGGATTTCGTTTTTGTTGAGGAGGAGTTTTCTTTTGCGTTCCGCGTCATGGTTGAACCTGTTGCCCTGTTCGTAGGGGCTGATGTGGAGATTGTAGAGCCAGACTTCGCCGTCTTCGATTTTTGCAAAGCTGTCTTTCGGGTTTACGGCGTTTTTTCGTATGGATTTTATTTCAGTGCCTGTCAGCACAATGCCGGCATTGTACTTTTCAAAAATCGTGAAGTCATGAAAGGCTTTTTTGTTATTTACTACAACTTTTCGTCCCATAGCCCGATTATATCACAAAAATCCGCATTTTGCGGGGAATTTTTCCGCCGAAAAGCCTTCAGGAGCAGGCTGTATTTACTAAAAGCGCTAATGATATTATTATAATATTATGACGACCTATTTAAACCAGTGCCTACGTGAAAATAAAATCATCAGGTGGCCGGAAACATGTTTCCCGCTGACCTTTTACATTGCCCCGTTCCGCTGGTACAAGGCGCAGAACGAGGGGTACAAATATATTGCGCTGGTAAAACGGGCGCTGGAAACATGGGAACGGATTTCCGGAGGGAAAGTCAAATTCAAAATTGTCGGAAATCTCAATGATTCGCAGATAAATTTGGACTGGAAAAGAATTGACAGAAAGGCGTTGGGGCACTGTTATTTTCATTTTGACGCAATCGGGCGGCTATATTCTGCGGAGGTGCAAATCGGGCTTTCTGATGGCATAATCCACGCCCAATATCAGGACGAAAACGAGGTTTATCACACGATTTTGCATGAAATCGGGCATGCGCTGGGGCTAGGTCACAGCCCGAATCAGCAGGATATTATGTACACGCCGCACAGGTACGGGGTAATAAATCTTTCCGAAAATGACGGCGAAACGCTGCGTTGGCTTTATAAATTGCCTTTAGGCGCGACGGTAAAGGAAATTTCTAACAAATTCAACATTCCGTCGGATGATTTGGATTACATAATCTCAAAGTATACCGGAAATAGGGCTCCATCGGGCTTTGAGGAGGTCAAACGTTCGATTGTTTTGCCCAAAAAGGATTTGACAAAGGATCAGGAAACGCTTGCGGAGATTAAAAAATTCAATCTCGGGCTGCAAAACATCAGGGTTTCGCCGGATTTGCAGGAATATATTAAAAAGACGCTTATTGATAAGAATAAATAGGCCGAACGGGCTCTGGCGCTGGTTTGAATGCAAAAAAGCCCCGAAAAATCGAGGCTTTTTTCAAATTATTTCGCTACAATATTGACCAGTCTTCCGGGGACGACGATTGTTTTCACAATCTGCTTGTCCGCAAGGAACTGCTTGACCTTTTCGCTTTCGAGCGCATGTTTTTCGAGGTCTTCTTTGGATGATTCTGCGTCAACTTCGATTTTGTCCTTAACTTTGCCGTTTACCTGAACAACGAGTGTTATTGCAGCGGTTTTTGCAAGGTTTTCATCGTATTTTGGCCATTCGGTTTCATGGATTGAACCGGTTCCGCCGATTTCGTGCCAGAGCGCTTCGGATAAATGCACCGTGGTGGGCGCAAGAAGCTTCAACAGCGAAATCAACGCAAAACTAAGGACATTTTTGTCCTCATCCGAGAACGAATCCTTTTTGCCGATATATTCGTAAATCGCGTTCGTAAATTCGCGGTATTTTGAAATAACCGTGTTGAACTGGAACTCGTTTGAAATATCGCCCGTGATTCCTTTGATAGAAATGTGCGTCTGGCGCACAAGCGCGTTGTTTTCCTTTGTCAGCGTTGAAATTTCAGGCAGTTTGTAATCAAAAATGATATTTTCCTGCATAGAAGCATAAAGGCGCCAAACCCTGTTCAGGAACTTGTAACATCCCTCCACGCCTGCGTCTGACCAGTCAAAATCCCTTGCCGGAGGCGAATCTGAGAGGATAAAGAGCCTTGCGGTGTCCGCTCCGTAGTTCTCAAAGATTTCATCGGGGTCAACCGTGTTGCCTTTGGACTTGGACATTTTTGAACCGTCTTTTAAAACCATGCCCTGCGTCAAAAGGTTCTTGAACGGCTCGTCAAAATCCAGCAAACCGAGGTCTTTCAGGGCTTTTGTAAAGAATCTTGAATACAAAAGGTGCAAAATCGCATGCTCAATTCCGCCGACATACTGGTCAACGGGCAGCCACTTGTTCACAAGCTCTTTTGAGAACGGCGCGTTTGTATTTTTTGCGTCAGAATATCTCAAATAATACCAGCTCGAGCAAATGAAAGTATCCATTGTATCAGTTTCCCTGGTTGCTTTTCCGCCGCAAACAGGGCAGGTTGTTTCAAGGAAAGTTTTTGAGGTCAAAATTGGCGATTTTCCTGTAACTTTGAAATCAACATCCTCTGGAAGCTTTACGGGGAGCTGGTCTTCGGGAACAGGCTGCGGGCCGCATTTTTCACAATAAACAATCGGAATCGGTGCGCCCCAGTATCTCTGGCGCGAAATAAGCCAGTCACGGAGTCTGTACTGGGTTTTAAATTCTCCGTAGCCGCCTTTAACAGCTTTTTCTGTGATTGCTTTTTTCGCGTCTTCGTTTTTCATGCCGTTAAATTCGCCGGAATTGACAAGTATCCCGGGCTCAACGTAAGCTGCATCTTTGCAGTCAGAGGGGTTTTCGGGGTTTTGAATAACAACTTTCAAAGGCAAATTATATTTCTTAGCAAAATCAAAATCCCTCTCATCATGAGTTGGAACAGCCATTACAGCGCCGGTTCCGTACTCAACTAAAGCATAATCTGCTGTCCAGAGCGGGAATTCTTCGCCTGTGAACGGGTTAATAGCGTGTGTTCCGAGCGGAACGCCGGTTTTTATACGTTCTGTTGAAAGCCTTTCGATTTCGCTCATTTTGCGTGCGTTTGCACGGTATGCCTCGACCGCTTCTTTTTGCTCAGGGGTCGTAAGTTTTTCAATATCCTTGTATTCAGGCGCAACAACGAGGTAGGTTATGCCGTAAACCGTGTCAGGACGTGTTGTGTAAACCGGAATTTCGAGCCCGTCAATTTCCTTGACTTTGAATCTCAAAATTGCACCCTGTGATTTGCCAATCCAGTTTTTCTGCATAATTTTTACGCTGTCGGGCCAGCCCTCGAGCTTGTCAATGTCGGCTAAAAGCTGTTCTGCGTAGTCAGTGATTTTCAAAAACCATTGTGAAAGGTATTTTTTCTCTACAACGCTGTCGCAGCGCCAGCATTTTCCGTCGATTACCTGCTCGTTCGCAAGAACCGTGGCGCATTTGTCGCACCAGTTTACTGCCGCTTCTTTTTTGTAGGCAAGGCCTTTTTTATATAATTGTAAGAACAGCCACTGCGTCCATTTGTAGTAGTCGGGCTTGCAGGTAGCGACTTCTCTGTCCCAGTCGTACATCAGACCGAGCTTTTTGAGCTGCATTTTCATATATCCGATGTTTTCGTCAGTCCATTTTTCAGGGCTTTCGCCATGCTGGATTGCTGCATTTTCAGCCGGAAGGCCGAAACTGTCCCATCCTATCGGGTGCAGAACATTAAAACCGTGCATTTTTTTGAATCTGGCTATAACGTCGGTAATTGTGTAGTTTCTGACGTGCCCCATGTGCAATCTGCCTGACGGGTAGGGGAACATGGAAAGTGCGTAGTATTTCGGCTTGTCCGAATTATCATAAGTCTTGCCAAATCCCGTTTCTTCCCATTCTTTTTGCCATTTTTTCTCAATTTCCTGCGGAAAATACTGTTCTTTTATCACTTTTTCATCCTCTAATGTTTATCAATGATAAAATTTTAGCACAAAATACAGAAATGGTATGGGGCGCGAAAGTGTAGGGATTTTTCTTTGTAGTGACTATGGAGGAGGGCTCAAAAATTGGGGAAAATTTGAATTTAACGTGGAATGCCCGGAGGAATCGGAACGGAAAAGGAAAATCCCTACACTTTCGCTTTTGCGGGTATTCAATTCCTAAACAAATTCAACATAACCGAACCCGACTGTCACCCTGAACTTGCAGCTCCTCTTGTTGGCGGGGTA
Organism: uncultured bacterium; assembly: GCA_900547155.1. Classification (GTDB taxonomy): domain Bacteria; phylum Cyanobacteriota; class Vampirovibrionia; order Gastranaerophilales; family Gastranaerophilaceae; genus Spyradomonas; species Spyradomonas excrementavium. The sequence continues at coordinate 74,117 of URFH01000004.1, read as the reverse complement.
CGAGCCATACAAGGGAGGGTGCCCTTTAGGGTATTTCAGGGTTTCACCAACGAGATTGCCGTCTAAAAGCCCTGATAATTTATAAAAACACTTCTTTCAAGAAACTATAACTCCCCAAAAAACTTCACAATAATTTAAACTTTGATACAAATGGTCAAATCTGCTTGTTTATAGTACAATGTAAGTATAAACGGAATAATTTAGGGAAGAGGAAGCATGACATCACAAACAAATTATAGTGCTGATAATATCAGAGTTTTAGAGGGGCTTGAGGCTGTAAGAATGCGCCCCGGTATGTATATCGGCTCCACATCACAGCGCGGGCTGCACCATTGTATATACGAAATCGTTGACAACTCAATCGACGAATCTCTCGCAGGCTACTGTAAAGTAATCAAAGTAACAATCAACGAAGACGAAAGCGTAACCGTAGAAGACGACGGACGCGGAATTCCGGTAGATATTAAGCCCGAAACCGGCAAATCCGCACTGGAAATCGTTCACACGGTTCTTCACGCGGGCGGAAAATTCGGTGACGGCGGTTATAAAGTGTCAGGCGGCCTGCACGGCGTAGGTGCATCCGTTGTAAACGCGCTTTCTGAAAAATATGTCGTAGAAGTTTCCCGTGACGGCTGGGTTCACAGGCAGGAATATTTAAGAGGCGAGCCCACAACCCCCGTTGAAAAAATCAAAGAAACCCAAAAAACAGGTACAAAAACTACTTTCTGGCCCGACCCTGAAATTTTTCAGGAAACAACCCAGATTGACCGTGATGTAATCGCAAACCGCCTCAGAGAAATGGCATTTTTGAACAAAGGTTTGAAAATCGTCTATATTGACGCAAAAACCAAAGAAGAACAGGATTTCCACTACGAGGGCGGTATCGGAAGCTATGTTGACTTTTTGAACAAAAACAAAACCGTTCTTTTTGAAGAACCAATTTACATCGACAAACAGGTGGGCGATATCCGTGTTGAAGTTGCAATGCAATATACCGACGCATACAACGAATCCGTATTGAGCTTTGCAAACAACATCAACACGCACTCCGGCGGAACTCATTTGACCGGTTTTAGAAACGCAATTACGCGTGTTTTGAACGATTATGCCAGAAAAAACAACATGCTCAAAGATTCTGAATCAAATCTCTCCGGCGACGACGTTAGAGAAGGTTTGACGGCGATTGTCAGCGTAAAAATCCCGAATCCGGAATTTGAAGGGCAGACAAAAGAAAAACTTGGAAGCTCCGAGGCTACAGGCGCCGTTCAAGATGCGGTAAGAGATAAATTGCAGGAATGGCTTGATTTTAACCCGAAATTCGGTAAAATAATCATTGAAAAAACCCTGCAGGCGCAGCGCGCACGCGAGGCCGCCAGAAAAGCAAGAGAATTGACAAGAAGAAAAACCGTTCTTGAAAACTCCACGCTGCCCGGAAAACTTGCTGACTGCTCAAACAGAGAACCTGAAAAATGCGAACTTTTCATCGTAGAGGGTGATTCTGCGGGCGGTTCGGCTAAACAGGGCAGAAACAGAATGTTTCAGGCAATTTTGCCGCTGCGGGGCAAGATTCTTAACGTTGAGCGTGCACGTCTTGACAGAATGTACGGAAACAACGAAATTCAGTCGCTTATTCAGGCAATCGGTATTAATATAAGCAAAAATGAAGATGACGTTGACCTTGAAAAATTGCGTTATCATAAAATTATCTTCATGACCGACGCGGATGTTGACGGTGCGCACATCAGAACGCTGCTTTTGACGTTCTTCTTCAGGTATGCAAAACCGTTGATTGACAAAGGGCATGTTTACATTGCGCAGCCGCCTTTGTATAAAATTACAATAGGCAAACAGTCCGAATACCTCTATGACGACCGTGCTCTGGACAAAATGCTTCGCGAAAGGGGCATTAAGGGCTTGACTTTGTACGATAAAAAGAAAGCAAAAGTCGTTTCAGACGCTGAATTGGTAACGCTTCTGGGCAATATGTCCAATTATTACAATTCGTTCAACAGCCCTTTGATTAACCCGATTCCATCGGTTATGATTCGCGGCTTGATTCGTTCGGAGATGGAAGTTGCTGATTTTGACAATCAAGAAACCATGCAAAACCGCTGCGAATACCTTAACCACTACCTCAAAGACCACGCAGAAAACTACGGAATCACCGAGGCAAAGGATTACAGCGTAGAAATCAAATTCAACTCCGAAACGAACAAATACAACCTGAAACTCTTGCTGGGCGAGGACAAAGAACCTGTTCTCATCACATCAAACCTCATCAAGAGCTCGGAATATCAAAGAATCAAGAACGCATATCCTTTAATCAGAAGCTTTTTGATTGAGGAAGAAAAGGTTCTGGTGCTGGATTTGGGCACGGAAGAGGTTCAAATCACATCATTTGCGGAACTCCAGAGAATCGTGGAAGAAAGAGGCAAAAAAGGGCTTACATTGCAGCGATTCAAAGGTCTGGGCGAGATGATGCCGCAGCAGCTCTGGGAAACAACAATGGATCCGGCTACAAGAACGCTTTTGAAGGTTCATATCGAAGACGCAATGCTTTGCGACCAGCTTTTTGATATTCTCATGGGCGACAAGGTTGAGCCGCGGCGCGATTTCATCGAATCGAATGCGGTTTACGCAACTAATATTGATACATAATTAATATTATTAATACAAAAAGCCCGCTTTTTGAAACAAGCGGGCTTTTTAATGCTTAATTTCCGGAGCTTTTCCCCGGCAAAGCCAAATCCAGAGAACTATTTAACCGTAAACGTCGCATTCACAACAGCAATAACTTTTTTCTCAATGGAGCGCGTGTCGTTAATGCCATAATCGGAAACTTCGGTTGAATTTTCAGGCACAATCTGGAAAACGCCCATTTTTGCGCTGTTCATTACGCCGATTCTGCCTTTTGTGCTTTTAACCATGCTTTCTGCGCGGAGTTTTGCGTTTTTTGTTGCTTCTCCGACCATTTTGATTTTAATATCGTCAATGTTGGAAACAAAATATTGAACATTGTTCGAGCTGAGTTCTACATCTTTGTCAATCAAAGCGGCAACGCCTTTTGACATTTCCGTGATTTTGTTAATGTCTTTTGATGAAACAGTAACGCTCTGAGAAAGCCTGTAACCCTCGATATTGTTGGTTTCGTAGCCGTTCGGGGTGCGTTTGTAGATGGCGTAGCTGTTTACGGGCGAAAATTCGATTGCAGAAGCCTCAATGCCGTTGGAAACGAGAAAATCTTTGATGGCTTTTGCGTCAGCAGTCAGTTTTGCGTAACCGGACTTGAGATTTGCGTTTCTTGTTTCAAAACTGCCGTTCCAGGTTGCAAAATCCGAGGTTACTTTCTGGCTGGCGGAGCCCGTAACAGTGATTGCCTGCGCCTGAAGCTTTTGGAACTGAATAATTCCGCTCGACAGCAGGTAGGTCGAAATTATTGCCCCCAGAGCAATCAACACGCCCAGAACCGCAATCTGGTAATCCTTTATACCGCTAAAATCTTTCATAAATTTCTCCTTTCACAAAACAGACCTTATTTGAAATAAATATAACATAAAAAAATAACAGCATAGTTTTTTTATGCTGTTATTTTTTGTTTTATTCAGATTTCCGCCCGAAAATTATTTTTTGCAGGGCTTTTTGTGGCATTTGCAGCCGCAGTCCGGTTTTTTGCAATCAGGGCCGGCACATCCGGGTGCGCATTCGGGTTTCATCATCGGATGGGGGCCGCGTTTTGCAAAATCTTTTTTGATTTTTTCATGGAATTCGGATTTCATTTTTTCAAGTTCTGCTTTTTGCTCTTCAGTCAGAACAGCTTCAAATTTTTTCATGCTTTCAGCTCTGACTTCTCTTTCTTTTTTCATAAGAGCGGACATTTCTTTGTGAAGTTTGTCCATTTTCTTGTGAACAGGCTCCAGAGCTTTCTTTTCGTCGGCTTTAATTTTTTCGAGCTGCGCTTTTTGCTCTTCTGTCAGATTAAGGCGTTTTTCAAACTCCGCTTTTCTTTCAGCTTTGGCTTTTTCGCAAACTTCTTTGTCCATCGGAGGTTTGCCGCATTCAGGCGGAGGGCAGGGTTTTCCTTCTGCCGGAGGCGGTGGAGGTACTTCGCACGGGCCTTTGCAGGGGACTGCAAATACACAGGTGCCTGCTGCAATAGCTGCTGCGGCTAAAATTGTTGATAAGAGTTTTTTGTTCATGTAGAATCTCCTTTTTGTTATAAATTCAGTATAGTAATTTGAATTTTAATGTCAATATTTCGAATAAATGATGTTTTTTTGTAATTTTTAGCACAATTTTTAAAAAATTCTTCAAGACCCCGCCTAAACGGAAAATACGTTCAACACAGCCCCTGAAATACCTGTTAAACTGGCAAATAATGTACAAACAGCAGGTATTAATATGGAAAAGAGAATAGTTATTTATGTGATAGAAAATTATTTTTTGTCGCGCAGAAGTTTGGTTGGGCTTTTAGAGAAAAATTTTAATGTTCTCGGGGATTTTGAAACGACGAACGCATGTTTTCAGGCAATGACCAAAAAACAGCCCGATGTTATAGTCATGGGCTCGAATTTAAAGTATGACAGCGAATTTGCCGAGCTGCAAAAGCTTATGCTGCATTTTCCGGAGGTAAAAATAGTTGTAATTTCCGAAAGCAGCGAAAAATTTTATCAAGCTTACATACAGGGCGTCAATTCCTGTGTTTGCGGGGATATTCCGGCGGACAAAATCTATTCAATAATCAATCTCACCATCGCAGGTTACAGTATTTTTAACGATACAGCCTCTGATTCGCTCAGAAAAGCCGCTGTTCAAAAGATTCTGGGGGAACCTGCCGACCCGCCTGCTGGTGATATAAACCTTACACGCAGGGAAAAAGAGATTTTGAAGCGAATCATTAAAGGAAAGTACAATTCTGACATAGCAGCAGAATTTTTTATCAGCAAAAACACCGTCAAAGCGCATGTGAGCAACATTATCAAAAAATTAAAGGTCAAAAACCGCTCTGAAGCCGCAGTAAAAGCCGTCAGAGAAAAACTCGTTTAACATTTGAAACAATTTTTTAATTTTTGGGCAATTTATTACATGTTTGGTTTTATAATTAACTGTAATGATTAACATGCAGCTATATCCTCAATATCAGGTAGTGTCAGACAGGCGCAAAAAGAATGTTCCTGTTGCCATTGAGCGGCGTTCGGGTGTTGAGCGGCGCTCTGAAAACCGTGTGGCTATGGATACGAAGCTTACGCGTGATATTTTTGAGGTTAAAAATAAAGTTGCGCAGCTGCAAAAGACTAATCCGGTCAATTTTTCGCAGGATGTGTCAAAAGCCGCCACAAATTCCATAAAAACCGACCAATTTGTAAAACAGGATTTTTCAAAAACCGCTGAAAAGCTTGCAGAATCTAAAGAGTCGCCCTCAACAACAGCCATGCTCGGCGGAATCCTTGCGATTGCGCTGGGAGGAGTTGTTGCTTCATCTTTGCTGGGGCCGGCGGGAGCGATTGTCGCTATTGGCTTTGGCGCTTACATGGGTGGGAAAGTTTTGAAAGAAATGGTCGTTTCTCACATGGTTGAGAATGAGAAGAACAAAAAGGGCTGAGGTTTTCGCTAAATAGCTTTTTCTGCTGCAATTTTTCGGAAATTTGTTAAGAATAGCATTAGTCGCCCCCTCTCCCCACCCCTATTCCGGCGGGAGAGGGAGAAATTTGCTTGTATTTGGCATTTATTTCAACAAATCAACAATCTCTTTAACCGAATAAATATCCCTAACGACAAAAACCTTGCACCCGAGCGCCTTTTCAATATCAAAAACCGTCACACCGTCCAAAAAATCCTCGCTGAACGGGCGGAGCATGATGGCGGGTATTATGAGCGTTTGGATTTTTTTGCCGGAAAGCTGATTTATCAGGTCTTTTCCGGTAATCAGCCCCGCAACTATCACATCTTCGCCAAAAAATGAGTTTTTTATCTCAACAAAATCGCATTTGACGTTTTCAATGTTGTTCAAAGCCTCACAAAGCTGTGAAATCGGGAAAATTGCACTGTTTGAGGTCGCAAAAGTAATCCCAAGCGGCTTTTTCACCGATTTTGGCAGGTGCTTTTTCCTTTTTTCAAAATCATCACACAAAAGCCTCAACGCCCCAACTCCGTCCTCGAGCTGGGCAAAACTTCCGTAATATTTGCGCTCCGGAATCGGCATTTTTGCCTTTAAAAATATTTCGTCGCTCGCCTGAGCAAGGTGTTTTTTGATTTTTTTGTTGAAATTATCAATAATTTCCACGGTTTTTCGGGCATTTTCTTCCGTCAAAAGCTGCAAATTGTTTTTGTGAAACTTCGTCAACCCCACGGGCACAACCGCAATCGACTGTACAACAGACTTGAATTTTCCAAGGTCGTTGAGCGTTCTTTCCAGCCCGGCGCCGTCATTTAAGCCCGGACACATAACAATTTGCAAATGAAGCGGAATTTGCGCATTTTTCAGCCACTCAAGGTTCTCCATAATCTCTGCTGCGCGCTTGTTTCGGAGCATTTTTGCGCGTAATTCGGGGTTCGTTGTGTGAACAGAAACGTACAATGGGCCCAAATGCAGCTTTTCAATGCGTTCTTTGTCCTTTTTTGTGAGATTTGTGAGCGTAATGTAAGTGCCCTGCAGGTATGAAAGCCTGTAATCATCGTCTTTCACGTACAATGACTCCCGAAGCCCGCCCGGCTGCTGGTCAACAAAGCAAAAAATGCAGTTGTTCGCACAAAGTTTTACCCTGTCAAAAACTGCTGACTCAAAAACAACGCCCAAATCTTCATCAAAGTCTTTTTCAATCTCATAAACCTCGATTTCGCCGTTTTTTCGCTCCAGCTCAAGTTCTATATATTCCTCGTTTATCGCAAAACGGTAATCAATCAAATCTTTCGGGGTTTCGCCGTTTATTGAAAGGATTTTGTCGCCTTTTTCAAAACAAAGCTCTTCGGCTATTGAATTCGGGGTTATTTCGCTAATTGTTGCAGGCATTTTTCAGTTTCTCCGCAAATTCAAGATAATGTTCGGCGTCTTCAATGTTTTTTTGCAAAAGCATCTTCTGAAACCCGTCCAGCTCAATATATTCGTCTTCGAGCGTGTTTTTTAGATCCAAATTGAACGTTTCGAGCTTTAAAATCAATTCCTTTAAAAACGCCTCCCTGTCTTCTTTTTCAAGAACTGAAAGCACGGATGTTTTTGTTTGAATTTCTGTGAAAAACAGGGTCGGATTTTCACTTAACGGTGTGAAAAACAGCTCCCTGAAATGCTTTTGCCATGAGGCAGCAACCCCGTAATAGGAGGATTTCTTTCCGCCGCCGGAATAAGTCTCCCTGACCGTCACAATATTGCCCATTTTCAGGCGTTTTAGAGCAGGATGAATCGTGCCGAGGCTCGGGCGTGTAAAATATCCGAATTTTTCATGGATATCCGCCCTTAATGAATAAAGTGTGCGCTCGCGCTTGCTCAGGCTGTAAAGGATTAACAGTTCTATCATCGCGCCGCCTATGGCTTTTGGAAAACCATCACATATTCGTGTTTGAAAATGTAAAAACCGCCGTAAAGCGCTCTGTAGCGCCACAGATTAGCCTGTTTTCCTTTGGCTTTTTCGTTGCCCTGAATGTCTTTTACAATAATCGCCTTGGTTATGAAGCCTGCGCGGTTCATTCTTTCCATGCAGCCGAAGCTCAGGGGGATGTATTGCCCTTTTGAGTACTTGTCGCCGATAATCAGCGCTGCAAAACGCCCTTTTTCAAGCTTTTCAAACCCGTTTCTTGCAACATTTTCAAACAAATCATAAAATTCCTCGGTGCTTGCGCAGTTAGAAAGGTCTTCTTTTTTGTCCGAAAACTTGATAATGTCGTCATACGGCGGATGAAGTACCAAAAACTGCGCCTTTTCGCGCCCCATAACGTCAAGACGCGCCTGAATCATATCCGTGATTTCAGATGACGCGCTGTCGCCGCAAATCAGGTTTACATCGGTAACCAGCTGTTTCGGGGTGAATTTTTCGCTTACATAATCCACCATTTCCTGCTTCAGCTCCACGCCAATGCAGCGTCTGCCCATATTCAGCGCCTCAATGCCCGAAGTTCCCGACCCGAAGAACAAATCAAGAACAATATCGTTCTTTTTTGTGAATCTTTCGTACAGCTGCTGCGCAATCTGGGGGATATAATTCCCGTGATAGTCGTAAGAATGCCCGTTTTCCTTTGCTCTGTTCGGAAATTCCCACAGAGTATCGGTTTTTATGTGGCCATATTCTTTCCATCTGTTCAAATCAATGTCGTTATAAGGCTTTGTAAGAACCTTGGACTTTTCTACAACCTTTAAATCAGGTTGTGAAATTTTCTCTTTTCTCTTTAAATTACGTGAATTAACTGCCATTTTATCCCCAAATTCTAATCATTTATATGATAAGTATAAGTATTCGTTAAGAAATATGAACCGTATAAATAGAGGATTTTTGAAATTTGAGTTTAGGTGTTATAATTTAATAGACAAATGTCTATAATGATAAAACGGGCATGACAGTTTGTAAATTAATTGAATATCACCCGCAAATACAGTAAAATCTTATTATTAAATAAATAAATGGAGAAAAGTTAATGGCAGTTAAAGAAAAAGAAGCACCTAATGTTTCGGACGAAAGAAATAAGGCTCTAAAATTAGCAATAGAAAAAATCGAAAAAGATTTCGGCAAAGGCTCTATCATGAAGCTCGGCGACAAAACCTCTGTTTCTGTGGAGGCTATTCCGACGGGTGCTCTGGCGCTTGATTTGGCGCTCGGCATTGGCGGTGTGCCCAGAGGCAGGGTTATTGAGGTTTACGGGCCCGAAGCCAGCGGTAAAACTACACTTGCGCAGCATATTGTTGCCGAATGCCAGAAAAAAGGCGGAATTGCGGCATTTATCGACGCAGAACACGCTCTTGACCCCGAATATGCTCACAATCTCGGTGTGAATGTTGACGAACTGCTTATTTCCCAGCCGGATACGGGTGAGCAGGCGCTCGAAATCGCAGAAGAGCTCGTTCGTTCGTCTGCGGTGGATGTTGTGGTAATTGACTCGGTTGCGGCGCTCGTTCCCAAAGCAGAAATCGAAGGCGCAATGGAAGACCAGCAAATGGGCTTGCAGGCGCGCCTTATGAGCAAAGCTTTGAGAAAATTAACGGGTATTGTCGGAAAAACCAACACGACCGTTATTTTTATCAACCAGCTCCGTCAGAAAATCGGTGTTATGTACGGAAATCCCGAAACAACAACCGGCGGAAACGCCCTGAAATACTATTCCAGCGTGCGTTTGGACATCAGAAGATGTGACACAATCAAAAAAGACGACAAAGACATCGGAAACCGCGTAAGAGTGAAAGTTGTTAAAAATAAAGTCGCTCCTCCGTTCAAAACCTGCGAATTTGATATCATTTTCGGAAAAGGAATCTGCAAACTCGGCTGCATTCTCGATGTTGCCGTAAATATGGATATTGTTAAAAAAGCAGGCGCATGGTTCAGCTACAACGAGGAAAAACTCGGGCAGGGCAGAGAAAAAGCAAAAGAATACTTTGAACTCCACCCCGAAGTCCTTGAAGAAGTTGAAGCAAAGGTCAGAGAAAAGCTTGCAGAAAAAGAATAATAAAAATTACACAAAAAGACCGCACAAAAAGCGGTCTTTTTTTCTTCGTGCGGGAAATTGTTGCGGATTGTTAAGCTAAATTGTAACAGTATCATAATAATAAGCCGTTTTGATATAGAAAATATAACATAATGATGTATAATAGAATTCAGACATCATCTAACAGACTATTAAATAAGGAGAAGTTATGGCAAGAATTTTGGTTTCAATGCCCGATGAGTTTTTGAACAAAATCGATGCGGTTGCCGATGAAGAACAAAGAACAAGAAGCGAATTGGTAAGAGAAGCGCTCAGAAGTTATATCAAACGCACAAAGCTCCCCAATCCCCAAAAAGCAATGACCAACGCTAAAATACTTGAAGAAATTTTAGACTAGGATTGCGGTTAGGACTTTTTAAAAAGCCCGATGGCGCAGGCTTTTCAGCAGCAGGGTATTTATATGGAAATATTGGCAATAATCCCCGCAAGGGGCGGTTCTAAAGGGATTCCCGGTAAAAATATCAAACCTCTTGCCGGAAAACCTCTGATTGCATATACGATTGAAGCATCCTTAAAATCAAAATATATCACGAGAACTGTTGTTTCTACCGAAGACGGCCGCATAAAAGAGGCTGCGCTTGCGTTTGGCGCAGAAGTTGTGGATAGGCCCGCGGAACTTGCGCAGGACGTGACAAAAACTGCGCCTGTGCTGCTTCAGGTGCTTGATGAGCTTGAAAAAACGGGCTACAAGCCTGATATAACGGTGCTTTTGCAGTGCACATGCCCTTTGCGCGACGAAAAACAGATTGATGAGGCTTTTGAGCTGTTTTTTAACTCTGATTGCGATTCGGTTTTTGCCGCGCGCCCGATGGGGGTCACTCATGCCCTGTGGCGGAAGAATTTGGACGGAACTTATGAGGGGCTTTATGACTACAGGCACCGTCCGCGCAGGCAGGACACGGATTTGCACCTGCCGATGTACTGCGAAACCGGCGCTACGTATATTATTCGGACAGATGTGCTCAAAGAGGTAAAAGATTTTATCGGCAAAAAGCCCGAAGTTTATTTAAACGGCGCAATCGGCGATATTGACGCGCCGAGCGACTTTGAATATGCAGAAAAGGCGCTGAAAAAATGAAAAAAATCCTCTACACAAAATTTGAAACTGCCGGTGATGTTTTGAGCGCTGTTTTGAAGAACACGGATTTGCAGGCAGGGATAAAAAAGACCACGCTTTCAAAATTTTGGGGCAAAATTGTCGGAAAAAAGTTTGAGGAGCTTTCAAAACCAGTTTCTCTTAATAATCAGGGGCTTTTGACGGTTGCGTGTGCAAATTCTTTTGTTACGAGCGAGCTTTTGATGTTCAAACCCGATATTTTGAAGAAACTCGAGCCGTATGCAAAATCGCTTGATATTTATGTTAGCGATATAAATTTTTCTCACAAAATCTGGGCTCCGGAGCGGGATTTGATGGAGGAGTACGATTACGAGGAAAAGCAGGCGCCGAAAATTCCCGAGATTGATTACGATTCAATCGTGCTGGACGCTGCTGAGATCGAAAACATCAGAAACTGCGTCAACAACAACAAATTTGCGTCCGAAGAGCAGCGCGAGCGGATGTTTGAGGCGATTGTTAAGGATTTGAAGTTCCAAAAAGCGATGGAGGGCAGGAAGTAATTTCGTTGTTTTGTGGTTTTGGTGCTTGGGCGTAAAAAGTGTACAGAGTTTATTTTTCCAGCTCGATTCACTACGTTCATGGGCGTTGAAAAATAAACCCTGTACACTTTTTACTTTGACGGACTATTGAAAAAAGCCTGCAAACCTTAGCTTGCAGGCTTTTTCTATCACTTTAAAAAACCTAAACCGCGCTCAATTTTGCTTCGTGTTCGAGTTTCAGCGTTTGAGTTGTAATATCGGCAACTTCTGACGGGCCAAAGTACTGGATTGCACCGGGGAAGACGTATTTGTCTTCGAGCGCCCAGATTTCTCTGTTTTGTTCAAGTTTTTTGAACACTGGGCCGTCAAGTCTGACGAGCGCTTTCTGGATTACGGGTTTCATGTGCCCGTGGCGTTTTTCCATGTTCATCATCATTGTGAGCGGAACGCCGCCTGCAACCCAGTTTTCGGGAGCTTCTGTCAGGTTCTTAACCGATGAAAGATATCCGGTCAAACCGAACTGAATCAGCGCAAATGCGTTGTACCCGAGCGCATAGCAGTAATTTGAGTCAAAATTTGACGGGAATGCGCATCTTCCCTCGTAGCCGAAGAAGTGTGACTGGTCAGAGAATTTGCCTGTGTAAACGCCCTGCTGCTTCATTTCGTAGAGTTTGGTTTTGAGCATTTCAATGAGCAGTTTTTCTGTTTCAATTTTAGAAACCTGAACGTTTCCGTGGGGATCTCTGTCCATAAGGAGCTGCGCTTTAATCATTGCCGGCAAAGAACGGAAAACTGCTGCGTTTTCAGCTCTGAGGCGTTTTTCAATTACAGCTTCTTTTTCAACGCCGCTTGTGAGCTGCGTGAAGTTCGGGTCTTCTTCCAGAACGGGCATAAGGTCGTTGAGGTTTGCAATCATTGCTTTCATTTCGGGAACGAATTCAATTAAACCCTCCGGAATTAAAGCCACGCCGAAGTTTTTGCCCAATTTTGAGCGTTTAACAATGATATCAGCCATGTAATCAACGATTTCGTTCAAAGACATTGATTTTTCAGCAACTTCTTCTGAAATCAGAGTGATATTGGGCTGAGTTTGGAGCGCAACTTCAAGTCCTACGTGGGTAGCGCTTCTGCCCATCAGTTTTATGAAGTGCCAGTATTTTTTAGCTGAATTTACGTCCCTCTGGATGTTTCCGACTAGCTCGGAGTAGGTTTTTGTAGCTGTGTCGAAGCCGAAAGAGATTTCGATTTGCTCGTTTTTCAGGTCGCCGTCGATGGTTTTCGGGCAGCCGATAACCTGAATGCCTGCATTTTTGGATTTGAACCATTCAGCGAGCATTGCTGCGTTTGTGTTTGAGTCGTCACCGCCGATGATTACGATACCGGTGATGTTGAGCTTTTTGCAGTTTTCCAAAGAAGCCTGGAATTGTTCTTCGGTTTCAAGTTTTGTTCTGCCGGAGCCGATAATGTCAAAACCGCCCGTATTTCTGTATGCGTCGATGATTTCGTCGGTCAGTTCGATATATTTTCCGTCGATAATCCCCGCAGGGCCGCCCAGAAAGCCATATAGTTTGTTCTGGGGGTTAGCCTGTTTCAAAGCGTCATAAATACCGGCAACAACGTTGTGTCCGCCGGGAGCCTGACCGCCGGAGAGGATTACGCCGACGTTTTTTTGTTCAAAATTATTTTCGTTGTCAGATTGTTCAAAAGTAACCATCGGTTTTCCGTAGGTGTTGGGGAAAAGTCCTTTGATTTCGTTCTGGTCTGCAACCGATTCTGTGCTGTTTCCTTCGACAATATTCAGTTTTGTAATTCCTGACGCCAGAGTCTGCGGAAGTACAGGCTGAAATTTAAGTCTTGCCTGTTGCAGCGGTGAAAGTTCTGTCATTTTTTTCATTCCTCATGTTTTGTGCACTTTTTCATGGATATTTTAGCATAAAAATGTTGGTGAGGGCGTTTTAAGAACACAGGAGTAATTTTTACTGCCTGAACGGGCTTCGCCGCTTTTAAGGCAGTAAAAATCACTCCCGTATTCTTAAAACTTTTAAAATTTGTTAGCGATTTTTTCAAATTCTGACGAAACTTTATCAACTAAAGAATTAATGCAAGAAAACTGACCATATTTATTGTGTTTTTCTGAAAAAGTTTTCAAAAGAATCAAAGAGGTTGTTATATTGTTAATCGCCCCTATTATTTCTTGCTTTTCTTTCTTGTCAATCTTTTGTCCATTCATATTTTCATCTCCCATATAAATAAAACAATTTCTGGACTGTCATTCCTGTTATTAAACCAAATCATAGTACAAAATTGGAATATGGGTCAAGATGTTAGAAAAATTTTAGCTTGCAACATTGCTCAACTTAGGAAATCAAGAAACTTGAAGAAAGAAGCACTTTCTTTGTCTTTGGGTTTTGACAATTCTTATATAAGCAAGCTTGAAAAAGAATCCATAAATATAACACTGGACAAATTGACTAAAATTGCTGATTACTTTGATATTGAAGTTTATAAATTATTGAAAAAATAACCATCAATAAGGGAATGTAATGAATTAAATTCCGGAACCTTAAAAGTGGCGAAGCCCGTTCAGGTTCCGGAATTTGATTCATTGCATTCCCGCCCCCCCCCCCCTGCAAAAAACCGCAAAAAAAAGCAAAATCTTGAAAAGATTTTGCTGCAAATAGCGTCACTAAGGAGTTTAAGTCTTCAGCTAATGTACCTTATCGTTCGTCATTCTGAACCTGGTTCAGAATCTCCGGCAAAGCCGGTCAAAATTTCCCTTTTTAGTTTAAATATTCTTTCAAATGCAATATTTCTGAATTAGTCTGGAGTTTTTGGAGCGCAAGGCTTTCAATCTGGCGGATTCGCTCTTTGGAAAAGCCCATTGTGCGTCCGATTTCTTCGAGAGTCTTTTTTTGCGTGCCGTTTAGCCCGAAACGGCTTATGAGAATCTTCTTTTCACGCTCGTTCAAAATATCGAGCATTCCCATAACGTCTTTGAACATAAACGCTGACTGGATTTTTGTTTCCGGCGCGCGGTAACTGTCATCCGGCACGTAATCCTCAAGCACCAAATCCTCTGCAATCGGAGTATCAAGGCTTATCGGGTCTTTGAAAATAGATTGTTTGATATTTTCAAATTTTTTGCCCGTAATCCCCATTTTTTTAGAAATTTCTTCGTCAGTAGGCTCGCGTCCGAGGGTTCTGGTCAATTCAACGTGAAGTTTTTTGTAGGTTCTGATTTTGTCGGTCATGTGCACGGGAATCCGGATTGTGCGTGAATGGTTTGAGATTGCGCGCACGATTGCCTGCTTAATCCACCATGTTGCATAGGTGCTGAACTTGAATCCGCGTTCATAATCAAATTTTTCAGCCGCTTTAATCAGCCCCAGAGAACCTTCCTGCACCAAATCCATGAACAGAACGCCCTGCCCGATGTATTTTTTCGCTATGCTCACGACAAGCCGAAGATTCGCCTGAATAAGCTTTTTCTTGGCGATATCGGCTTTTTTTCCTCTGCACTCTTTGATTGCTTTACCGAGTTCTCTCTCCTCTTCGGTTTTCAAAAGGCGAATTCGCCCGATATCCTTTAAATAATTCTGCAAAATGTCGTCTTTTTTAACAATTGTGCTGAATGTAGCTTCTTCTTCGTTATTTTCCTGCACAAGAAGATATTCTTTCTCGCAAATCTCCTCATCCGCAGGAGAATAGATACTAACCATCTCGCTCATTAATGTAAAATCCTCAACTCTTCCTTGTATTGTTTTTGACGACGAAGCTCGAAAAAGTTTCCTAAACTTTCGGGTAATATTTACAAAATTTAATAACTTCTGATTTTTTGCTGTGAATATATTAGAATTTATATAAAAGGAGGCCATCACAATGTTTAATAAAGAAAAAATCATAGAGCTAATCACGCAGGATGGTCTTTTTATCGACAATTTTATCCTTGAGGCGTTCATAAAAAACTGGAAAATAGACCCGATTTACGAAGATGAAAACGGGGTTGAGTATTTTGACGAAATGACCGTGGAAAAAATTAAAGAGGGGATTTCCAGGAAAAACGAGCCAAAATGCGAAATCCATGTTATGGATAAAGACGAGGTAAAACCCGTAGAAATGGCTGTTGAGGTTCCTCTGGAGCCGATTCATGTCGAAACTCCCCAACCTGAACCCGAGCAGGAGCCGGAACCTGAAATTCAGGAGGCTGTTTTTGAAAAAGCCGCCACTCATGAGGAAGAACCTTACCAAACCGGAGAATTTTCGCCCGCACAGCCGGAAAATGTGCATGAGGCGGAAGAAATCACTGCGGTTCCGATGGATTTGCCCGCAGAGATAACGAAAAAAGTCGAGGCAGGGCTGCAAAACATTACTGTGGACATTTCCAACCAGACCCTTGCCGTTCTTGCGCAATCCATTGCAAGAAAAATAACCTCGGATGTTTCGGAATTCTTAAAAAGAGCCGATTTTATTGAAAGTGCGGTAAAATACGGGGAAATTAAGCAGGATAACAAGCTTTTGCTCGAAAAAATGGATGAACTGCTCGCTGACAACAGGCTGCTCGTTAAAAAACTCGAGGAACTGGAGCGCGAAAACAGCTCTTTTGTTAAATTGTTCGGGAATATTTACGTTAAATCTTAGTTTGTCCGGGAAAAGTTCGTGCTAAGGCGGCACTAGATTGATTTTGGAGGGCAGCTTTGTTAGTAAGCCTGTTTTCCGTTCCGATTCCTCCGACCACGCGGGGTTTTGAAACTTTTGTTCCGGACTTTTGAGGTCTCCCCCATAGTCACTACAAACAGGCTTACTGACAAAGCTGCTAACGTGCATGGAATTGGGGATTTGTCTTTGCAGTGACTATGGAGGAGGCCTCAAAAAGCTGGAAAAATCAAAATTAACGCGGAATGGCCGGAGGAATCGGAACGGAAAAGACAAATCCCCAATTCCTGCCCCACCGTCTTCACTAAAAAATAGTTTAACGAAACTTAATCAAAGTTTGACCCGGTCTCTCTTTTGGCTTATCATTCTGATGATTAGAAGAAAGGGAAGTAATAAATGACATCAAAAAGATTTTTATTCACGTCCGAATCCGTTACGGAAGGACATCCGGATAAAGTTTGCGACCAGATTTCCGATGCAATTCTTGATGAATTCTTAACAAAAGATAAATCCTCCAGAGTTGCGGCAGAAACTACTGTCACAACAGGCATGGCGCTGGTTTGCGGTGAAATTACATCTGACTGCTACGTTGATATCCCGTCAGTTGTAAGAAATACCATTAAAAATATCGGCTACATCGGCAAAGAGGGCGGCGGATTCGACTACAAAACCTGCGCGGTTTTGACCAGCATTGACGAACAGTCAACTGACATCGCAGGCGGTGTAAACAAAGCGCTCGAAACCCGCTCAAACAACGCTGATACCGCAAAAGTAGAAACTGAAAACGTTGGTGCGGGCGATCAGGGCATTATGTTCGGTTTTGCTTGTGACGAAACCCCTGAATTGATGCCGCTTCCCATCAGCCTCGCGCATAAACTCGCTTTCAGACTTGCTCAGGTGAGAAAAGACGGCATTCTTAACTATTTAAGACCCGACGGAAAATCTCAGGTTACTGTTGAATACATCGACGGAAAACCCTCAAGAATTGATACCGTCGTTCTTTCAACACAGCACGACCCTGAAATCAACGGCGTTTCTGACAACGAAAAAGTTCAGGAAACCATTAAAAATGACTTAATCGAATATGTTATTAATTATGTATTTGCAAACGAATCAATTAAACCCGATTCCAACACAAAATACTTAATCAACCCCTCGGGGCGCTTCGTAATCGGCGGCCCGCAGGGCGATGCAGGCTTAACCGGCAGAAAAATCATCGTTGACACCTACGGCGGCTACTCAAGACACGGCGGCGGCGCTTTTTCGGGCAAAGATCCCACAAAAGTTGACCGTTCTGCTGCTTACGCAACAAGATATGTTGCAAAAAACATCGTTGCAGCAGGGCTTGCTGAAAAATGCGAAGTCGAACTCGGTTATGCAATCGGCGTTGCAGAGCCTGTTTCTGTAATGGTTGACACTTTTGGAACCGGAAAAATCTCTGATGACGAGATTTCCGAACTCGTTCAAAAGAATTTCGACCTCAGACCCGCAGCAATCATCAGTCAGTTCGATTTAAGAGGGCTTCCTGCGAAAAACGGCGGTAAATTCTACCAGAAACTCGCTGCTTACGGCCATATGGGACGTACTGATATTGATGTTCCGTGGGAAAAAACCGACAAAGCCGCACTTCTCAAAGAACAAGCAGGAAAATGCTGCGCTAACGCGTAAAATTTTTCAAGTATAGCTTAAAAAAGACGATTTTATATTAAGTTTTGTGAAATCGTCTTTTTTTTATGTTTAAAAAATTAAAAAAACGGGCATTAAAATAGTATAATGAAATAATTGAATAGGGAGTTTATTTTATCGTGAAAGATTACAGTTTTTTGAAGCCATCTAACAAACTCGAGATTAAAATCGGCGACGAAAGCCATTTTTGCACAATTTATTATGTTGAAAACGAGGAAATTACGGTCTTTCTCGATACAGGAAAAGATTTGCCCGAGTGTGAAGTAGAAATAAACATCTACGCACAGGACGGAATCTACAACGCAAAAAGCAGAATCCTTTCAGGCAACTGTCTGGGCGAAAAAGTCTTTTACAAACTGGCTTTTCCCACAAATATAAAGCATTCGCAAAGGCGTGAATACCTGAGAGCCGATATAGAAACGCCTTTTCACCTGCTCATAAAAGATGGCGGGGAAAAACCCGTTATGGTTGAATCCATCACGAAAAACATCTGCGCAAAAGGGCTGTGTTTTGTTTCGGACAGGCTCATAACCTCCTATTCAAACCTTTCTGTTGAGCTGCTGCTTGACGGACGGGTGATAAAAACGCACGCAGAGCTTGTATGGTCGAATCCGGTACGAATGGAAAACACTTTCAAATTTATGACGGCAGTTATGTTCACCGATATTGTTCAGGACGATATGGATTATATCGCAAAACAGTGCCGTGACTTCAAACCCGAAGAAAAAGCTGTTTAGCTGTTCAAAATTTCGTTCAGTTTTCCGGTTTTATACATATTTTCCAAATCCGTATACCCGCCGACATAGTGCCCGTTGATGGTAATTTGCGGTACTGTTGCAGCTGACGGAAGATTGAACTTGTTTTTGAGCTCTTCGCGCATTTTTTCCTGATTTTCGGAGATGTCGTGCTCTTTATAGTCAAGATTCAACGACTGAAGAAGCTTTTTAGCCTTTACACAGTACGGACAAGACGGTAGTGTATAGATTTCGATATCGTTCATAAAAATTTCCTGCATTTTGTTTCACTGACTGATTTTAAACTGCCTGCGGGAACGAAACATCCTCTTTTAGGCTAATTTTAGCCTGCAAAAAAGCTGAAAATAACCCAGTCAGTCAAATCCATAATAAGATTTGCAATGAAAATCATTGTCATAATCACCGCGAACCATTTTTGGATGTCTTTGAACGTGAGGACTCTTTTGCCGCCTTTGAGCTTGCAAAGTTCTTCGTATTCGTTTTTTATGGGCGAAAACGGGAGCAGTGACTCCATGTTTTCGAGGACTTTGTTGTATTTAATTTTGATTATGGCCGTATAAGAATCCTGATTTGCGAACCACATTACGCAAAGAGCAATACCGAGCACTTCACCTGCAACAGAAAACCCGTATCCGAGCGAGAAAAATGTCTTTGAAGCGAGCAAAATCAAAAACAGAATCCCCACAAGCAGGATAAAAAATCTGTTAATCATAAAAGCGCGGTCAATATAGCGTTCTTTTGCTTCGTTGTATATTCTGTATTGTTCAAGAATTATCTGTCTGTCGTCCATAAAACCTCTATTCTAGCCTAACTTCTTGATTATAGTGCTTTTGGGTCATGCCGTCAATCCAAATCAGCCAAATAAATTATCCTTTTAAATAAATTTATATTAACAAAATTTAACAAACTAGCAATAAATTTTGTTTATGCGGTTTATAATATTAACTGTAAGTGGAGAAAATTATGATTAACGCAATATCTAATAATACAATGTCAGCACAACCGCTCAAACCGCAGGCTCAAAGCTTCGGACGCGATGAAACCCCGGGAAGAACAATGCGCCCCCGCCATCAGCAATCCGCACTCGGCTGGTCTGCAAACCAGTTTGCAAAAGGCGCTGTAATCAGTGTAGTTATTGACTCGCTCTTTAACGGTTTCAACGCAATAAGAGGAAAGGGCGCAAAAATAGGTTTTAACAAAATGGCCGCAAATGCCGGATTCTGGGGACTTGCATGGATTGCAATGGGGCTTGTTTTTGAAGGAATTGATAAGCTTTCTTCCAGAAAAAAATAAAATCTTTATAAAATTTCTACAAAAAAACAGCTCTTTTTCCGGGAGCTGTTTTTTTTGTGAACTTTTGTAAAAATTCGGCCCTAACGCGTTTAGAAAACCCGAAAAAGTGGCATTAAATTAATAGAAGGAAAATTCGCGAAATGTCTATATCACCAGTAATGTCACCAATGGTATATTCTTATGCACCGTCCGGTTCCAACAAGAAACAGACGGACAGTGAGTATGAAAAAATTCTGATTATGATGGAAATGCTCGGAATAGAATCCACAGGCGACAAAACTCTTGATAAAGTACTTCTCAAAAATGCCGTCACCCAGAAACTCCAGCAGGAAGCGTCTTCTTCCGCTTCCGGAGCTGATTATATTCCTTTTCTGGATATTATGGATTCTTTGGACTTGGATTCGACCGGAAATGTAGACGATGATTATGACAGAACCATTGATGAGCTGGATTACCGGATTTCCATGGCGAATGATGACGAGGAAAAACAGTATTATACGGAGCTGCGCGATGAGGTCGAAACGCTCTACACCGAAAACTCATACGACAATGCAAGAACCTCCTTGTTCATGGGCTCAAGTCAGGTTGCTGACCTGAACAGGTACATGCTCGGCATATAATTATTCAAAAATAATATCAGTATTCGCCATAACAACCTCTTTGATTTTATTGAGGAAGTTTGTGCATTCAATTGCCTGCTCTTTGCCGATGGCATTTTCTATTTTTTGCACATATTCAAACATGATTTTGTTGGCGAAATCGTAAATTTCCCGCCCTTTTTCGGTAACAACAATCTTTTTCACAATTCTGTTGCCCTTTGTATCAACAAATCGCTCAATCAGCCCTTTTTGCTGAAGTCCGGAAAGGAGTTTGCTGGTGTGCGATGTGCCTTTCAGTATTCTTTTTGCCAAATCCCTTTGGCAAATATCAGAATCGCACAAAACTGTTTCAAGTATTATAAATTCGTCCAGCGAAAGATGAAGTTTTGCGTTTTCTGCAAAATAATTTTCCCCGACGGCTCTGCATACCCGTGAAGTTTGTTCAAGTGTATAAAAAAGGCTGCCTATACAATGTTTTTCCATTACGTAATTATATCCTGCCTGCTGCTGCCATGTAAAGCCCTGTTTTGCTTAATTTTTAGCGCTTGTTAGTTTTTTCTTGCAAAATTTATAAAATTACGCTAGCATATTTGTATGGAAAAATCAACACATTTATTTTTCCATGCAACAAGAGGAAAATAACATGACGGAAGCACTCAAAGAGCAGGAAAAAGATTCGCAAAAACAGGAAAATAATAAAAAACCAAAGCCGAAAAAGAGATTTTTAATACCGGTTTTGATTTTGCTGGGAATCGGCGCAGCATTTATCGGATGGGAAATGTATCATTATGAAAGTACGGACGACGCCTATGTTGAAACCACAACGGTTGATGTTGCGCCGAAAGTAAGCGGAGAAATCACAGATGTTTATGTTGAGGACAACCAGTTTGTTAAAGCGGGGGATGTTGTCGCGCAAATCGAGAAAAATGACTATGAAATTAAGCTTGCGCAGGCAAAATCTCGCTATGAACGGGCATTATTAAACCAGCAGAATGCCAAGGCTAACCACAAAGCCGCGCAGTCAAAAATTGAGCTCGCAAAAACGGATTTGGCGCGCTATAAGCAGCTTTATGCGGACGGAGCTGTTTCAAAACAGGAATTTGACAATGCTCAGACGAATTACGACGCTGTGAACGCAAATCTTGTTAATGCGGAGCAGGCTGTGATGTCAAATAGCAACCGGAAAGTTGCGGACGCTGAAATAAACGAGCTGAAAGCCCTCATGGAGCAGGCGGAGCTTTATTTGTCTTACACAAAAATCTATGCGCCGATTGACGGCACTGTTTCTTCAAAGCGTGTTGAAAAAGGCATGTATGTGCAGCCCGGAACCGCACTTTTTACAATAGTTCCGCCAAAAACCTGGATTGTGGCGAATTTTAAAGAAAATCAGCTGGAAAATATTCATGAGGGGCAGGAGGTTGATATAAAAATTGACACATATCCCCATCACATTTTTAAGGGCAAAGTTGACAGTATTCAAATGGCTTCCGGCGCAAAATCCAGCATGTTTCCGCCGGAAAACGCTGTCGGCTCGTTTGTAAAAATCGTTCAGCGTGTGCCTGTGAAGATAGTTTTTACCGGGAGCATTGACCCCGGGAAATTTAAAATCATTCCCGGCATGTCGGTCGTGCCCAAAGTGCACATCAGATAGAGGTTTGCGGAAAAATGTCTGAAAATGTACAAATGAATGAAGTCTGGACCCCGTCCGTAAACCCCTGGCTGATGATTGTGCCGGTAATTCTTGCCGTTTTTATGTTTGCGCTGGATGAAACCATTTCTAACGTTGCCCTGACGTACATTGCTGGGTCATTTTCCGTCAGCCATAATGAATCAATCTGGATTGTAACGAGCTATTTGATTGCAAGCGGGATAATCATTCCGTCCGTTGATTTTTTGTGTAAATTGATGGGAAGAAAAGCATTTTTTACTTTGTGTATAGGTGTTTTTACCGTTTCGTCGTTTTTTTGCGGAATTTCAAATTCAATGGGGATGATTGTTGTTTCGAGATTCGTGCAGGGGCTCGGAGGCGGTGCGATTTTGCCTTTGTCGCAGGCAATAATTATGGAAAGCTTTCCGCCGGACAAACGCGCTCAATCAATGGCGCTTTTCGGGCTGACAATCATTCTGGCTCCGACATTGGGGCCGATTGTCGGAGGGTGGATTACAGAAAACTGGTCATGGCACTGGATTTATATGATAAATCTGCCCATCGGGATTTTTTCGATGTATTTGGCGCACAAACTTCTTGAAGATCCTCCGTATGCAAGAAAACATGAGCATGTTAAATGCGATTATCCGGCTATTGTATTTTTGTGCCTGTGGCTGGTGTTTTTGCAGATTGTGCTGGACAAAGGAAACGACGCGGATTGGTTCGGAGCGGCATGGATTTGCTGGATGACGTTTTTTTCTTGCGTTTTCGGGATTCTGTTTTTTATTACACAGCTAAAAAGCGAAGAACCGCTTGTAAATTTGCGGCTTCTTAAGGATAGAAATTTTCTATTCGGCACAATTGCACAGGTCGTTATGATGGCTGTATTTCTTGCGTCAGCAGCGCTTTTGCCCTCTATGCTGCAGGCTTTGATGGGATATACTTCGTTTTTGAGCGGGCTTTCAATGGGCTCAAGGGGGCTGGGGAGCGTTGTCGGCATATTTATTTATGGTTTGACGGCAAAACTTTTGGGCGACAAGTTTTTTGCAATTGCTGGAATAGCGCTGATTGCACTGGGCGGGCTTTATTTCGGCACCATAAATCTGCAAATCAATCTTCAAACAATTGCTATCCCCAATGCGCTTTTCGGCGCCGGAATGGCGCTCGGGATGACGACTTTGATGACGCTTTCTTTTTCGTCTTTAAAAAACGAGGACATGACGAACGCTTCGGGGCTCCAAAACCTTCTTAAAAACATCGGCGGCGCAATAGGAACATCACTTTCTACGACTTTAATCTCCAGAAGCGCTCAAAAGCACCAGATAATGATGGTGGGCAGCCTCCACGACTTAAATGGTATTTTTGTTGAGCGCGTTGAGGCTATGTCGCATTTCTTTTTGCAATACACTGCCGACGCAGGGCAGGCTGTAATGATGGCAAAAGCGAATTTATACAATCAGCTTGTGCTCCAATCCAATTTGTGGGGATATATTGACACTTTCAGGACATTTGCGGCTGCCTGCCTGATAATAATTCCGCTAATATTGCTTATTAAAGTTCCAAAATACAACAGATAACTTTATTTTTCATACACTGCTTTACAGGCCCCATAAGGGGCTTTTTCTTTGTACCAGGGCTCAAAATCCGCTATTGAGCAGGCAAGTTCGTTAAAGTTTCCGTTGAAATTTATACATCTGTCGTCAATATAAAGCCAGCAGGGCTCTTTCACCGCTGTTATGTCTTTGATATAAGAATCGAGATTGTTATTTACAAGCCATTTTGACGCGAGGAGCTTGTTTCTACAGGTGAAAAGTTTTATATTGTAACTTTTTGAGAGCTCGGCGATAAAATCTCTTGCTCCGGCTCTCGGCGGGGGGATTACGTCATCGTCGTAGCACCCTGTATATTCATTCAACACGCCATCCAGATCTATAAGAAGGGTTTTTTTCTTCACCTTGTATGCACCTGTGTTATTACCTGCATAAATATCTATACAATAGCACAAGTTGTTTATCTTTGTAAAATAATACACAATATTGCTAGCTAAACACGGTGTGACTATGAACAAAACTGAAAAAATCTCCGAATTAAAAACAAACAAAACTAAGAAAGTTGCTTTTATGTTCAACGATGAACTATGGCTTTTGTTCAAGAAAGCTTGTGAACTCAACAAGACAAAGCCAACTTGGGAAATTGAAAAACTGATGTTGAATTATCTTGATAAGAACAATCTTTTAGACTAAATCAAACTTCGTAGGTCTTTCCGAAGCCGAAGAAGCCGTTTTCGTTTGAATAGCCGATGGAAAGTTCCAAATCCGGAATATTTTCCCACCCTTTTTGGGCAACAATGTCCAGAAGATTTTTTGCGGCCTCATAAGCTGCGCCTTTGAACTCAAGCGGGATTGAGCTGTCTTCGCCGATTCTGTCTTTTATCATTTCCAGAATGCTTTCCCCTTCGTAAGTGTAAAATTCGCCGTCTTTAAGAAGCAAATCGGGGATTTTGTATCCCGTGAAATCAAATACATCTTTATATGCCCTGAATTTTGCTACAGAGTCGGCATTTTTGTTTTCAGTGTTCTGAAAAACATAATAAAACAGCTCTTTTGCGTTCTTTTCACTGTTCAATGCGTCTGTAATCTCCTTAATCAGCGCGTAATCCTCTATTCCCCCGACAGAAGCAGTAAAATCGTACGGATTTAGCTTAATCAGCAAAGAATCGTCATCATCAAGCTTTATCCCGTTGTTCGCGAGAAGATTGGCCATCTGAGAGCTGATAGTGCTGTGATTAAACGCTTTTCTCTGCGCTTCCTCTGTGTCCCAGTCCTGCTGAGTCCAGTTTAAGCGGGGATCAAGGGTGTTTGAGTTTTGATATGTGCCGTATAGTATTGCATTAAGGTCATTGTCGTACATTGCGCGTGTTTCTTCATCCAGTTTCAGGCGGTCAACGTACGTGGAGGTCGATTTTCCAAAGTATTTTTGCGCCAGGTAGCTGTAAACATCCTGCTCGGTTGCGCATTTGCTCCTTACGCCCGCAGCCCAGCTTGAGAGTTTTGTTTCAAACTCGCGCATTTTGAGATTGTTCTCGCTGTAAGGGTTTTCGTTGTTAGCATGAATGCTGTTTTTGTTCGCTTCGTAGCGCTCAACCATTTCCTGATAGCGGTCATGGGGTGTTTGAGGCGTGTATCTGTGCGGATTGTTGTAGTAGTTGTAATACCCTATTGTTGACATATTTACCTCTTTAAATTTATAAATCTGCCCTAAATTAAAGAATCTGCCAGCGGCGAAACAACAGTGCCGTTGAGGGATTTGTCGATTTCTTTCAATTTTTTCGCAATAAGCTCCATCTCATCTGTCCAGACAAAATTGTCTTTAACATATTTTTCGCCTGTTGCAAAATCACGTGAAAGCTGCACTCTGACGATTTCTGCGAGCATTTTTTGCGCTGTGGGAACCATTTTTTCAATATCAATCTCCAGAACTCCGTCATCATTGAGCCAAACAGCCCCTTCTTTGAAGAAATAATAGCTCTGCATAACCGTTCTAACCCTGTGAGCCTGCGAAAAATCGGGTTTTGCCTTTAAGAAATTATCCGCAGCATAAGTGACGATAATTTGCTTTCTTTCAGCGTCAGAATACATGCCGAGCTCTGTAAGATAGTCCAGCATTGCCAGAGAACCCATATCTGCCTTGTTTTCTTCAATTATGTTCTTAAATTTGCCCAGCGCCTCGGTTCCGGACTTCGGCCCGAGAGAATGCACATTTTCGTGCCCGATTGTGAACCAGTGGTCAGCCTCCTGATTGTAAAATTCGTGAAATTGCGGAGCAATCGTAGCATTCAGGCGTTTTTTGCGGCGTTCGATTGCTTCTGGGCTTGTGCTTATGCGTATTTGGCGGTGATAAACGTTCCTGCGGCCGCCTCCGATGGTCAAAGAAAGCTTGTCATTGTTCGGGAGGTTCTGTGCGAGCGTGATTCCGCCTCTGTACGTGCCCTCATCGCCTTTTACGGCCACCAAATCAACATCAACCATCGTCTGTTTGTCATCATCAGCCGAAATATTCTGTTCATATTCGTCTTTGTAAGGCATTTTTTCGGCAAGAAGCGGGAGATATTTTTTTATCTCAAGCAGCTTTTCCGTGCCGGCTTTGTTGACGATTCCAACCCTTATGCCGATGGAATCTTTGGGAATCGGCTCAATTCCTGCTTCATCAAGCAGTTTTTTAAGCTCATCGTTCTCCACAACCGTTCCGGTCATCTCATCAGCGTACTGTTCTCTTGAAATTGTGAATTCAAGCGGCGTATCCTGCAATTGCGCCCATTTTTTGTCTGCATAAGCGTCAAGCATGGGGTCATTTTTTCGCAGTGCCGCTGCCTGCAAGGTCAAAAATTCGTTAAAATCGGCATTTGTAGAGGTTTTTGCCGCTTTCTCAAGCTCGTCAGCAATATATCCGAATTCTTTTTGGAAAAATTCCGTAAAATCAATCGCTTTGAGCTCTTCGCCGCTTCTTGCGACCATGGAACGCTGGTTCAAAATCGCCTTAACCTCATCTTTTTTGCCCTCTTTGAGCATTTTTATCAAAATTTTATGAAATTCTTCAGCGCTTAAGTCCGCAGGATAGAATCCTTTCCCCGGAAGTGATTTTTCGCCTTTTGCAAGGAATATTTTGTTCGCTTCGGAGTCAACAGCGTTCATTCCGATTTGCGCGTCAAAGAGAATCTTTGTCAAACGCGCGTCTTCATTGCCTTTTTCGATTTCCTCCTCAAGCCATTTTTTAAAAGCAAGGTTTTTGTGGTTATCCTGCTGCATAAAAACCTCGTTTATTGCAAAAGCCGCGCGGGTAAGGTGTTTTAGCGCCTGTTTGTCACCTTCTGCGAGGTTTTCATATTCGGCCGCCCCCAAATCAAGCATTTTCTTAGGGATTAGGTGGTCTTTATCGGTTCTTTTCACGAGTTCTTCGTGCGAAAGGTTTAATTCAAATTTTTCCATAATAATAAACTCCTTTGCCTATAAATTTAGCATATTTAACGGAATTTTTAAACCTTAAATCCGCATATTCTTAGCAGCGTGTTTGCGCGCGCAGTAAAACTGTGTTTTTTCGCTGTTTTTATTGCGCCGTTTATTGCGATTCGTTCTGCGATTTGCGGGTTTTTCAGGTAGAATTTTATTTTATCAATCAAATCCCCGACATCGCGATAAGCCTCCAAATCCCTTGAAATTTCAAAGTTTTCTTCCAAATCGTCCATATAATCCGTAATCAAAAAACCGCACGACGCAGGAATTTCAAAAACGCGGTAATTCAGGCTGGATTTTCCCTGCAAAGTTATATTTACGTTGATTTTTGAGCTTTGATAGACTTCTGCAAGCTCTTTTTCGGTCGTAAGAAAGCCTCTGTAAGCGTTTTTATAGGTTTCCATCTCTTCTTCGGTCAAAAGCTGCGTATCTTTCATATCATCAAGGCTCCGGAGAAAATGACGCTCATAAGAAAAAATATTCACCCGTTTTCCAAAAGTTTTAATCAAAGCTGCAAGAATTTCCTGCCGTTTTATTGTCAGAGGGCGCCCGACGAACGAAATATCATAGGTTTTTGGCACGCCGATTTCCGGTTTGTACGCGTTGGCGTTCACTGCAAGCGGCAAATAATGCGAATTTTCAAAAACCTCAAGAAAATCCTTATCCCAGATGAAAGTAGTTGCATTAAGGGATTTGTATTCGTCAAAGAGCTGCGGAGTGTTGACATACGCGAGTTTTCCGTCGGGTTCGTCCGCAAAATAATGCACAAGGCGGAATTTTTCTGAATTTTCTTTGATATAATTTTTCAAATCTTCGTCTTTTGACATCAAAAAGCCGTAATCGTAGCCGAAAATCATATCCGGTTTGAAAATTTCTATATCTTCAATTTTTAGTTCCCGAAAATCACGTTCAAGCACCTGCATTCCGTTAGCTCTGAAACCGGCGCTGAATCCGCGTAAAATGAGGGTTCCTGCGATGCTGTCGGGTAGAATGTTTAAAATCTTTTTCAAAATTGCCCCTTTTTTGCAATTATATCACAATTGCAGGCTGGTTTGTATTACGTGCAGCTCTGAAAATGACAAAATTCTTATCCAACATAAAAACAAAAAAAAACCACTTTTTAAAAAGTGGTTTAATAAGTGTTCTTTCCCCTGTTTAAACTTATTCTGCAACAGCTTCTGCCGGAGCTTCTTCAGCGGGGGCTTCTGCGGCTGCTTTAGCTTCTGCTTCGGCTTGAGCTTTAGCTTCTTTTTCAGCTTCAAGCTTGGCAATAGCTTTTTTAGATAATTTTTTCTCTGTTTTTTCTTTGTAAACCAATTTTCCTTCATCATCGCAGTTTTTGATAAGGTAAGCAACTGTTTCTGAAGGTTGAGCACCTTTTGAAATCCATTCAAGAGCGAGTGCTTTGTTCATTTTCATTTCTTTAGTTTTGGGGTTGTAGTTGCCCAATTCGGCGATGGGGGCACCTTCTCTTTTTTGTACGTCATTTATAACAACGATTCTATAAAGAGGGTTCTTTTTGTTGCCCAATCTTTTTAATCTTATTTTAACCATTCGGTCATTTCTCCTGTGTTTCTTGTCTTTACTTTATCAAAACACAAGGATAGCCAATAATCAAGTGAATTGTTAATATTTTGTATAAATTAAGCTTCTTCCGAGGACAGCTTTGACGAATATTCAGCGATAACGCGTGATATATCATACCCGCCAATCACTACTTCCAGAATGATTTGGGGGTTGATGAGGATGGTTTCGGTGTATTCCATCGTGTCAGTATCCAGCACCTGAAACTCAACAAAATCCATTCCGACGTATTTTAACTTTCCATAATCGGCGCTCGAGCCCCATCTCAGGAAAATCACCTGTCTTTCAAATTGTTTGAGCTTGTGTACAAGTGTCAATGACATTTTTCTATCCCCTTAAAACTGTGCTGCGTGTAAATGTTATCCGTTTTCAGCTTGAATTTCAATAGCACTTTTTATTATATAATTGTATTATAACTTATTTTTCTGAATTCTATGTACATAATCGAGCTAATTGCAAAAATTCTTAAAGATAAAGACAAAAAGAAGCAAAACCAGCCTCTTTCCGAGCTGCCCGAGCGCTGCGAGCATATTTTTCTGCCAATTGACAGCACAGGTGAGATTTTTGCCTGTTCAAAATGCGGGTTTGTTGTAAAAAAGCAGGACATGAAATTTAAGCCCAAAAATCCTTTTAATTAGCCTTTTTATTGTTCTAATGTAAAGAAATGTAACAGAAATTCAAAAATCTGCAATTTTTGGTTTAGTATATACTTTATATATATGTAAGACATAAACAATCAAAGATTTAAATAAGATGAGACTTTCACACTAACCTACCTAACTTCCTAACCTTCCCTTCCTATTAAAGTATTGCTCCAATCGTTTCGATTAGAGCTTTTTTTTGTTTTTTATATAGGACGGCAGATGGATGCGGGGTTTTCGCGATTGGTGTGGTTGTTTAGGGGCACAGCCCCGTCGGTTATATTGGTGCGGTTTTAACATTGGGGCGTAAGATGGGAGCAGTTTTTGCACGATTGGTGTGGTTGCTTAGGGACACAGCCCCGCCACACGTCTGGTTCGGAGTGTATTGGGGCGAAAAAATCTCCCTCTCCCGCCGGGAGAGGGCCGGGGAGAGGGACGACATTTTCCCTCAACTAAATTGATGAGGTTTTGACATAAAGGTGGCTGAAACACCTTTTCTCAACGAGGGATGGCGGAATTCTCTTTGTAGTGACTATGGGGGAGGCTCTTAAAATCGTGTAAACTCATTTGTAACGCCGAATGCCGGAGGAATCGGAACGGAAAAGAGAATTCCTCCATCCCGGCCAAACACCCCCTGCCACCCGATAAAAAAAACAAAAAAAACGCCCAAAAGCCTTGCAAGGAAGCTTTTCAACGATTAACAGAAGACAACTCTTCTATCCCGCCCCGCTCAAAGAACCGGATAAAAACTAAAACGGAAATTTCCCGCCAAACCCGCCTGGCATTTTGGGCATTTTGGGCATTTTCATCTTACCTTTTTTCATCCGGTCAGAAACCTGAGAAAAACCTTTCATCATCTTTCTCATCTGGTCAAATTGGTTAATAAACTGGTTAATCTGATGAAGTTCCATCCCGCAGCCTTTTGCAATGCGTTTTTTCCTGCTGGAATTGATAAGCGCAGGATTGTCGCGCTCTTCGGGGGTCATACTTGAAATAAATGCTTCGATTTTCTTTAACTGCTTCTCGCCCTCGTTCGCAATAAGCTGCTTGTCATCCTTTTTTAAACCGGGAATCGGCAGCATTCCGAGAATCTGGTCAATCGAGCCAAGATTTTTCATCTGTTTTTGCATATTTAGAAAATCGTTGTACGAAAATTCTGCTTTGCGCATTTTTTTCTCAAGTTCCTGCGCCTGCTTTGCGTCAAAATTCTCCTGCGCTTTCTCAACCAGAGAAACAATATCGCCCATCCCGAGAATCCTTGAGGCCATGCGCTCGGGGTAAAAATCCTGCAAAGAATCGAGTTTTTCGCCGACACCGGTGAGCTTAATCGGCTTGTTTGTGCAATAAACAACGCTCAGCGCCGCCCCGCCTCTGGAATCACCGTCCAATTTTGTCAAAACCAGCCCTGTAATCTCAAGCTGCGCATTAAAGTTCTCGGCAACGTTAACAGCCTCCTGACCGGTCATCGAGTCGATTACGAGGAGCTTTTCCTGCGGGCAGACGGTTCTGTCAAGAATGATAAGTTCTGCCATCATCTGCGTATCAATCTGCAAACGCCCCGCCGTATCAAGGATTACAACGTTAAAATCGTTATTTTTTGCATATTCTATGGATTTTTGGGCAATTTCCTTTACATCCTGCGAATTTTCAATTGTAAAAACTTCTGTATTTGTCTGCTGTCCGAGCGTTTTTAGCTGGGCAATCGCCGCCGGCCTGTAAACGTCACAGGCGACCAGCAGGGGATTTTTTCCTTCTTTTTTCAGCTTAACTGCGAGTTTTGCGCTGGATGTTGTCTTACCGGAGCCTTGAAGCCCTAACATCATTATAACTGACGGGTGGCCGTCGAGTTTTAAAGGGGAATTTTGCGCTCCGAGCAGTTTTACAAGCTCATCATTGACAATTTTTATTAACTGCTGCGCCGGGTCAACGCCTTTTACAACCTCTTCGCCCGCTGCGCGTTCTTTTATTGACGTGATGAACGCCTTAACCACGCGCAAATTAACATCCGCCTCAAGAAGCGCACGTCTGATTTCGCGCAGGGCTTCTGACATGTTTTCTTCTGTTAGTTTGTTGTTCCCCGAGGTTTTTCTGATTATATCCTGTAATTTATCCGATAAACTGTCAAACATACGGCAATTTCCCTTAAAAAATAAAAAATGGAGCGTACGAGACTCGAACTCGTGACCCCAACACTGCCAGTGTTGTGCGCTACCAGCTGCGCTAACGCCCCGTCCAAAAACTAATATTAACTTGTCAAACCGGAAGGGTGCGAGCGCAGCCCCCCATCGAAAACCTGACATTTAGTCAGCTTTCCGCGGGTCCCTGCTAACGCCCCGTCCAAAAACTAATATTAACTTGTCAAACCGGAAAGGTGCGAGCGCAGCCCCCCCATCGAAAACCTGACATTTAGTCAGCTTTTTGCGGATTCCTGCAAACAACCTACCGTTAAATTCAATATATATTAAAAATTATCGTTTTACAAGACTGTTTGAATGTTGACCGAAATAATTTATAATGTAAAATGAACATACATTGAAAATTGAAAAATCAGGGCGTGTGGTGGAATGGTAGACACGCTAGTCTTAGGAACTAGTGCGAAAGCATGGGAGTTCGAGTCTCTTCACGCCCAATTTAAAAGAAAAGACACCTCAAATGGTGTCCTTTTCGTTGCTATTATTGCATTTCTGGCATTCCAACCCTTATTATCATTTTGAAAATCATTGAGTTAATTCTAATATTGATTTTATAATAACTTTCTGCTTTATTAAAAAAGAAGATAAGGAAATTAATTTGCTTAAACCTATTGGTATCGTCAACAGAATCAATTACTTGCTAAAGAACCCTCATTTGAAAGGGCTGGATTTAAGGCATGTGAAATTGAATGCGAAAAAGGCCGAATCAGCTAAAAATTTCGGTGTAAACTATGAAATATATAAAAATTACCAAATGTTTTCCCGTCATGTTTCAATGGGGAGGGAGGCTACTTCCACTACTGTTTGGAGTTATAACATTGATAAAGAAGGGCTTGTAAAAGATTTAATATTTGAGTCTAAAGATATTAGCAACAGGTACGGAACAGTGCATTACCGTTCAAACGGAGAGGTTGCAGTAAAAAACAATCGCAATACATTTAATGAAAAAACTCACATGAAAAATCTTTCTGACGGGGCGGATTTGAGCTCTTTGCCGCCACCGGAGCAAGTTAGAATCAGAAACATTAAGCGATACATCAAACTTATAAAGTTGAATCCTGCATATGAAAAATATGAAGAAGCTTTCTCAAAAATTATTTTGGGAAAATGAATTCCGTTGGCGGGCTTAACCCGAAAATTTTTCTCCATAAAACTTTACTTGATTTTGATATCTAACACATATTAAAATAATTAATAAACAGGGAGAAGGGAATGCAGCATAGTCTATTAAATCTTTTAGGTGAAAAAAATTACGGCGGGCAAACTGTTCCGCAAAAACGAATCGGACGCAACCTCGTTGATTTTCCGAAAGAATTCGTCGTTCTTGATATTGAAACAACGGGTCTGAGCCCTCATCGCGACGAAATTATCGAACTTTCGGCGCTGCTTGTGAAAAACGATGAAATCGTTGAGGAGTTCAACCGACTCGTAAAACCAGAGGGCGAAATCAGCGCTTTTATCACTAATTTGACCGGAATTACACCGGAGATGGTCGCTGATGCACCTGATATTGCCACAGCAATAAAGGAATTCGACGATTTTTGCGCCGGAAAAATCGTTCTCGGACATAATATAACTTTTGATATCAGCTTTATTGATTACAATTTGCAAAAATACCACGGGCTCTCGTTTTCAAACGATTTTATTGATTCATTGCGGCTTGCAAAAATCCTGCTTCCCCAGCTTCAGAACCGAAAACTCGGCACTCTGGCGAACTTTTTCGGATTCAACACAGAAGGTATGCACCGTGGCCTGAAAGACTGCAAAGTCACTCACCTTTGCTACTGCAAATTCAAAGAAATAGCCGCCCGCAAAAACGGGAGCGTTGAAAATTTTTTAAAAGGTTTTAAAAAGTAAAAAAAGCGGGAATTTCCCGCTTTTTCTTATACAAATTCGTTGAGCATTTCTTCGATTTGTGATTTTGAATGAAGCCCTGCTGTTTGTTCCACCAGTTCTCCGTTTTTAAACACGAGCAGCGCTGGAACGCCCGAAATAAAGTATTCTGCGGCTTTTCCCTGGTTCTCATCGACGTTTATTTTTGCGACTGTAACTTTTCCGTCCATAGAATCAGCTACCTCATCGACAATCGGGAGCTGTTTTTTGCACGGCCCGCACCAAGGAGCCCAAAAATCAACAAGAACGGGCTTATCTGCCGTTTGAATATAATTATCAAAGTTTGCGTCGTTCAATTCTGTAACTTTAGCCATAATTTTCCTTTCAATTTGGTTAAAAACAATCTTTTTTCATAACAATTTTTGTCATAAGCTCCTCATGCGGCAGCTTTTTGAAGCAAATAAACCAATCCGAGCATTTTACGTCATCAGATTGGAGCGCAAGGCGTGTTTTTATGTCTTTTTCGGTTGCCGGAGGCGGCAAAATTATATCATCGCCGGGATTCCAGTTAGCGGGCGTGGCGATTTGGAATCCGTCGGTTGCCTGCAAAGCAATAACAAGCCTTTTGATTTCGTGCAGGTTTCTTCCGTTTGAAAGCGGATAATAAAGAATCGCCCTGATTGTTCCTGCAGGGTCAATGATAAATACCGCACGAACGGTCTTTGTATCGTCGGCTTTTGGCTGAATCATGCCGTATTTGTCGGCAATTCGCCCTGAAAGGTCGTCAATCAGCGGGAAAGTGATTTTTTCATTCCTTATTCCGTTAAATTCGACTTTTTCTTCGATTGTGCGAAGCCATGCGTTGTGCGAACTCAGGCTGTCCACCGAAAGTCCGATGAGTTTTGTATTTATTTCTTCAAATTCCTTTTTCATCGCCTGAAACATCATAAATTCGGTTGTGCAAACCGGCGTAAAGTCAGCCGGATGGGAAAACAGAATTACCCAGCTTCCGGCGTAATCCTGCGGAAAATTCACGGGGCCCTGTGTTGTCATTGCGTTAAAAGCGGGCGCTTTTTCTCCGATTAGGGGAAGATTTTTCTTTTTTTTATTACATTTGCACCTGCACGCCACTATGGCTGCAATTGCAAGCAAAAAAGCGGCTTTTTTAAACATTCTTTTCTCCTTATTTTCATAACATCCCATTTTTTCATTATCAGGCTCAAATAACATCGGGCTTTCGGGGGTGGAGAAAAGTTTAATATTCGCAATTGCGGCTAAAAAGAAAAGCGGCACGCGAGAGATTTGAAAAATTGCGCTGCCGCTCGATTGATGGTGTCATTGCGTATGGTTTTGAGTAAATGCTAAGATTTTGGAGTTATGAAATGTATGCTGCAAGCGATTCGTCAGTAAAACTCATTTCACGCAGCTTGCGAAGAGCCCTGTTTTCGGTCTGGCGAATGCATTCTTTGGTTACACCGTAGATTTTGCCGATTTCTTCGAGCGTTTTTCTGCTCCATTCGCCAAAACCGTATCTCATCCTGACAACAGCCTGCTCGCGCTCTTTCAGCTGAGAAATAACAAATTCTAAATCATGTTTTAGCGCGTCAGATTCCAGAGCTGAGAAAACATCGGCTTTTTCATCCTCAAGAACGTCAGAAAGCGTAACCTCGCTGCCCGAGGAAAGCTCATAAGGCGCGTCAATTGAGAGTGATTTGTTGTATGCGCCGAGAAAACGGTCGATTTTTTCGGGCTCAATGTTCATTTCGCGCGCTACGACTTCGTTTTTCACCGAGGCATTGTATTTTTGTTCGAGCTCTGCCTTTACTTTTGAAAATTTCGAGAGGGTTTCCTGAATATAAACAGGAATTTTTATGCAATATGACTGTTCAGAAATCGCTTTGAACACAGACTGCTTAATCCACCATGCAGCATAGGTTGAAAAACGGTATCCGAGCTTGTAATCGAACTTTTCAACAGCAATCATCAACCCCAGATTGCCCTCCTGAATCAAATCGACCATCGGAAGCGAAGTGACCTGAACGGTTTTTCTGACAATGTTTACGACGAGTTTCAAATTTGCCCTGACGAGCTCTTTTTTTGCGGCAAGCGCTTCTTCGTTTGAGCCCTCTTTTGCTGTTTTCGCCAATTCCCGTTCCTGTTCGGCGCTGAGAGCGGGGGTTTTTGAGATTGAGCGAAGATAAATGTTCAGCGTGTCGTCGTTTGTCGTCGGCATTACTCTGTTTGAGGCGGGTTTTGTAGATGAGATTGTGTTTTTCATACGTTTAACTCCTATGTGACATATCCTAACTTATTCAATTTTCGGGCATGAGAATTAGCAGCAAAGATAGACTCTTTCTGCCGGGCTGTAAGACTTGAAAGACGAGTGTTTTAACCTTAACGAGGGGAGATTTGTATATACTCAATATATCACTGAGTATATACAAATGTCAAGTGTTTTGTTAAGCTATGTTACGAAAACGGTTCGGATTTGAAGTGATTTTGTAATATTACTTAATAATTGGTCATAAAACAGTGAAGTAAGAGCTTGTTTTTCTTTGCAGTGCTATGGAGGAGGGCTCAAAAATCATTATATTAAGTATTTAACAATGAGTGCCTTGGGGAATCGGAATGGAAAAATCAATCTGTCTTTTCACAAACAACCACTTCCCCCTGCCGCAGAACCTTAATCTCATCAATCGCAAGCGCCACAGTGGATTCCAGCCCTTTTGCCTCAACTCCGTAGCTTTTTATCACCATATCAACGGAATTCCCGACGAATTCCACCGCCTGCCCGTAATTCTTTGCTGATGGCTGGTTTGAGAGGTTTGCGCTGGTCGTGGCGAGCACGTGACCGTCGATTATTTCACAAAGCCTCTTAAAAACATCGTTGTTTGGAACCCTTATGCCCACAGTGTTTTTGCCGGAGGTGACCGTGGCGGGCGTTTTGTCGGATTTCTCAAATATCAAGGTCAATGCGCCCGGAAAATGCCTTTCCATAAGCTTTTTTGCCCTGTCGGGAATGTTTTTTACGTAAGGGAACAGGTTTTCCTCGCTATTTGACATCAAAATCAACGGTTTTGAGCGGTCACGGCCTTTCAGGGAGTAGATTTTTTCCACACCTGCCGCGTTTTCGGGCAAACAGCCTACACCCCAGACCGTATCGGTCACAAATGCAATTACCCCGCCATTTTTCAGGGTTTCGTTCAGCTTTTTTTGAAAATTTTTATCTTCAAGTTCCTTAAACATGCTTATTTCCTCACGATTTTGCCTTTCAATCGTCCGTAAAGCTCAAATACGTAGGGTATTTTGAGGATTGCGCAGACTACGCTGTACATTACGCCGCAAATTAAAGTTATAACGATGATTTTGAAAATCAGCATTATCCACGCCGGTTCGATGAATTTGTCCCAGATTTTGTAAATTTCAAGGCAGCCAAAATACGTAATGACGGCAGCAATCGCCATTTTGAACAGGTTTTTGAAATAAATTCCGTAATCCATGCTCATTTTTTTCTTAATCAAAAGCCCGAGCCAGAATCCGTTTATCAAAGTGACAAAGGAGGTTGATAAAGTGATACCGCCGATTCCCAGCTCTTTGACAAAGAAGTAGTTCAGGACAAATTTAATCACAACAGACGAAAACGCAACTAAAAACGGCGTTTTTGAATCGTTGAACGCGTAAAAAACTCTCGTGATGGAATCTCTGAAAACGTAGGGTATTATTGCGATAGAAAGGTAGCATAAAGCTTCCGAAACCATCATTGTAGCGACTTCGTTGAACGCTCCGCGCTGAAAAATCAACTGAATCGCGTTAGTTGAGAGCAAAATTATCAAAACAAGAATCGGAAATGCCACAAAATTCAGCAAACCAACGCCCTTGTTAAAATAATAGCGGATATCATCGTAATTTTTTTCGCCGACAAGCTTTGAAAAAATCGGGAAAAGCGGAACGAGAAAAGCCGTAACCAGAATCCCCACGGGGAACTGGAAAAGCCTGTTTGCGTAACCGATTGCCGACCATGCGCCCTCCTGAAGCTGGGAAGCGAAAAACATATCAACATAAATATAAATCTGCCCCACTGTTGAGCTCAAAATTGCCGGAAATAGCAGCTCCAGAATGTTTTTGTACCCGGGATTGTGCAAAATATCAAGATTCGGCTTGAAAGAAAACCCGAGCGACTTCAACTTAGGCAGCTGATAAACAAACTGGCACAAAGCGCCGATTGTCGTTGCCAGAGCGAGCATGTAGCCGGAATTATCATGCCGCACGAGCGAAATTATCGCAATAATCGCAATACTCATAATCATCGGCGAAATATTGGGAATCAAAAACTCTTTGTACGTAATAAGAATCCCGTAATAAATCCCCACAACGCCACCAACAACCAGAACCGGCGTCATAATTTTTAAATGCATGCTGGCAAGGTGAATCAGCTGCGGGCTGCCGTTTGAGATGATTATGTTCATAATTACATCGGAAAAAACAAAGCACAAAACGCCCAGAATCATAAAAACGATAAAAGACGAGGTCAAAAATGTGTTAAAAAGTTTGTTTACCTGCGGGGAGGCTTTTTCGTCAAGATTCGGGATGAGTTTTGAAAAAACAGCAACAACCGCACTGTGAAAAGGCCCGCCAATCCCGCCGAGGAGCACAATTGCCAGCGCCGGAATCTGATATGCATAAAAATACGCGTCAGAAACCATTCCTGCGCCGTAGTAGTTGGCGATGACAATATCCCTTAAAAATCCGATTATTTTGCTTATAACTGTTACAAAAGCGATTATCCATGCGGCTTTTAAAAGGCTTTGCGTGCGTGTCATTGTTTATTCCTCTTGTCGCTGTTGAGTTCAGCGTAAATTCTCACTGATTTTTTGTGTTTGTCCGTGTACGGGAGCATAAATGTTATCTGATTGCGTCCTGTGTGAACATAGGGCGTAATATCTACCTCCACAAGCTTAAACGGGTGCGGCGCAATCTCCAGATTCAGCTGTTTCCGGTTGATTACGACGGTCAGGTTTGTGAATTGGAACTTATTTTCAATTTTCAGGACTGTATTTTTGTTTTTTGTGTAAAAAACGAGCGTTTCTGTGTCCTGATTGAGCTCATTTGTAAGGGTTACGGGCGCTGTTACGGTTTGAATCCCCGTGTAGTAGTGTTTTAAAATTTCATCGTAAGAATACCCCATAGAAGCCATCATTCCGGCGCCCCACTGGCTCATTCCCACGCCGTGCCCGAATCCGCCGCCCGTTACGCAGATTTTTTCAAGATTTCCTTTGTTATCTTTTGTCAAATCAAAGATTATGTTCGCGGAGGGCAGGGGTTTTGCGGATTTTTGGAAAACGCGCCTGATTATCAGCTCTTTTTGCACAACAAATGTATTTTTGTCGGTTTCAATTTGAACGGCCATTGCTTTTCCGGAAACACCGCGCCTGATGACCTTTATATTTTTAAGCGTTCCAAAATCCTCTTCGTTCAGGAGCGCAGGTTTTACAAAACCGGCGGGAGAATTTGTTTTTAGCGTTTTTTTCAGGACATTTTCCAGCTCTTGCGCTTCCCATTCTCTTGTCCAGCGGAAATACGGGGATTTGTTATCAAAGGTCGTCGGAGTGTCCTGATAAAATCTCCTTACATCGCCCTCTTTTTCGAGTTTTCCGATTTTATCATTGTCGGGAACCCCTTTTAAATAAGGAATCGGCGGTGCAGGGAAGGTTTTTGCGTTCGGGTCAGAAAAAGCGTTTTCATAGCTTTCCGTGTGCCCTCCGGCGGTTGAGCTGTACAGGGCTAAAATCAGCTCTCCGTCGTACATTGCGACGATATTTTCGGTTTCAACGATTGCCCTGTCAGAGAGCGACTGTTCTGTTCCCGCGCCGAAATAAACCTGACAAGCAACCGAATCGCACACGTCAAAATTGTGATAATTGTTTTCTCTCGGCTTTAAAACGTAGTTTCTGGCGGTTATTGTTTGTGCTTTAAGGGCTTCCAGTCCGAAAGAAACCGGCATTTCGTTGGGAACAACGCCTCTTAAATACGATTCAAGGTCAAGCACATTTATGAGGCTGAATTTATCGTCTTTTGCGGTTTTTGTCAGCTCGAAAGTACCGCGGTAGATTGCTGCTTTGCCGGCGCGTTTGAGGTTCGGAATGTAGAGAAAGCCTTTTTCGGAGTTTGCCGCAATCGGGCCTTTTAAGCCGTTTGCAACCTCTTTTCCGTTCATATAGACGTCAAAAAGCCCGTTTTTCAGCTCTACAGTGGCGATTGTGTTTGCAAGAAATTCGCAGATAACCGAGCCTGTGGCTTTATCAATCAGCTCAAAGTCGTCTGTGGCAGAGATTTCAGCAGTTTGGAAATAATAGTTGGAAAAATTATTGTCGCTTATTCCGACTTTTACCATTCTTCCGCCGCGTGCTTGGATTGCATTAGCTTGTGGTACTATTTGTAGCGCTAAACCCAGCGCAAAAAATATTATCAGTAATTTTTTCATATTGCTCAACTTTCTTCGTTCAATTTTATCGAAAATTGGTTTCAAAGTACAGTTTTTTAAATTAAAATGCGTGAATTTTGCACTTAAGATAATGTCGGTTGGGGAGGAAGAATAATTAAGGTAATAAGTAGTGGAAAGGAGGAATGTGAGAAGTGAATTTTTGCAATTTTTTCAAATTTTCATACGCACGACCCTCGAAAATTTTCCAAAAATATGATATATTGACGGCATGGCAAAGATTAGAAACCTGAAATTTCAAGACATTCCAAAGCTGAAAAAAATGATTTCGATGATTTCTGACGGGCAAAACGGGGAAATCACATTCGGTTTTCGTTCTTTTATCCCGTTTCCAATAAATTTTGTTAATAATCTTTTGCCCCTGAACCTCAGAAAACTGTCTGAATCCTACGTTGCAATCGACGATAAGCAGATTAAGGGCATGATTTCGCTGAAAGCCCAGCGCGGCAATCCTCACAGCTGGAATATCTGCAATCTTTTTCTCGGGAAAAACAGCTACGACGCCGGACGGCAGCTTGTCGGGTATGCAACTGCAAAATACGGCGCAATGGGCGCAAATACCTTTACTGTGCGGATAGACGAGGATTTGGATGAGCTTATGGAGCTTTTTTCTAAGGGCTGCGGGTTCAGAATGTGCTCGTCCGAACATTTATGGAAAATGGATGAAGTAAAACTCGTAAAAAGCAATATTGACAAAGGGTTTTTCCGGCCGTTCAAGAATTCTGACGCGCTGGAAGCTGCAAATCTTC
The DNA here is from genome assembly GCA_900547155.1 of uncultured bacterium. Lineage (GTDB taxonomy): Bacteria > Cyanobacteriota > Vampirovibrionia > Gastranaerophilales > Gastranaerophilaceae > Spyradomonas > Spyradomonas excrementavium. The sequence continues at coordinate 33,699 of URFH01000004.1, read as the reverse complement.
ACAATGACTGCATTTTTCCGCATTTTCGCTATTCACTTGCCCGTAAAAAACAGGAATTTTATGATGTAATTTTCGCCGGATTGAGCTCTGCGTCTGTGTTTAAGTACGTTTTTGAGGACAACGGGGCAATAAAAGGATTTTTCAAAGTTCAAACGGAGGACAATCTCAATTTCCTCCTGGAAGTAGATTTGGTGCAGGGTTACGACGATTATTATGCTGAAATAATAAACTTCGCTATCGGACAAATCCTTATGCGGAAAAAAGAGTTTAATTTTTATGTTTTGAACAAAAAATACCAGATTTCCGGCGCAAAATTTGAAGAATATTTGAGCAAAAACGGCTTTTCCGGCGTGAAAAACAGGATTGTGATGGTAAAAGATTATTATAAGAAGATTCAGGAAGAACAGCGCTCGCAAAAACCGGCAATTGTCTTTACGGATATCACAAGAAATCCGGCGTTTTAGTTATCTGTGCAAACTTTTACGCAAATAAACTCTTAACATGATTTAAAAATTGGCTCCAATCATGCTTGACATAGGGCTTTTAAATGGTATTCTTTGGAAAGAAGATTAGTTTACGCCACCAACTTAAGCTAATTGGAAAAGGAACAAAAAATGTCAATAAACTTGAAAAACAAACAGGAAATCATCAAAAAATACGGAAAGAACGAAAAAGACTCCGGTTCTTCTCACGTTCAAATCGTTATGCTGAGCCAAAAAATCAATGAACTTACAGAACACCTGAAAGCTAACAAAAAAGATTTTCAAGGCCGCCGCGGTCTTTTGATGATGGTAGGTAAAAGAAAAAGACTTCTTGCTTACCTGAAAAAACAGAACCTCGAAGAATACAGAGGACTTATTAAAGAACTCGGTTTGAGAGGCTAAGACAGTTTCTGAATTAAAAAAGACTTCCCAAAGGAAGTCTTTTTTGTTATTCGCTCAGTTCGCAAACCCCGTTTTCTACATAATCTTCAAATAATGCCTCATGAGAACCGGAATTTATGGCACCTGCTGTGCTTTTCAGGTTCTGCATAGGGATTGCGCAGTTCAGGGTTTTTCCGTTTGAATAAACCTCTTTATACTGGCAGGCATAAATCCCTTTTACGCTTCCGGCGCCGATTACCGACCGTTGAATTTGGCTTCCGTCATCAAAATTTGCGGTGTAGGAGGCGGGTTTGCAGTTTGCAAAGCTTTTGAAAAATTCTGCTCTGTTATTTGCTGCACCAATTGCCGGCAAAACAGTTAAAACAGTCATTAAAGTAAGAACAGGATATATTTTCTTCATAAAAATCTCCGTTTCTAGTGCATTCTGTTGATAATAGCTCTTTGTGTGTAATATGTGCCTGCTGCGAGCTCTCTTTGCATTTCTTTGAGCCCGTCAGCGTCGGTGGAAAGGCATTTTGCCGCAGAAAAATCAATATTATCTCTTTTCAGCGCACTCATCGGGATGTTGCAGAGCTTGTAAACACTTTGGGCCTCCTGAATGTAATACACGCAGGAACGCAGCCCTGTTTCGATTTCAAGATGTGCGCCCATCACCGATTTTGTGTAAGTTTCACCGTTTTTTGCTGTGAATTTTGTTTTGTAAGGGTTGCAAATATTGAGCCGCTTTGTAAAATTGTCGGCACAAAACGCCGGAGCAGCAATTATTGAGGAGATAAGCAATGTGATTAAAAGTTTTTTCTTCATGCGGGTTTCCTTTCTGTTTTGTTGTTCCGGCGTGTTAAGCTACTGTTGAATAGGTGTGTAAGTGGGGGCATCCACGTATTCAATTTCGTAATTATTGTTTCTGATTTCTTCCTGCGCTTTTTTAAGGCCGGCTCTGTCGGTCATTGTGCATTCAACTTTTGTGCGGCTGAATGGTTTGTCGGTTGAAAGTTTGTTTGTTCTTCTTTCGCACAGCTGGAATGCCGTGGAGGACATCTGTCTGTAATAAACGCAATTAAGATTTTTGGTCATACTGTTGGTTCTGACGCCGAGCACGCCTCTTTCATAGGATTCGCCGGTCAAAGGTGCTTTAAAAACCGAGGTGTAGGGTGTGCAGGTGTAGTATTTTTCTAAAAATATGTCTTTTGTTGCGCTGTATGCGCTTAATCCGACTGCGGTGAGGCAAAGAGCCAGAGCTAATTTGAATTTCATCTTTTTCTCCTTTAATTATTTTTTCCAAACGGTGAATTGTATTTTTTTTCGTAACCGATGGTGGTTTGTGCGTCATGTCCGGGGTAAACGGTTATGTTTTCGTCGAGTTTGAAGAGTTTGTTTTGAATAGAATCGCTGATTTGTGCAAAACTTCCGCCTTCAAAGTCGGTTCTCCCGATAGAGCCGTAAAACAGCGTATCGCCCGAAATCAAAGCGTCTCCGAAGAGAAAACAAACGCTTCCCGGAGTGTGCCCGGGGGTGTGGATTACTTTTATTTCCTGATTTCCGAGCGTGAAAACCGTATTTTCATCAAAAGTCTTAATATTTTCGGGCGCTTCGGCTTCGCCTATTCCAAAAAATGCCGCCTGCCTTTTCAGGTTTTCAAGCAGGATTTTGTCGTCTTCATGAACATAAACCGGCAGCCCCGTGCGCTCCTGAGCCTCTTTTTCGCCCATTACATGGTCAAAATGCGCATGAGTGTTGAGGATGTACTTGAGTTTTGCGCCGTATTTTCCCAGAGCGTCGTTAATTATCTCAAATTCCCCGCCGCTGTCGATAATAGCCGCTTCTTTTGTTTCTTCGTCGATTAAAACGTAGGTGTTTGCCTGTAAAATTCCGTTCGGGATGGTTTTTATAATCATCGTTCCCCCTGTCAGTTATATTATTATATAAATAATTGATTTTGAACAGTTTTTACATACAATTGTAAAATGATTAACAGGGTTGAAAATTTTTTAAAGAAATACGGGCTTTTAACCCCTGAAAAAACTTTTCTTGCCGGATTTTCGGGCGGTTTTGATTCCTGCGTAATGCTGGAGATTTTGCATAAAATTTCTAAAAACTGCGGTTTCAAACTCATCGCGCTCCACCTGAATCACAACTGGCGTGGCGAAGAATCGGAAAAAGAGGCGCAAAATTGCGTAAAGTTCTGTGAAAAACGGGGAATTGAGCTGATAATCGAAAAACTCGACCCAAAAACTCCGAAAACAGAAACCTGCGCACGCGAAGCAAGGCTCAAATTCTTTGAAAAATATTACAAAAAGCTCAACGCGGACGGCATTTTTCTTGCGCATACAAAATCCGATAACGCGGAAACAATTATTTACCGGATTGCGCGTGGAACGGGCTCAAGAGGGCTTTGCGGGATTTTTGAGCATAAAAATCTCAACGGAATGGAGATTTTTCGCCCGCTTATGGCGTTTTCAAGAAAAGAAATCGAAAATTACTGCAAAACCGAAAACCTTTGCCCGAACAATGATTCCAGCAATGAAAATACAAAATATAAACGAAATTTTATAAGAAAAAAGATAATTCCGCTTTTAAAAGAGCTGAACCCCGAAGCCGAAAACGCCATCGCAGCGCTCAGTGCGGCGGCTGTTTCAGAGCAAAATATAATTAACGAATATCTGGAGAAAATTAAAAAAGAAATCAATTTTTCAGGAAAAATTGACGCAGAAAAATATTTTTCGCTCTCTGATGATGTAAAAAAGCGGATTTTGCTGGATTTGCTGGTTGAAATGGGGCTGGATTACGATTCGGAGCGAATTTCGGGGATTTTCGGGTTCCTTGAGGAGAATTCTTCGTCAAAATCCGGCAAAACTCTTTCTCTGGCGCATGATTTGTGGATTTTTGTTTCAAAAAAAGAGATTTATACCTTTTCAAAACGCGAAAAATGCGCGGACGAGGTGGAAATTAGCGATGCGGGTGAATATTTTTTGAACGGATTTGAGTTTTCAGTAAAAAGTTATGACGCTTCATTGCCCGCGCCGGAAGCTTTTCCGGATGAGCATTCGGATTTTATTTTTTGCTCGAATCTTGAGTTTCCGCTGACGCTGCGTTTTCGCAAAAACGGCGACAGAATCCGCCCGTTCGGGATGGAGGGCTCAATGAAGCTGAAAAAACTTTTCATTAATAAAAATATTCCCAAAAACGAGCGCGAAAGTGTTATACTTTTATGCAAAAACAACGAGGTGCTCTGGGCGCATGGAGTTTGCGTAAATGAAAGGCTGAGAGCGGGCGTTCGTCCCGAATATTGTTTGGAAATCAGAAAAGGCGGCAAAAATGGACAAAAAAATTGAAGATTTGAAAATGCTTTTTGACGAAGAAGCTGTCAAAAAAAGGACAAAAGAGCTTGCTGCGCAAATTAATGAAAGTTTCGGGCAGGTTGAGGATTTGACGGTGATTTGCGTGCTCAAAGGGTCAAGTATTTTTTGCTGTGATTTGATTAAACATCTCAAAATGCCCGTACAGCTTGAATTTATAAAGGTTTCGAGCTACGGAAACGCGCAGGTTTCCTCAGGGCACGTAAAAGCGCTCGATTTGACGCTGCCGGCCTTAAAAGACAAGAATGTGCTCGTTGTCGAGGATATTATCGACACTGGCTGCACCTTAAAATTCCTTATTGACCTGATTCAGAATACGCACCACCCGAAAGCCTGCAAAATTGTGACTTTTTTAAACAAAAAAATCGCCCGAACAGCCTGCATTGAACCTGATTTTTACGGATTTGAAGTGGATGACAAATTCGTGGTCGGATACGGGCTGGATTATGAAGGATACTTCAGAAATCTGCCTTACATCGGCTATTTTGAGTGATTTTTTTTAATTCTGCATATTTAATGTAAAATATTATTTATAGAATGTTATTTGAAAGGAAAAGACATGTTGGATTTTTCACAGCTTTATGAGGTTGTAATATTTTCTGTCGGGGATACAAAAGCAGGAACAAAAATGGGCAAACTTCAGCTCAAAAACCTTGAAGACGGCTCGATTTTGAACTGTATTCTCTGGGAAGAAACGCTCAACCGCCTTGACAGCAAGATTTTCCGCACCGGCAATCAGGTAAAAATCCTCTCAGGCTCCTATAATGAAAAATATAACAACTGTCTTATTGCCAATCTTGAACTCATAAACGAAGCGAAAATCGGGCTTTCAAAGGACGAAGCCGATGATATTTTCGGGAAAATTCTCGACTATGCGAACAGAATCAGCGATGAAAATCTCAAAAAATTCGTTACAGGGTTGCTTTTTGAGCACGAAGAAAAGTTCAAAACCGCGCCGGCGGCAAAACTTATGCACCATAACTACCTCGGCGGGCTTGTGGAGCATACTTTTGAATGTTTGCAGATTGCGGATTGTCTGATTGATCAGTTTTATAAAAAAGTCAGCAGGGATGATATTTTTGCCGCTTGTATTTTGCATGATTTCGGGAAAATTTTTGAATATAAAATTAATACCGAATCGGGCTTGATAGATTACGACGAAGACTTTCCGAAAGAGTGGATTACGCACTCACAGTGGGGATTTTCAACCTGCATGGGCGCAGGATTCAAAAAAGTAGCAAAAATGATTGCAGCTCACCACGGCAGGGCTGAATGGGGCGCGATTGTTGATTTAAACGAGCGGGATTTGGATCCGGAGCTGTATTTGCTTCACCATATTGACGATTTGTCCGCAAAATTCGGCAAAACCGCTGTAAGCGATTTAGGGATGAAGTAAATGGGCTTTTTTGACGCGCTCGGGCAGCTTTTGCTCGGAATTTTAACAATTTTCGGAAAATGAACAATTTTTTATTTTCAATCGTTATAATTAAGTGAGTTTTTAGTATAATAATCTTAAAAAATCCCGCTTTCGGGGAATAAATTAAAAAACAGCAAGCTTCATACTGGAGCCAAAGGAGAAATTATGAAAAAGTTTTTGATTACATTTTGCACATTATTAATAGGATTGGGCGCAAATGCTGCTGTTACTGCGGATCAGGCGCTTACGTTTTTTGCAAAATACATTGATTCGGCCAATAATTATAAAGAAGATGTAGTAAATTTTTACACACCTGACGCAAAAATTATAAGAGTCGTTATGAAACCCGACGGCTCAACCGTGACTTTAACCACAAACATGAAAGAATATGCAAACCAGATGAGAATCGGTGCAAATCTTGCTAAAATGCGCGGATATAAAAACTTTTATACAGAAAGAAAAGTTACAAAAGCCGGAAATGACTACAAAATCACCTGCCTGCGCCAGCCGTCTACCAGCGATTACAAAATCCCGGCATATTTTATCATCGGCGAGGATTCCAAAGGCAATCTTAAAATCAAAGAAGAATCCATGCACTCTAAAAACCAGCTTTTGTTAAAAGGCAAGAAAAAATAAAGGGGTTTTTACAAAATCTTATTAAGCGCTTTCCTTCCCCAGCTCGGGGAAGGAGCAGTCGTAGCAATACGTTAGTATTGCGTACGAATGCGGATGGGGAGCAACTCCAAACCAGCTTGAAAACTTAAAATCCCTATTTGGCACAATCTTGCGGTGGGAACCGTTTCACTTTTCCCACCCTACAGTTCAGCAACCTAAAAATCCTAACCTTCCCCAGCTTGGGGAAGGAGCAGTCGTAGCAATGCGTTAGTATTGCGTACGAATGCGGATGGGGAGCGACTCCAAACCTCCTTAAATAACAAAAATTTGAGTTCTTCTCGCCCCTTACCCCCGACGAGGGTGCAAAAGTATATAAAAGTTTACACATTTGATAAACAAAAAAAAATAGTTTATATTTTTATTGTGGGGTGTCAGCTAAACAGGCGCTTTTGCACAGGTGAGGAGAAATTTTGGAAAATAATTATTTTAAATTATTCTTAGATGATTTAAAACGGCTCTGGGACGGCTTTGACGTAGGGCAGAAGTTCGGCGTCGTTGCTTTGAGCATTATTACCATAGTTGTTTCCACCTATTTCATTATGAAATCCCTTGAACCCAACTGGGCAGTGCTTTATTCCGATCTCTCCGAACAAGACGCCGCCGCAGTATCTGAAAGCCTTAAAAAAAGCGGCTATGCGTTTAAAATGAGCGTAGATAAAAAATCTGTTATGGTTCCTGCTAATCTTCAGGACGAATTGAGGATTTTTGTTGCGGAAAATGACCTTATTCAGGATACTGCACCCGGATTTGAGCTGCTCGACGATATGCAGCTGGGCTCAACAGATTTTAAAAACAAATTAACAAAACAAAGAATTTATCAGGGCGAATTGACCCGCTCTATCGAAAAAATGAACGGAATAAGAAAGGCCCGCGTGCAGATTGCCGAGCCGGAACGTTCTGTTTTTCAGGAAAGGGATGAATCGCCTACGGCTTCGGTTATGCTGATTCTGGAACCGGGTTACAGGCTCAAAACCTCGCAAATTAAGGCGATTAAAAACCTCGTTGCGTACGCAATCCCCAGATTGAAGCCCGAAAAAGTCTTTTTGACCGACCAGTCCGGAAACGCCCTCTCTGACGATAACGAACACGCTTCCAGCGACATAGAATCTTACAAGTTGAACCTTGAAAATCAAACTTCAAAGAAAATTCAGGAGGTTCTGGACAAAATAGTGGGCCGTGACAATGCGTCGGTTCAGGTTTCTATGGATATCGACTTTAACAGCGCCCGCGCAACCATTGAAAGCTATATTCCCGTGGGCGAAACCCAGCAGGGCGTTCTCGCTAACTCCCAGACCGAGTCGGAAAACTATGATAATCCGGCAATTTCTTCCGCAAAACCGCTCACGGACGACGATACGCACAATCCGCCCGAAACTCAGCAGACTGCACAAACTTCGCTCCAGCAGCCTAAAAATTTAAATTACACAAAACAGAAAACTTCCGCGACATACAATGTTTCTAAGGAAATTAAGCAAATTGTCTATGCTCCGGGCTCGGTAAAAAGGATGACAATTGCGGTCGCAGTGAATAAAATCCTCACAACAGAGGAAAAACAGGAGCTCGAAAAGCTTATTATTTCTGCCAGCGGCGCAGATTTGGACAGAGGCGATATAATCAACGTTACGAGTCTGCAATTCTCCGCTCTTGACGAAAATAAAGCCAAAGACGCAGCCCAGAACAAAGAATATGAAAAACAAAGACAGATTGAGTTCTTTGTGACCAAGGTTGCACCGATGCTTATAGTTCTCATACTCGGCTTAACCGCACTGTATGTGTTCCGTTCGCTTTTTGGCAGGGTTGCGGCCTCCTCGGGCGGTGATGAATGGGATGAGGGCTTTGATGAACCTCAAAAACAGCTTACGGATGAACTGCTCGGAAAACTCGAGATGGATCAGCTCCCGCAAATCGAGGCAAGGCTCAATCCCGAACTTGATAAACTTCGCAGTGATTTGAACGAAACTATTCTTCAAGACCCCGGCGAAGCCGCAAAACTCTTGATTTCTTATATTAAGGATTAAAAAATAAATGAATTTGGATTACGATCAAATGTCAACACGCCAGAAAGTCGCATCATTATTGATTGCGCTCGGCCCCGGTACGGCATCTGAGATTCTGAAAAATATTAGAGATGAAGATTTGCTTGAACAAATCACCTATGACATTGCCAGCCTTGACAAAATCCCCACAGAGATTTTAAATAGGGTGCTGGAGGAATTTCATTCCCTTTTTTTAGCGAGTGATTATCTTTCTTCGGGCGGTACGGCTTATGCAAGAACGATTCTGGAAAAAGCCTACGGCAGCGAGCAGGCGCAAAAAATGCTTGCGCGCCTGATGACGCTTTTGACGAAAAATCCGTTCCAATTTTTCAACGAAGCTGACCCCACACAGCTTGCGCAGTCATTTCAGAACGAAAATCCGCAGCTAATCGCGCTGATTCTCGCATATATTAAGCCGGAAATCTCCGCAAAGGTTCTAAACGCGCTCCCCACAGATATTCAGGCGCAGGTTGCGTTTAAAATTGCGGATATGAGCTCGACGAACCCGGAAATCATTGCAGAAATTGAAAAAATCGTTGAGGGCAAATTTTCCTCGGTTGTTACGCAGGATTTTTCAAAAGCAGGCGGCGTAAGCACTCTGGCAAGCATTTTGAACAGAACCGACCGCGGAACCGAGAAAAATGTACTCGAATTTCTTGAAGAACGTAGCCTTGAGCTCGCCGAGGGCGTAAGAGAGCTGATGTTCGTGTTTGAGGACATTCTCCAGCTCAAAGATCCCGCAATTCAGCGTATTATCCGCGAAGTCGATATGAAAGACCTCGCAATCTCTTTAAAAGGTGTCAGAGATGACCTGAAAGAGAAGATTTTTGCCAACATGTCCGAGCGCGCGCAAACCGTGCTGATGGAAGAGCTCGAGTATATGGGCCCTGTGCGTGCAAAAGAGGTTCAGGAGAAGCAAACAAAAATCGTCGGTATTATTCGTATGCTCGAAGCTGCGGGTGAAATCGAAATTACCAGAGATACTCAGGAAGATGAATATATTGAGTAGTTTTGGAGCGCGTTTCGTGAGAGCGGGCGCGTTGTGCGTATGAAAATTTTGTTGAGAGGTGCTTAATTGGGAAGAATTGCAGGCGGAAAGATTAATTACGGAGATTCTTTCGTTGTCAGAGGCGACGGGGGCAGGATGTCTGACGAGGAAATCAGGCAGGCGCGCCAGATTGCCGAAAAAATCGTCGCAGAGGCAAAAGAACGCGCACTTTTGATCGAAGGGCAGGCAAGCACCAAAGCAGAAGAAATTTTAAAGCAGGCAAAAGAAGAAGCACAAAATCAAGCAGCTCAAATCACCGAAGCTGCGCACAAAGAGGGCTTTGAAGCTGGAATAAAAGAGGGTTTTGAAAAAATCACTTCCGAAATGGAAGAACGGCTCAAAAATCTTGACAATTTTGCGGCTTCGGAGCTTGAGATGAAAAAACGTATTGTAAAATCCGCACATACGGAGATTCTTGAGCTTGTGACGGCGATTTGTGAAAAGGTTTGCCACACGGAACTTGTCCAGAACCCTAAACTCCTTGAAAATCTAACTGCTGCGGCAATTTCAAAGCTTAAAGAGAAAGAAACCGTGAATATTATCGTTAATCCGCAGATGGCGCAGAAGATTTATGAGATTAGCGACGGGCTGAAAGAGCGGTTTTTCGGGCTTGAGAATATTAAAATCATTGAAGACAGCTCGGTGCCTGCGGACGGAACTATTGTGGAATCGGTGGATTCGCGGGTGGATTCGGGGCTTAAGGCGCAGATTTCAAGGATTTCCGACGAGTTGTTCAATGCCCTGAATTCTACTTCAGAAGATGAATTGGTTGAAAAAACAGATGCTCCTGACGAAATATAACGAAATCATAAAAAAAACCGAAACCATCACGCAGGTTGGCAAAGTGACGGAGATTGTCGGGCTGATTATTGAGGCTGACGGGCCGGAAGCGAGCATCGGCGACCTTTGTTATATCTACAACCGGCTGGATTCAGAGCCTTTGAGGGCGGAGGTTGTCGGATTCAAGACGGGAAAAATCCTTTTAATGCCTCTGGGCTCGATGGAGGGGCTTATGCCCGGCGCGCTGGTCAAAAATACCGGTGCTCCGATGAAAATTAAGGTCGGCCCGCAGCTTCTGGGGCGGGTTTTGAACGGTTTGGGCGAGCCTATTGACAATCTCGGCGCTGTAAACTCGCAATCCCTTTATTCTACGCACGCTGACGCGATTAATCCGTTGAACAGGCAGCTTATTCGCGAGCCGTTGGCGCTCGGAATCCGCTCGATTGACGGATTTGTTACGGCGGGCAAAGGCCAAAGGCTCGGCGTATTTGCCGGCTCCGGCGTTGGTAAAAGTACGACTCTGGCGATGATGGCGAAGAATACGAACGCGGATTTGAACGTAATTGCCCTAATCGGCGAACGCGGGCGCGAGGTTCGTGAATTTATTGAGTCAACGCTGGGGCCTGAGGGCATGAAACGCTCAATTGTTGTTGTTGCGACCTCGGAGCAGCCCTCTCTTGTCAAAATTAAGGCTGCATTTGTTGCTACGGCTATTGCTGAATACTTCCGCGACAAGGGAAAAGACGTGCTTTTTATGCTGGATTCGGTTACGCGTATTGCAATGGCGCAAAGGGAGGTCGGTTTGGCGGTTGGCGAGCCTCCTGCAACGCGCGGATACACGCCGTCTGTTTTTGCGCTCATGCCCAAGCTTCTTGAGCGTGCCGGAAGCAACGAACATGGCACAATTACGGGGCTTTACACGGTTCTTGTTGAGGGTGACGACTTTAACGAGCCGATTTCCGATACTGCAAGGAGCATTCTGGACGGGCATATTATGCTGTCGAGGGATTTGGCGCACAAAAACCATTATCCGGCGGTAGATGTGCTTGAAAGTATCAGCCGGGTTATGAAAGAGTGTGTTTCGCCTGAGCATGCACAGGCTGCGGGTAAAATTCGAACGCTTTTGGCTGCGCATCGCAAAAACGAAGATTTGATTAATATCGGAGCTTATGTAAATGGCTCTGACCCGGTAACTGACCAGTCTTTGGCGCTCTGGAATGAAATAAACGCTTTTCTTTGCCAATCTGTTGATGAAAAAACCGGTTTTGAAGACACGCAGGCGGCGTTGATTGCGCTCGGGGGAAAATTAGGGTTTAATATTTTGTAACATATAGGCAATTTTTGCAAAAAAAATACTTTATATAAATAAGGTTAGGTTTTTAAGGTTTTTTTTATGTTTGCAAGAATTGGTACTCAGGGTTTACAAAGAATTTTTAATGCGGCACCTGCCGGAGTAAGAGTTGCAGGGACAAATGTTACAAACTCTATTAAAACGGGGGCTCATGATATTGTTGATATTTTGTCAAAAAGGGCAAGAACTCTGAATTTGTACAATTCGAACGGAGGCAGAGATTATTTGTTCAGATTTCATTCAAATGGCGAAATCACAACAATACTTCGCGGTGCAAAATCGCAGGATTTGAACTTTCTTCATCATGTAAAAGCCGGTGAATATACGCTCCCGCGCATGAATAGACAAGGGACACATGCTGCAACAAAGGAAGCAATTGAGCAGAGCAATAATTATGCAAAAGAAATAATTTCAGAAAATGAACATTTTATTGATGGTTTTAGATATTCCGGACCGAAGGCTCAATTTAACGAATTGGGTCAAAATATATCAAGGTTTAGTAACGGAAATCAGGAAATCGTAATTATTGATAAAACCGCAGACAAAATCTTAAATCAGACAATTCAAGCTTTCAAAAACAGAATATCCGGAAAAAATTTAACTGAAAGCCAAAAAATTGACGAAATGATGAAATTTGTGGATGAAGTTTTTTCTGTCAGCAAAGATCATGCAACACTCGGGAAATTAACTGCAAATATGCATAATTTTGAAACAAAAGAAGTTTTGTTAGGTGAAATTTTGAATAGCGGCGCCGGAATGTGCAGGCACCGTGCTTTGTTGACCAAATTGCTCGGCGATGAGGTTGGTTTGGCTACCAGATTTATTCAAGGGACTTATTCAACAGGCGGGCACGCTTGGAATGAAATAATGACTAAAAACGGAAGCAGTTATCTTTTTGACGCGATGCACGGCAATATTTTCAATATTTCAAATACGTCAAAAAACCTTGATCCGCGTACATTTTATTACAAAATAACCGATGCGAAAAATGCAGATAAATTAGTTTTAAAATATTTGGACAATAACACAACTGTAGGAACAATATACAGAAGTCTGGGATGTAAAGGACCTTTTACGATAAATTCAAGCAAATTTTTACCGACTGTTGACGGTTATATCGTAACACCTTCATCAGCAGGCATTAAAATTAACGGCAAAGAAATTTTTGAAGAAACAAAACTTGCGACAGGTGACTGGGTTCAAATTAAAGATCTGGGATTTCAAATCAAATAATTCGATTTTTATTTAAAAAGCTGAAAAGTATCGCATTTGAGCTCTTTTAGCGGAGAACCCTTTCTGCAAGCAGGGCATTCGTTCATTTCGTTTTTTTTAAACAGGTTTTTTTTGAATAAACTTAAATCGGCTGTGTTGATTTGCGTAATTTTCAAGGCTCCGTCTCCCTATTCGTCACTTTGAGTGAATGAGTTTATATTATAACAGATATTTTAATAATTGTACAGAGTACAATTAATATTTCTTTATATTAACCACAAAATCGACCCGGAGACATTGATAATTGCATAATCTTTATATTTTGATATTATAATAGTATTAATTGAAGGTTAAAAAATAAGGAAAACTATGTCATCAGACAGGATTACGGAAGAAAAAGTCGAAAACCCTGATAATATTGAACAAGTCGAAGATTACTGCTCGCAGATTGATGAAGAAAAATCCCGCACGCTGGCGGTTGTAAGAGCGTTCATAGCAAATATTGGCATAGCGCTTGTGAAACTGATTTGTTTCTTCTTTTCTCACTCATCAGCGATGCTTTCGGAGGCAATTCATTCCGGAGTGGACTCGTTCAACAGCGTTTGCCTTTACGTCGGTATAAAACGAGGCTCAAGGCCCGCTGACAACGCCCATCCTTTCGGATACGGGCTGGAAGCCAATGTCTGGGCGATGTTTGCGTCAATATTGATGCTTGGTGGTACTTTTATCGCGTTTTACAGCGGTTTTGACAAATTTTTCAATGTCCACGATCATTCCGACCTGTTGAACAATTATCCTTACATCGCTGTTGCTCTTGTTTGCAGCATTTTGTTCGAGGCATGGGCGGTTGCAAGCGCTTCAAAGGCTGTTTTGCACGAAGTTGAAATTGAGGAGAAAAATCCGTTCAAATCGTTCTTTATTTCGTTAAAATATATCAGAAAAACCAAAAGTCCGACCACAAAATTCGTCTGGTATGAAGATGTAGCGGCGCTAACCGGTGTTGTTGTTGCGTTTATCGCACTTTCACTGGCGAAATTCGTCATGCCTCCGGAAACTGCCTACGTGCCCGACGCAATCGCTTCCATAATCATTGGTTTCATTCTTTTGATACTTGCGATTTACCTTTTAAGGCATAATGTGAGCTCATTGACCGTTCAGTCGGCAGAACCGGGCGTTGAGGAGAAAATTCGCGAGGTTGCTGGCGATATCCACGGAATTACGGATGTTGTTGAGCTGAAAACCATTGATTTGGGCTCGTCAGGGCTGATTATTAACATGACAATCGAAGTTGACCCCGAAACCCAGATGAAAGACGCTGACGACATCGCAGATATGCTCGAAAGAAACATCAAAAAACGTCTCAAAAACGTTACGCATATTACGATTGAGCTGCAGGCTCACGACGCGGAGGACAACTGGGAAGAAAAATTCGGAAAAATCATCTCAGAGGGCATTGATATCGGCGCAATCGACTGCAACGAGGCTAAAATGCTTTCTAATTTCTACGGGTTTGCAAATACCGTCGTAAAAGAAATTATGGTGCCGAGAACGGACATTTTTCTTATCAGCACGGAAGAAAATATCAACGAGCTGGCGGATATGATTATTTCGTCGGGTCATACGAGAATTCCTATTTATAAAGACAATCCGGACGACCTCATCGGCGTGATAAACGCAAAAGATGTGCTTAAATTCTTCAAAAACGGCGGCATAAGCGAGAATTTTTCAATAGAATCGCTCGCAAGAGATATCCTTATTGTTCCTGAAAACAAGTTTATTTCCGACCTTTTGAGCGATTTTACCTCTTCGAAGAACCAGATTGCGGCTGTTGTCGACGAACACGGCGGGGTTGCGGGGATTGTTACGATTGAAGATATTCTTGAAGAAATTGTCGGTGAAATTTATGATGAATTCGACAAGGTGGAAACGCCCGAAGTCATTAAAATCGACGAAAACACGCTCAATGTTTCCTGCAAAATGAGTATTGACGACATAAACGAGAAATATGACCTTGATATCCCGAATGAGGATTTTCAGACCATCGGCGGCTATGTTTTCGGGCTTTTGGGCAGAGAACCCGAGGTTTTTGACGTTATTGAGGACAGAAATATCACATATACGGTTCTGGACGTTGACGGACGCAGGATTTCGAGGATAAAAATGCACAAGGAAACGCCTTTTGCCGAGGTAAGGCGCCCCGAGGATAATTTTAACCCCGAGGCTTAACAATTTGCCCGCATTGAAGTAATTTTGGTAATATATTCATACAATGGACAACACATCGTTAAAAGCTAGAATAGAGGCGGTTTTATTCATTACGGCGCAGGCGCTCGAGATTAAAGATATCGCCGAAATACTCAAAGAAGATGAAGAAGTGATTGAAGAAGCGCTTCTTGAGCTTATTATGGACTATTCTGCGCGCGAGGGCGCTCTGGAAATCGACGATGAAAACGGTTATATTCTCCAGGTTAAAGAGGAGTTTATGGACATTGTGGAGCAGCTCTGTCCGGTTGAATTAAAGCCGCCTGTGCTCAAAACGCTGACAATCATCGCGCTCAAAGAGCCTATCCGCCAGTCGCAGCTTAAAGAATTGCGCTCAAACGCTTATGAGCATGTTGCCGAACTGCTGAAAATGGGGCTGATTTCAAGAACCCGCGATAAAAACGGCCGTTCTTTCAACCTGAAAACCACACCGAAATTCGCCGAATACTTCAAACTCAAAGGCGATGCAAAATCGCTTGCAAAAATCATTGAAATTGAAAAGCAGGCGAAAGAATCTGACTAAATATGAAAAATTTGACCCTTTCAGAAAAAAGAGAGTTTTATTCGGCGCTTCTTTCCTTGTACGGCGCAGGATTCTCCTATACAGACGCGTTTTCGTCGATTGAAACATCAACACGAAACAAAAACATAAAAATCCTCGCAAAATGCTTCCGTGTTGAGGTTCAAAACGGGGTTCCCTTTGATAAAATCGTCATAAAATACAAAGAAATGCTCGGAGTGCCCTACGCGCTGTTGCTGAGCGCAGGGGATAAATCCGGCAAGCTCGACGAAATTCTTGCGACGATTTTGAGCGACTTAAAACGGTTGACAGGACTGCGAAACGGGCTTATTGCGTCGCTTACTTATCCTGTGTTGATGTTTTTTGCGGCGCTGGGGGTTTTGCTATTTTGCAGATTTTGTTTTTTCAAGATATTTGATGTAATGTACACGACGGGCATGAGTCCGGAGGCGATGATGTCGCTGGCTGTGACGGCAATTTTAAAAATATTGCTAATTTATGCGGTTATTTTCGGGGTTGTTGTCTGGTTTTTCAAAAATCAAGCTGCGCAGCGTGCGATTATTGATTTTTTCTCCGAAAAAACCTTTATGTCCGCAATATTTAACAATTATTTTTTCGGGAATTTCTTTTCTGTTCTGGGCGCCTCTTATGAAGCGGGAATCCCTGTAACCGAGGCGATTTTCGTTGCAGCTCCCTTATTAAAGGCAAAAAGAATGGCGGTGGGGTTGAGCAGGACGAGAATGCTTTTGTGTCAGGGCGAATCTGTTACAAAATCCTTTGCTGCTGCCGGAATTTTCGATGATTTTGCCCTTTCAAAAATAGCAACGGGCGAAAAAGCAGGAAAACTGGGCGAATCATTCTATTCAATTGTCGATAACTGCGAAAGGCGCCTTCAAGAATCGATAAATGTAATCTCAAACCTTGTAAAACCCGTTTCAATATTGATTGTGGGGCTTCTGGTCGGGTATATTGCGGTTAATTTTTATTCCCATCTGTACGGCGGGCTGCTCAGGGCGTTTTAGACTGTCCGAGAAAAGTTCGTGCTAAGGAACACTCTGCCAAACAAAATGATTGAGTATCATTTTGTGAGAGGAAAGACGTGAACGAACTTTTTGAGTGCCCGCCCCGCCGATGGCGGAAACGGTTTGAAAAGGTGAGCCTTGGGCGGTTCGCACTCTGCCGAACAAAAGGTGACTAAATGTCACGTTTTGTGAGAGGTAAGAATCGACTAAGGCGACACTAGATTAGATGAAATATAAAAGAGAATCGACGCTGCGCAGCTCAAATTCAGCGATTCTGTCTTTTCGGAAATGGGAATTGTCGTCAAAATATCGGCGGTTTCTATCGCCTCCTCGCTCAAACCGTCCGCCTCAGAGCCCAGCATTAGCACAAACGGACGCGAGTAGTCGATTTCTTCGGGATTTTTGACGTTTTTACGGTTTACGACTGACGCAATGTAGCTATAACCCTGAAAAACCGCGTCTTTTACCGAATTCACCTTTATAACCGGAATTTTAAAAAGCCCTCCGACCGCAGAGCGCACAACTTTCGGATTGTAGATGTCA
The DNA here is from genome assembly GCA_900547155.1 of uncultured bacterium. Classification (GTDB taxonomy): domain Bacteria; phylum Cyanobacteriota; class Vampirovibrionia; order Gastranaerophilales; family Gastranaerophilaceae; genus Spyradomonas; species Spyradomonas excrementavium. The sequence continues at coordinate 16,593 of URFH01000004.1, read as the reverse complement.
ATCGTGTCACCCGCAAGAATTACCCCCTCAAAACCGAATGCAGCGGCGCTTCTGAGGATGGTTCCGAGGTTTCCCGCGTCTTTTATGTTTTCAATCAGCACGAGGCGTTTTTTTTCGCGTAAATCGTTGATATTGTGCTTTTTTTGCACCCCTACGGCCACGGCTTCGGGCATGCTTTCGGTTGTTGAGATTTTTTCAAGCACCGGTTCTGTGACGATTGTGATTTTGTCTTTTAAAAAGCTGAATTTTTCGAGATTTTGTCCGGTTGTGTAGAGCGTTTTTATTTCTACGCCCTCGCTGAACGCTTCAAAAACAGGCTTGTAGCCCTCAAGCAAAAAAAGCCCCTGCGCGTTTCTGAATTTTTTTTGCGCAAGCTTTGCGGTTTCTTTTATTTCCTGATTTGATAGACTTTCGATTTTTTTCATTTTTAGCCTTTATTTTTTTGGGGAATTATTTTGTTCCTGCCAGTTTTTGAGCCAGATTTTCTCCTGCGCATTCAAAAGCGATTCGTCAATGCATTTTGGCTCGAATTTCATCTTAGATAACGATTGTATAACAAAATCACCGTCTTTTTTAGTTAAATAAACTGTATTTTCAAGCCTTACGCCGCCGAAACCGCTCTTGTAAAGCCCGGGTTCGATTGTGAAAACCATATTTTCTTTGAGGAATTTCCGCCCCCAAGCCCCGCTTGAAATAGTCGGAGGCATTTCGTGCACATTAATGCCGACACCGTGCCCCAGCCCGTGGTTGAAGTTAAAACCCTCCTCAAGAAGTCCGGATTTTTTTGCAATTTTTCTTGCAATCCTGTCCAGCGTAGCACCTGTGGTTCTTGAGGTGACTTTGTGGTGGTATGCGTTCAAAAACATTTTTAAAACCGTCGTGTAAACCCGTTTTTGGAGCTCATCCGGCATGCCCTTTATAAAAGTTCGCGTGATATCGGTCGAATATCCGCCCTCAAAATGCCCCCCGCAATCAAGCAGCACAAAATCCCCGTCTTTGACCCTGACATCGCTCGATGGGTGCGAATAATGGATAATTGAGGAGTTTGCGCCGGCAGCGAGTATGGTTTTAAAGCTCAACTGCCTTGCCCCAAGCTCCAAATAGCCCTTTTCAACAGCGTCAGAAAGCTCTTTTTCGTCCAAATTCTCCTGTGTTGCAATCATTTCGCTGATTTTGTTCACAACCCTGTCGGTTCTTTCAAAATTCTTCTTAAAATGGGCGATTTCAGCGTCATTTTTGATAGATTTCATCAGGGCAATGCGGTTTTTTCTTAAAGGAGCCGCGTTTCGCTTAATAAGCCTGAAATCAGCAAGGTTTATAGTCGAAGGCACATAAAGTGCTTCAAATTTTTCCGGAAGAAAGTCTTCAAATTCGCTCATGGGCTTTGTTTCAAAGTGTTCACCGGTAATTTCGATTTTTTCGTCTGTGAAAATGACGGCCCTGTCTTTATAAATCGCAAGTTTTGCCTTAAAAACCGAGCTGAACGGGGTTTTGTACTGCCTGAGGTTTGTTAAATATGCGATATTTTCAAGATTTGTTTCAAGATAAACCTGTTTTTTGCGGAGTTTTTTGGCTATTTTTAAGAATTTTTCGTCCGCACTTACTCCGGCAATTTTTATATCAATTTTTTTTGCGGGCTCGCTTGATTCCGCGGTTTTTAGCCCGTGAAAAAGTTCAACCGGGTCATGGTCAAGAACCTTGATTTTAATACCTTTTGAAAGGCACTTTTTTTTCAAAATTTTGTAAAAATTCAAAGAAATTTTCTTAGAAACCACGCCGAGCGTCGAATCCGGCTTGATAATCTCAACCATTTTCTCCAAAAAGCTCTCGCCGAGCTGTAATTTAACAACTGTCGTGGTTTTCGGGTCGGTTTCTTTGTCTGCCTGCTCATGGTAGCGTCCATCCGCGAATTGCCAGAGATTTTCTCCCGAAATTAATGCGTCTCCGGTAGAACCCGAAAATCCCGTGACATAATACCTTGAACAATTCGTCAGTTCGTTGTATTCGACCAGAAATTCGTCGGTTGTGTTGACCAGAAGATAGTCAAGGCTGTTTTCTGAGAGGTATTTTCTTAGTTTTTTAATCATTTGTTCCTGCTAAAACGGGCGGGCTGACGGGAGCCAGCCCATATGCCGTTAGTCTTTTTTATCTGTTAATTTAATAAGGTGCCAGCCGAACTGGGTTTGAATCGGGTCGGAAACTTCGCCGATTTCCATTGAAAATGCAGCGTCTTCAAATTCTTTTACCATTTGGCCTTTGCCAAAAAAGCCTAAATCGCCGCCATTTGCGCCTGACGGGCAGAGAGAAACTTCTGCTGCAACGTCTTCAAAGGGTTTTCCTGCGAGGATTTCTTCTTTTAGCTTTTTAGCTTCGTCTTCGGTTCTTACCAGTAAGTGGCTTGCTTTTACCTGTGTCATGTTTTTTCTCCGTTTGTATAACAAATCTATTATAATGCATTGCTTTGGAAAAAAATAGTATGTTCAGCGTAGACGCAGTGATTATTTTGGACTATAATGTCGTTATGATTGAGATGAAAGTAATGGGAATAGCGCTCGATACGCGCACAGGCTCGCCGATTGTGGTTTTGCACGATTTGCAAAACAGAAAGGCGCTTCCGATATGGATTGGCTCGGCCGAAGCCAGCGCTATTATCCGTAAAATTGAAAATATTACCGTCACGCGCCCCATGACGCATGATTTAATCATTGATATCGTTGAAAAAACCGGCTATTCTATCGACAGAATTGAGATTAACGATGTCGATAAGGAAACTTATTTTGCAATAATTTATCTCAAGAACGAAGAAGGCAAGGAAATTGAAATAGACGCCCGCCCGTCCGACGCAATCGCTGTTTCCATCCGCGTGGAAGCGCCGATTTTTGTTACTGCGAATGTGCTTGCGAACGGTTCGGTTTCCTGTGACAGCGCAAAAGACGAGGAAGAAGCGCAGGAGTTTCGCAATTTTATCCAGAGCATAAAGCCGTCCGATTTTGAAAAATTGATGAAAGATGACAAGCAATCTGATCAATAATCCTAAATTATACGCTCAGGGGTAGCAAAAAATTTTTTGTTTGGTTTTAAAATATTCATGCAATCCTGAAAAACGGGATTTTTCAAATGTGAAATCCAAAGTATTGAGAAATGTTATACATATTATAATATTTCTTGACTTTCGGATTCCCTGCCGACTATCATGTATTAAAAGCAACAAAGTGAGGTCCAATGAAAAGCTCTACACTGCACAGATCTAATTTATCCAAAGAACGCATGGCGCTTCTTGAGGAATTGAGGGCAAAATCTTCTTTCAAAGAAGAGTCAAATCCTGCTCCGAATGTTTACATAAGACCTTCTAAAGAAAAAGAACTTGATGTTCTCTGGCAAAACTTCAAAGTCGGTCAAAAATCAGAAAAATCTCCCGGTGTTTATCTTACGGTAGGTTTTATTGCCGGCGCTGTCTGCATGTTCCTTATGACTGCGCTTTTGAGCTTTAGCTCTGATTCAATGTCTGACAATTCATCTTCAACAAAGCTTGTTAAACGTGAAAAACCTGCAAAATCGCAGATTTCCATTATTCCTGCCGACAATATACAAAAACCTGCACCAACAAGCTCTGAAACATACACAATCAAATCCGGCGACACGCTGGAAGGCATTATTATCAGGTTCTACGGAAAGTATGACCCCTCCAAAGTTACAAAACTTATGGAAGCAAACCAGCTTTCCAACCCGAATGCCCTTTCCATCGGCCAAACCCTTACAATACCGCTGGATTAGGAACTATTTTTTAACAAAAACCGCCGATTTTCGCTTCGGCGGTTTTTATATTCAAAATGCGGATGTAATTCAGTGGTAGAATGCAACCTTCCCAAGGTTGACGTCGCGGGTTCGAGTCCCGTCGTCCGCTTGTCTATTTTTTCACTTTTCAAGCCTCTCACACGTATTTCTAAGCAAGCAAGCTTGCAAGAACTACGGTTTACACGGCGATTTGCTATAACCTAACAGGACTTTTGTGATGGGAGTTTTGTAGAAAGAGTGCCAAGTTTAGGACGAATGAGGCTAATACATAGTGTTGATATTTGAGGGTCAATTTTTGCACTTTCATCCATTTTCTTGCATTATTTTGCACTAACATTTTGATTTTTTGTCTTTTAACTTGGCTTAAAGTCTTAATATCTTTGAATATTTACCCTGTGCAACTTTGTGCAACATAGTGCAAAAATAATTTGTCTTCCAGTTTGATATGTGTCGAAATGTCTTTGAGATTGAGATTCAGGACTTGATGTTCCTGCGAAACAGAGCAATTAATGTGTATGCAAAGGAAACATACACATGGTAGAATTTACACCAGAAAAATCAAAACAAATAGCATTAGCAAGATTAGATATAGTTCATAAATGGCTTGAGTTTAGAAAGAAGTCAAATAATAAACTCCAAGCAGATTATGATTTTGTGAAATTGCATAATACTTCAAATTCTTACTTATTTGGGATTTTAGGTAAAATTTCGCGTGGAAGTTTACATCGTTGGTACTCAATGCTCAACGGAACGGAAGATTACACAAAACTTCTTCCACAATATAAATATTCAACTGTACGAGAATATCGTACAGTTCTAATGGATGAAGAAATAAAAATCTTTATGGCTTTGCTTTTACATCCAAATAGACTTTCGATTGGAAAAGCAATCGCATTAACAAAATACAAATTGCGTGAACAAGGGCAAAGTTTTATCCCTGCTGATATTACATTTCGTCGTTATGCAAAATGGTTTAAAGATAATAATTATGACAAATGGATTCTTGCCCGTGACGGTGAAAAAGCTTTATCAGATAAAGTTGAGCCATACATAAAACGTGATGCAAGTTTGCTTGAAGTCGGCGATGTACTTGTAGCTGACGGACACAAGTTAGCATTTCAGGTAATTAACCCGTTTACAGGAAAACCTTGTAGAGCAACATTGGTTGGATTCTTGGATTGGAAATCCACCGCTCTTGTAGGCTATGAAATTATGCTTGAAGAAAATACTCAATGTATTGCTTCGGCTCTGAGAAACGCAATAATTAATCTCGACATGATACCAAAAGTTGTTTATCAAGATAATGGTCGAGCTTTTAGAGCAAAGTATTTTACTGATGATAAAGGATTTACTGAACTCGGTTTTCAGGGTTTGTATTCAAAACTCGGAATAGAAACAGTTTTTGCAAGACCATATAACGCAAGAGCAAAAGTTATAGAAAGATTTTTCAAAGAATTTCAGGAAGGCTTTGAAAAACTACTTCCAAGCTATATCGGAAGTAGTATTCAAAATAAACCTGCATATATGATGAGAAATGAGAAGTTTCATAAAAATCTTCATACTGAATATATCCCAACCATTGATGCAACAATAAAAATGCTTGAGATGTGGCTAGGTTTCAAAAATTCACAGCCTTGTCCAAATGTACCTGGTAAAACCATTGCGGAGGTTTTATCTGAAAGAAAACGGCAAAATATTGATATTAATATCCTTGATGATTTGATGCTCTCAACGGAAGTAAAAACAATTCAGAGAAACGGAATTAGGTTCTTAAATTGTGATTATTTTGATGAAAGGTTGTACGGATTCAAAAGCAAAGTTCTTATTAAATATAATCTCTTTGATCTGGCAAGTATTAAGGTTTACACCTCACAAGGCGAATATTTATGCACGGCTGAAAGAGTAACTGAAACACATCCGATGGCAAAGTTATTAGGTGATGTAAAAGACTTTGAAAATTATAAGCAGAAAATTGTAAGACAACGACAATTGAAGAAGAAAACGGTTGAATCTGTAAAAAAATATTTAGAAACAGAAGATATAAAACTACTTGAAACGCAAATGGAACCTGCTGAAATTCAACCTAAGTTCAAAACGGTTTCAAAAAGGGTTCAAACGCTGTTCAAAAATAATTCAGAAAAATATGAATATTTGATTGCAAACGATCCAAATAATTCTTGGATAGCAGAATTTAGAAATACAAAGGAGTATAGACTTTTATATGAATAAGATTTTTGTAAAAACTACTAATGTAAAGAATTCCATCGGACTTATTGAAAATCTAATAAACAAAGCAAAAAATATCCCGAAAATGGGACTTGTATATGGTGAGCCAGGGCTTGGAAAATCCCAAACTGCTTTATGGTTAACGTGTAAATATGATGGAATTTATTTAAGAGCATCAAATCTTATGACGGGCAGATGGCTCTTGGATGAAATGGTTAAAGAGCTTGATGAAATCCCGAGATTTTTGACTTCGGATAATTTTAATGTCGTGGTCAAAAAGCTGAAACAAAATCCGCAGGTGATTTTTATTGATGAAATTGATTATCTTATGAATAACTACAAATCAATTGAAACATTAAGGGATATTCACGATGAAACAAACTGCCCGATAATATTTATTGGAATGGGTTTGGCTCATAGAAAACTCGAACGCTACACGCACTTATATGATAGATTTTCAGAAGTGTTAAAGTTTGAAACATTTGGGGTAAATGATTTATCGCAAATATTTAATCAACTATCAGAAACTCCATTCACCCCTGATGCAATTGAATATATCCATTCAAAATATAACAGGTTTCGGCAAATTGTTCAGTTGATAAATCAGATGGAAAACTTCGCAAAAGATAATAATTTAGTCGAAATTACAAAAGAAATTATGGAGCAAATTTTATGAATATAGAAAAACTAGCACGACATTTAAAAGAATTTACATTTGATGAAATCGGAATGATTGCTGAATACGATTGTAAAACAGAACTTGAACAGCTTTTGAACGAGAATAAATTAGTATTTGAACAAGGATTATATAAATATCAGGAAGAAAAGCCAAAACAAGAATATATTATTTGCACAAAACAAACGACAAATTATCAAGTTATAACAATTGATGCCGCAATTGAATATTTTTTAGAAAATTATGTCAAAAATAATTGCAAATATAATACCTTTAGAAGATATCGTAGAATGTTAAAATATTATATTTCCCCTTTTTTCAAAGATAAAAATCTAAATGATATAAATTGTGAAGATATTCAAAAATTTTACTATTTTTGCAAAAACTGGACTTTACCGCCAAAAGTTTTGAAAAATATATTAGCACTTCTAAATCAAATGATTAAATATTTTCAAAATCTTGGAATAATTGACAGGACTTGTAATTTTCAGGTACGAAGATTATCCGATAAAACAAATTTTACAGTAGACAGAATAATTTTTGAGGTACAAAAATGACAAAATTAGATAAATTAAATCAGGCAGAACATTTGTATGTTTATAAAAAACAGCCGCTTGATGTGATTGGTAGAAAACTCAACCTTTCTCGCAGGACATTATTCTATTGGAAGAAGGAATATGATTGGGATAAAAAGAGGTTTGAAAAAGGCAGAGAACAAGAATTATTTAATCGTGAACTGTTAAATTTTGCTCAAAAAATAATGGATAAAATTTCAAATGATATTGATAATAATCAACAAACACCACAAGCAGAAATATATTCTTTGATGAATATTTTAAAAAATCTACCGCAGGTAAAACAACAAATTACCGAGACAAAACAAAAACAAAAGTCAAAAAAGGAAGAATATTTACCGGAAGATATTGTAAAAATAGTTGAAAAAGATATTTTAGGCATGTAAAGATAGCACCATGCTATTTTATAAAATATTATTTTTATTTTGTTTATCTATATATTAAATGTTTGTATTGATAATGTATAAATATTTTTTGTTCTAATAAAACTAAGAAAGTTCTTGAACTTGTTTTTCCAGCAAACTTTTTCTACCATCCCAACTGATTTTGAATTTATGATAATTGTCTAATTTTGTTAGGTTTGATGTTAATTCTAGTTTTAATGAAGCAACATACTCATGCAATTTGCCTATTAAAATAAGAAGAGCTTCTCTATCATTTATTACTTGTTGTTCATAAGGTAAAAGCATTTGTTCAGCAATTCCTTGTAATCGTTTCATTTCTAAATCCTTTAATGTTAATTCGTGATACAAAATGCCTTGGCTTCTTTCACCTACAATATTGTGTAGATTATATAACTTCAGGTTAAAACTTAAAAATTGTTCTAATAAACTATTAAATTTGCTGTCAAAAAAGCTTGTATATTCATCAAAATCAAATTCTTTTATTGTATTTATAATTTCCATTGTCAGTTTATAATTTATCCTAAAATTCATATCAGTAATTTCTTTTTTTATAAGAAAATTACCTAAATTTTTATCAATTACACTGAGTGTAAAATAAATTTCCGCGAAATTGTTATATAGTTTGTTTATAATCTTATTTTTTTCATAAAGGAACAAGATTATTGAAGTCATGCCTGTTAACATAACTCCGGTAAATACTCCTGTAGAAAGATCATAAAATTTATTATTTTGTTCAGTAACAAAAATTCCAATTAAAGACAAAATTAGTATAATTATACAAGATATAATAATGTATTTTTGTAATCTCATTTTAGCTCCTTTTACTAAGAGTATCACAAATATAGAGCAAAACGAAGATATAAATAATCTCAAAAAATACTTACTATGAGCTAAAATATTTAAAGTCTTTCAATGTACCAATTTGACATTCCAAAATGATTAAAATTCCATTGTAGTTCAAAATAAAAATTAAACTCCAAAGAATTGTCGTCTTTGAAGTTCCAAGTGTATTTATTTAATTGTGTTTGACGGTAACTTTCAAATGCATCCTGAATTTCATTAGCAAACTTTTTCCTGAATTCAGAATACGGAATATCTAACGTTTCTTTAGTTAGTTTATTTTTCAAAATCATCTTCAAACCCTCTGATATTATCAAGTTCAATATTGTATCGTCTGCCGGTTTTATCCACGCAAGTTGCAAAATCGACTGTTTTATCGGCATATTTGTTCTCCCATAAACAAATTAACAATCCGATTTCTTGTGTTTTTAAGTTTAGAATTTTCGTTCCGTATAGTTTGTAGTCCTTTTCAACCATAGTTTAACCTTTCGTTATTTTAATATTTGCGTATATCTCGTCCGGCTTGTCGGGGTCAATCAAAAAATCTTTATCAAATACATATTTTTCACCATTAGGTGCAACGCAGTCAACAATATTGTGTTCGCCAAAGCAAACAACTGTAAATTCATCACTCTCTTTTTCAAACCAGCCTTTTAATTTTTTTAATCTGTATTTTTTACCGATTTCAATCATAGTATGCTCCTTTCAAACTACACCATTCATCACTTTTTCAGCGGGAAACATCAGTATATGTGTCTAAAATCGTATCATTTGAACATAATAATTTTTGAACACTATTTAAACGGCTTTTAAACAGCATTTAAATTTCGACATCTTTCGTGATCTATAAAGAATGCATTCAGTACATCAGCATCATTACGCAGGTGTTTAATTACCGGTGCAAGGTTATAGCATTCTTCAATCTCCGGCTGATTAGCGACAAAATAATCAATAACAACAGCGGTGTTATAAATATCCTCCGCCCACTTGCTTAGCTGCTTAAACTCTTTTGGAGTAATATTCAATCCAACTTTTTCCATACGACCTCCTTTAACGTGTCATATACATCACTCAGGAGTAAAATAAAATCAAGTTAAATGTTTAATTCTACATATTTTTAGGCTATATTAATAAGCATGAGTAACTTATCACTTGCTGATAGAAAATATTTAGATAATGCCTTAAGACTGGAAACTGGATTTATCGTTAGATTCACAAAAGAGTCCTTTGCTGAATTTTTTCAACATTTTAATATTAATATTTATGATGAAAAATATACTGCAAATGGAACCTCTATGACTAATATTTTACACACATTTTGGGATTTGGAAGACAACAAACTTGTTGCTATGACGTTATTAGAACTTGCGTCATTATTTCGCAATAGAGAATTAGCAATTCCTATGAATGTAAAATTTTCTGTTGAAATTGAAAAAATTGCAAATAAATTACAGATGTATCCTTCTCAAAAAGTTGAGGTAAACAATAATATGACAAATAATATTGAAATTGACGAAATTACAATCAATATAAGACCTGAAATATATGGACATATCAAAAGATATTTAGCAACTCAAGACTATTATCACGCAGTCGAAGAAGCATACAAAATTGTTAGACAGAAATTAAAAGATTTGACTGGAGAAGAAAAAGCAAGTCAGGCCTTTTGCGAAACGAACATTGAGAAAATATTTGGGCACACCCCCTCTGACGATACAGAGAAAGACTTCTTTGAAGGCGTTAAATTTATTAATATGGCTATACAAAGATTTCGTAATGAAAAAGCACATACTCCGGCAAAACCTTTAGACAAGAATCTTGCAATACATTATATTTCTTTGGCTAGTTTGGCGTATGAATTAATATCAAGAAAATAGGTTTAGTAAATTCGCTACGCAGTGCGTACTGAATTCATATAATCATATTGGGTATAGTAATAAAGTAATATAAACATAAAAGACATATTGCCATGTTCATGGTAGTATTGGCATAGGAATTTTATGTAGTTGAGGGTTTTGAATGGGCTATCAAAGTGAAGCTGAATTAGAAAATAAACTAATAGGAAAACTTAAAACGCAAGGTTATGACAGAGTTTTGATTAATGATTACGCTGAACTTGAAAATAATTTCAGAGAACAACTTAACAAATTCAATATAAAAGCTTTAAACAATAAACCATTGACCGATAAAGAATTTGAGAGAGTATTGAATATTCTTAATGGCAAAAGTGTTCTACAATCTGCAATAAAATTGCGAGAAAAAATAGATTTTGATAGAGAAGACGGAACAAAAATATACTTAAAATTACTATCAGAAAATGCCGAAGACAATATTTACCAAGTTTCAAATCAAATTACTGTTCAAGGTAAGTATAAAAACAGATATGATGTTACGATTTTGATTAATGGTTTACCATTAGTTCAAATAGAATTAAAACGTAGCGGTATTGATATTAATGAAGCTATTAACCAGATTGACAGATACCGTATTCATTCATATCGCGGATTATTCCATTATATACAAATTTATGTAGTCTCAAATAGTGTAGAAACAAGATATTTTGCAAATACTGATGCTCAACGATTATTAAAATCATTAACTTTTTACTGGACAACAGAAACAAATGAGAGAATAAATAAACTGGAAGATTTTTCATCATCCTTTTTTAATAAAACACGATTATTAAAGAATATTACTCGTTATATGGTAATTAATGAAACTGATAAAAATCTTATTGTTATGCGACCATATCAAATATACGCAACTGAAGCATTAATAAGACATGCATTAGATACAGGCAAAAACGGGTATATTTGGCATACAACAGGTTCCGGTAAAACATTAACAAGTTGGAAATGTGCGAATCTGCTATCAAAAGAGCAAAGTATTAAAAAGGTGTTTTTCTTAATTGATAGAAAAGACCTTGACACACAAACTAAAGAAGAATTTAACAAATTTGAAAAAGATTGTGTTGATGATACTGATAAAACAGAAACACTAGTAAAACAGATAAAAGATGTTGATAGAAAATTAATAGTAACAACTATTCAAAAAATGGCAAATGCTATCAAGAATCCAAAATATTCCAAAATATTGGATAGTTATAAAGACGAAAAAGTTATATTTATTATAGATGAGTGTCATAGGTCGCAATTTGGCGAAATGCACACAACTATTAAGCATCATTTTAAACATGCACAATATTTTGGATTTACCGGAACTCCACGTTTTGATGAAAATAAATCACAAAATGGACTTAGAACTTCTGATTTATTTGAAAAATGTTTGCATACTTATTTAATAAAAAATGCTATTTATGATCATAATGTTTTAGGATTTTCCATTGAATATATACAAACATTTAAAGGTCAGTATGATGAAAACGATAAAACCATGGTTGAAGGCATTGATACTGACGAAGTCTATATGGCAGATGAAAGAATTGACTTAGTTGCAAATCATATAATAAATAATCATAAGTGTAAAACCGTCAACGGTAAATATACAGCTATTTTTGCGACTTCCTCTATCCCTGCTCTTGCTAAATATTACGATAAAATCAAAAGTTTAAATTCTGATTTAAAAATTGCCGCAGTTTTTTCATACGGAGAAAATGAAGATTTAGAAGGTAAAGATGAACATAGCAAAGATATTTTGGCAAGAATAATTGATGATTATAATAAAGAATTTGATACTAATTTTTCATTGGAAACCTTTGCTGCATACAACAAAGATATTGCTAACAGATTAAAAATCAAGAAATCGCCGAAAATTGATATTTTACTTGTAGTAAATATGTATTTAACAGGTTTTGATTCAAGACCACTTAATACTTTGTATGTTGATAAAAATCTTGAATGGCACAACTTAGTACAAGCATTTTCAAGAACAAACAGGGTTGAAATGGCTTCAAAACCTTTTGGTAATATTATTTGCTATAGAAATCTTAAATCAAATACTGATAAAGCACTAAGATTATTCAGTAATGAATTGGAAGCCGATACAGAAAATAATCCACCAATCTGGATAATACCGGGGTATGGGTATTTCAGAGATAAATTTAAAGAATTAGCATATAATTTATTATCAATTGCACCAACAGTTCAAAGTGTTGATGATTTAATGAGTGAAGATGCCCAACGAGAGTTTGTTATTGCGTTTAGAGAATTATCAAAAATAAAATCAATTCTTACTACTTTTTCAGAATTTTCGTGGGCAGATGTAGAAGATGCCTTGAGCTGTCAAGGTTATGAAGATTACAAAAGCAGATATTTAACCTTATATGATTATGTTAAAAAAGAACGTAATGCAGAAAAAGTTTCAATTCTTGATGATATAGATTTTGCTATTGAGGTTATACAAACTGATAAAATAAATGTTACATACATAATGAATTTATTGAGAAATGTAGATACTTCAAATAAAAAACAGCGAGCTAAAGATCTAGAATACATAAAACAAGAGTTAGACAGAACCGATAACCCTGAATTAAGACGAAAAGTCGATTTAATAAGAGCATTTATTGATAGAGTAATGCCAACAATAAATCAAAATGATTCTATTGATGACGCATATGCTAATTTTGAATCAGAGCAGAGAAATAAAGAAATTGAAGATTTTGCAAATAAACAAGAAATTAATGCGGAATTTTTGAAACAGACAATTTCAGATTATGAATTTTCAAATACAATTAATAAAAAAGATATAATAACAGGTATTAATAGACCTATAAAATTTAAAGAGAAGCATGAGCTTGTTGCAAAAATCATTCAATTTATTAAAGAAAATGTATTCAAATATCAATAGGAGTAAGGAATGGTAGATATTGTGGTACAAAAAGAACAAAAAGCAGAACTGCACAGTAAATTATGGGAAATGGCAAATAATTTACGCGGTAATATGGAAGCCTATGAATTTAAGAATTATATTTTAGGTTTAATATTTTATCGCTATTTATCTGAACGTACCGAAAATTATATGAAAGAACTCCTAAAAGATGATGATATATCGTATGCAGAGGCATGGGAAGATGAAGAATACAGAGATGGACTAAAAGAAGAATCTATCGATTATTTGGGTTATGTTATAGAGCCAAAATATCTTTTTTCTCATGTAATAAAAATGATAGAAACCGGGGACTTTGATGTTGAATATATGGAAAAAATTATAAATTCAATATCAGAAAGTACACAAGGACACGATTCCCAAGAAGATTTTGATGGATTATGGGAAGATATGGATTTAAGATCTTCAAAATTAGGGAAAGAAGTTTCTCATCGTTCAAAATTAATTGCAAAAATCTTAAATACAATCAATACTATAGATTTTCATCTGGAGAATATGGAACTTGACGTATTAGGTGATGCTTATGAATATTTAATCGGTATGTTTGCTCAAACTGCTGGTAAGAAAGGCGGAGAATTTTATACTCCTGTTAATATGTCAAAACTTGTTGCAAAACTTGCTACTGTTGGTTTAAGCGAAGCTCGAACAGTTTCAGATTGTGCTTGTGGTTCAGGCGGCTTATTATTACAAGTCGGGAAATATATAAAAGTTGGACAGTATTACGGGCAAGAATTGACGAGTACCACATATAACCTTGCAAGAATGAATATGCTGCTTCATGGAATTCCTTACAATAATTTTGAAATAACAAATTGTGATACTTTAGAAGATGATAAATATGAGGATAGAAGATATACAGTACAAGTTGCGAATCCTCCTTATTCTACAAATTGGAGTGCAAATTCAAAATTTTTGGATGATGAAAGATTTTCGGCTTATGGCAAACTTGCACCAAAATCCGCTGCCGACTTCGCTTTTGTTCAGCACATGATATACCATATGGATACTGACGGCAGAATTGCAGTTTTACTTCCGCATGGCGTTTTATTTAGAGGTAATGCAGAAGAAACCATAAGAAAATATATCGTTAAAGATTTAAACTATTTAGATGCGGTTATAGGATTGCCGGCTAACTGTTTCCAAGGAACATCAATCCCTGTATGTTGTTTAGTTCTGAAAAGAGAACGTAACGGAAACAGTAATAATATTTGTTTTATAGATGCATCTAAATATTATACGCAAGGTAAAGCTCAAAACTCTATCTCTCAGGAAGATATCGACAGAATTGTTAATGCTTATACAGAAAGAAAAGATATTGATAAATTCTGTCATATTGCCACAATGGAAGAAATTGAAGAAAATGATTATAACCTGAATATTCCAAGATATGTTGATACTTTTGAGCCCGAACCGGAAGTGGATTTGCAAGAAGTTGCAAACGATATTCGTAAAGTTCAAACTGAAATAAAAGATATTGATAAAGACTTGAAACCGTTTTTTGATGAATTGGGATTAGATTTCCCGTTTGGAGAAAAATAGAAAGGACGAATTGAAGTTATTGCATATTATGCAACAACTTAATGCGATAAAATATGGATAATAATAAATCAAAAGGTGAAATTGTAATATACACAAGTGATGACGGTAAGGTATCACTTGATACAAAGCTAGAAAACGACACCATCTGGCTTACTCAAAAAGATATGGCTGAACTCTTTGGTGTAAAAACTCCTGCGATTAACAAGCATTTAATGAATATATATAAAGAAGGAGAACTCAATCAAGACGCAACTGTTTCCATTTTGGAAATAGTTCAAAAAGAGGGTAGTCGAAGTGTAAAACGTCAAAAAACATTTTATAATTTAGATGCAATAATTTCAGTCGGATACAGAGTCAATTCATCAAGAGCAACACAATTTCGTATTTGGGCAACTAATGTTTTAAAAGAATATCTAATAAAAGGCTATACTATTAACGAAAAAGCATTGAAAGATAAACAAGAAAAAATACAAACTTTGCAAACTACCGTAAGTTTATTATCAAGGAGTTTAATAAATCAAATAGAATCACTTGATGATGCTCAACAAATTGCAAAAATCTTGGATAATTTTGCCAAAGGGCTTGATTTGCTTGATAATTTCGATCATAAAACATTAGATGCTAATGGTGTTACACAAAAAGAAGCGGTTATAATTCCGGTAAAAGAATTTTTATCAGTAATAAACGAAATGAAATCGGAATTTGCTTCTGATGTATTTGCCAATCCTAAAGATGATAGTTTTGAAAGTTCCGTTAATCAAATTTATCAAACATTTGGCGGAAATGATTGCTATCCTACACTGGAAGAAAAAGCTGCAATGTTATTGTATTTGATAACAAAAAATCATTCATTTTCTGACGGGAATAAACGTATTGCCGCAAGTTGCTTTTTATACTTTTTAGAGAAGAACGGGATTTTGTATAAGAATAATTTACCTATTATTGATAATGGAACACTATTTGCCTTAACCGTATTAATTGCGGAAAGTAATCCCAAAGAAATGGAAACAATGAAGCAAATTGTTGTCAGTGTGCTTAACAGAGGAGGAGTTTGTGACTAATTCTGAAACAAAAAGTTTTTCACAAAATGTATCCTCAAGTTATCATCTTAGGGGTAAATGCAGCGATGAGTGCAAGAAAGATTCTCTAAACGTCCCAAAACTCAGATTTGAGGGATATAATGAGGAATGGAAAAAGATTAAACTTGGAGAGCATTTGAATATCTGTCGTGGTGCATCTCCTAGACCAATAGAAAAATATATAACAATGCAAAGCAATGGAATAAATTGGATAAAAATAGGGGATATATCTCCAAAGGAAAATGTTATCAAGACTACAAAGGAAAAAATTACAGAAGAGGGTGCAAAACATTCTCGATATGTTAGAAAAGGAGATTTAATTTTATCCAATTCTATGAGTTTTGGTCGACCATATATTTTAGAAATAGATGGATGTATTCATGACGGATGGCTATTGATCCAAGATTTAGAAAAATTATTTGATAAAAAATATCTTTGCTATTTGCTTGATTCAGATACAGTAAAACATCAATATCGAAAATATGCAGCGGGAGGTGTTGTTATCAATTTAAATAGCGAATTAGTAAGGTCTGTTTCTGTATTTATACCCAAAGTACAAGAACAAGAAAAAATTGCATCGTTTTTGACTTTAATTGATAAAAAAATAGAAAAGC
>URFH01000003.1 GCA_900547155.1 uncultured bacterium | reverse complement strand
AAGCTGTTTCTGATTTTAACAATAGCTGCGGATTTAGGTTTTCTGTTCTATTTCAAATATTTTAACTTTGTACTCGAGAATATTAACCGGCTATTTTCTGCTGATATCAGGTTTATAGAAGTTATTTTGCCTCTGGGAATCTCATTTTATACTTTTCAGGCAATGTCCTACCTCATTGATGTTTACAGAGGCGAATGCAATGTTCAAAAGAATTTTTATAAGCTTGCCCTTTATATTTGCCTTTTTCCGCAGTTGATTGCAGGGCCGATTGTGAAATATCACGATATAGCCGACCAAATCGAAAGCAGAGAAGTGAATTTTGAAAAAGTTCAGTACGGCGTAAAGCGTTTTATTATTGGTTTATCTAAGAAAATGCTCATCGCAAACACACTTGGGGCTATAGCAGATAAGATATTTGTTCAGGCGCCGGATACATTCAGCCCGTTGATCGCCTGGTTGGGCGCTTTTGCTTATTCTTTCCAGCTTTATTTTGATTTTTCAGGATATTCGGATATGGCAATCGGGCTTGGCGCAATTTTTGGCTTTAAATTCATGGAAAACTTCAATTATCCCTATATTTCGAAATCAATTTCCGAATTCTGGCGAAGATGGCATATTTCTCTTTCGACCTGGTTTAAACAGTATGTCTACATCCCGCTGGGCGGAAACAGAAAGGGGATGAGCAGAACCTGCCTGAATCTGGGGATTGTTTTTCTTTTAACGGGTATCTGGCATGGCGCAAGCTGGACTTTTATCGTCTGGGGAATCTGGAATGGCTTTTTTATCGTTCTGGAGAAGCTTACAGGCTTCCATAAAACTGAAATGCACCCCAAATTAGATATCCTAAAACATTTTTATGCAATATTTGTATTTGTGCTCGGCTGGGTGCTTTTCAGGTCTGAAAGCCTGACTTATGCTTTAAATTACACAAAAAACCTGTTCGGAATGCTTCATATACATGATGTTGCGTACAAAATCTGGTACTATGTTGATTCTTACGAGGTAATTATGTTTATTGCTGCACTTGCGTGCTCAACGCCCCTGTTTAAAAACATACTCAACATTAAAAAAGAGAACAAATTATTATACGGTTTTGTAAATATCTGGCTGTTGTTTCTGTTTTTGTTGTCGTCTGCAACCATTGCAGCATCAACATATAACCCGTTTATTTATTTCAGGTTTTAATTCCACCATTCAGCGGAGTAAATCCCGATTACAAACTGCTATAATCATAGCAGGGGTATTAATCAAGGGGTGCTTATGAAGAATTGCTGTATCAAGGATATTTTTTCACCACAAACAAACGGTGAAATTTCCGAATCTATCGTGCAAAATTGGACGCTTCAGGCAATCGAATGTTATGAATTACACTCAGATTGCTCAAAATGCTCAATATCAAGAGGGAATTATTCTTTTATATGTCAGATGCCAAAAGTCGTAAAACAGCTCTTGAAAGAGTACGGGGCGCCCTCTAAAAAGGTGGTTAGAATTTTTTGATAACAAACTCAATCGCTTCGTCGGCATTTTGCGGTGAATCCAGGTTCAAGGACATGTCCTGATTGGTCTCAGCAGCTGTATTGCCGCCTTCTTTACCTCTTTTATAAGCAAGGAGCAGGAGATAAATTACTCCGCAGGAGCCCAGCACCCATAGCATTGTAACGAAAAACCTGCCCAGCACGTTTTTGTTTTCCTCTTTTGAGGGCAAAAGTGTGCCTGCATTCGCCTTTTTGGGCTGCTCCGGCTCTGTTTTTTGCGCAAAAGCCGTGTTAAACGGACTAAGCAGAATAGCGAGTGCTGTCATCAAAATAAATAATTTAAACCTATTCTTCAACCTTTTGCTCCGTTTTTTCTTCGTTTTCAGTTTTTTTAGCTTTTTCAGCCTTTTCCGAGGACTTTCTTCTTGTTCGTGTAGCGCGTCTGGGCTTGCCTTTGCCGGTCTTTTTAGCGGGAACTTCGCTGTTATTTTCTTCTGCGGGAGTTTGCGGCTCCTGAGGCTGTGTTTCTGCTGCTTCAACCTCCGGTGCGGGCGCTTCCTGTGCTGGTTCTTCAGCTTTAGGCTGCTCAATTACCGCTTCTTCCTGCTTATTTTCAAGCAGCTCTTCGGCCATTTGGATAGCTTCTTTTTTAGTGTTGCGGTTTGTGCGTTTTCTGCTGTTTCTTTGAGGTTTTTGCTTCTTTTGAGCCGGAGTTTCTGTCAATTGTGCATTTTCCTGAATATTTTCGGCTTCCTGCTCAACTACCTCCGCATTAGCGTTGCGCCTGTTGTTCTTTTTGTTATTTTCATTTGTATTCTGATGGTTGAAAACCTTGTTGTTGCTCTTATCAGGATATTGCGGCTTGTGTTTGCCGTGGTTTCCGCTCATAGGAAGCTTCAATTTTGCCACTTTAGAGCGATATTCACCCTCGGCAACGGCCGAAGAGAAGTTCATTTCTTCAATAACAAATCCTGTGCCCTGACAGTGCGAGCATTTTTTGCCGAAAACTTCCGCAAGGCTCTGTCCCTGTCTGTGGCGGGTCATTTCGACAAGCCCGAGGTCGGAAAGCTGCCCAACCTGCGGTTTTGCCTTGTCTGATTCGATTGCGAGCTCCATTTCTTCAAGAATTGCGATTTTGTCAGCACGGCTGAGCATATCAATAAAGTCAATGATAATCATGCCGCCGATATTGCGCAGCTTGAGCTGTCTGGCAATCTCATGAACCGCTTCAAGGTTGGTTTTGAGGATAGTTTCATCCTGCGTTGCCGAACTGATGAATTTTCCGCTGTTTACATCGATTACGGTCAATGCTTCTGTTGTCTGGATGAAAAGATAGCCTCCGGAAGGCAGATTTACCTTTGTCTGGAGCGCCGCCATAATCTCTTTTTTTACACCTGAGGCCACAAGAAGCGGCTCTGTGCCTTTGTAAACAGAAAGTTCAATATCTTTGCTCAAATTCCAGTTCTGGATGAGCTGCTGCGTTCTGTGAAGCGCAAATGGCGTGTCAACAACGATTTCTTTCGTGTTTTCGTCGCAGGCTTCACGGATTACGCGATAAAGCAGGTCTTGATCTCTGTATAAAAGGTTCGGTGCGTTGACGAGCTCTGCCTGTGTCACAATCGTGTTCCATTTTTCAAGCAGAATTTCCAAATCCTCCTGAATTTCCGCTTCGGACTGCCCTTCGGCCTCTGTGCGGATAATAATACCCAGCCCGACCGGCTTCAAAAGGTTCACAATCGATTTTAGCCTAGCTCTTTCTTTGGGTGTGGAAATCTTTTTGCTGACACTTACGCCGGTTTCCTGCGGCATAAGCACCAGAAAGCGCCCGGGGAGGCTTATTGAGGTGGTTACGCGCGGGCCTTTGTGTCCTGTGGGTTCTTTTACAACCTGAACCATCAATCTTTGCTTCGGTGAGAGTTTATCCTGCAATCCGCCCTTTCCGATTACATCCGCAGCGTGCAAAAAGCCCATTTTGTCCGAACCGACGTTTACAAACGCCGCTTCAATGCTCGGGAGGATGTTTTCAACTTTACTCATATAAACATCGCCAAGAAGAATGTCACCTCTATGGATAAAAAACTCCGTGCATTTGTTATCTTCAAAAACTGCTGCAATGTTGTCGCGTTCTGCAATAACTATTGATTTTGCCATGATATTTTTCCTTTAAACTCTTTTCATGTCCCCGTCGAAAAATTCCAAACGGGTAATATTAAACCTGTAATCCGGATAGAAAAATTTAATAAACTCATCAGCACGCAGCGACGGAATTTCCTGATTCTGCCCTGTTTTTAACGTTGCAAAAATTTTATTGTCTTTAATTTCAACATTCTTAACTGATTTGTTAATTGATATTAATTTGTCTATACCTTTTTTTGTCTTCTTCTTGAGAAAAACTTCTTCTGAAGCAAGCACATTTTTAATATACATTAAATCAACGGAATTTGAAAGCCCCTGATTTTCAATAATCGGTGAAAACTCGTACTTTGCCCACTGGACAATGGTATCCAGACTTTTATAAGGCTTTTCAATTTGCTTAATCTCTGAAATTTGGGCATTTTTGTCGAGCACTTTGTTCAAAATGTCCCGTATTTCGTTGGTTTTGAGCTCATCGTACATCTCAAATTCAATAAACTCGCCCTCTCCCTCCACAAAAATGGGCAAAGCGGCGCCCAGAGAAACTTTCGGGATAGGATTAAACCCCTCAGTGAACGCCAATTTAAGCTGCGAGCGAAAAAGCGCTTTCACAAGGGTATTTTGCCAGTCCAAATGGGATAAATACTTCAAATATCCCTTTTTAGTAAGCCTTGCGCGGTATCTTTTCGCTGTAAGCTGTGAATAATCGGGCTGTTCGGTTAATTCCGGCGAATAAGGCTCATCAAGAACCTTTTTAACCTTAAATTCAGGGCAGATACCGCAATTTGAACATTTACTTTCGCATGGAACGCTGGATTTGCTTTCCATTGCTTTGTTGTACTCGTTTAAAAACCATTCTTTGCGGATTCCCGTGTTTATGAAGTCCCATGGCAGCGATTCATCGGTTTTGTAAGCTTTTTGTGCAAGATTTTCTATTGAAATTCCGCATTTTTGCGCGGTTTCGACCCAAATATTTCTGCCGAAATAATCATCCCACGCATCAAGGTAGCACCCTGCCTTAAAAAGCGCCTCAATGTACCCGCAAATCGACGAATCAGCGCGCGTAAGCATTGCTTCGATTTGTGAGATGTATTTGTCATGGATTTTGATTCTTACGCCTTTTATCGGGCGCTCTTTGATGTATTTTATTTTTTCGTTGAGCGTTTCCATTGAATCCTGACCGCACCACTGAAAAGGCGTAAACGGTTTGGGCACAAAGATGGAAAGTGTGCAATTAAGTTTGAAATCATGCTTTAAACCCAGCTCATTTTTGATTAATTTCGCTTTGTAGCGTATTTTTGCGAGCAATTCAAGCATTTCGTCAATATCTTCAAAGGTTTCTGTGGGAAGCCCGAGGATAAAATAGAACTTTATCGTGTCATAACCGTTTTTGTAGCACTCAAGCGTTGTATTGATAATCTGTTCTTCGGTCAAATTTTTGTTAATAACATCTCTCATCCGCTGCGAACCCGCTTCAGGAGCGAGTGTGACCGTTGTTTTTCTGATATCTTTAACCAGATTTGACAATCTTATGTTAAAACGGTCGATTCTCTGGCTCGGAAGCGAGGCAGAAACCTTGTGCGGCTTGAAATGGCAGGTTAATTCCTCAAGCACGGACTCAATATTCGTATAATCGTTTGAAGAAAGCGAAAGGAGCGAAAATTCGTCGTATCCAGTGTTTTTAACGAGCTCTTTTGTTGTGTTTATGATGTCTTTTGCTTTTCGTTCCCTGATTGGCAGATTTACATGCCCAGGCTGGCAAAAACGGCACATTCTGCCGCAGCCTCGCCTGATTTCTACTACTGCACGGTCATGAACCGAGGTTGAGAACGGAACAGGGTGGATTTTAGGTGCGGAATCCATGTTGAAATCGTAGATTCGCTTGTTTATTGTTTCCCCGTTATGCAGCGAGGGAACATAAATTCCGTCAATCTTTGACAGAATCTCCAAAATTGCCTCCCGACCCTTATTTTCAGCATTGATAACGGCTTTGGCTGCTTCCTGACATACTTCTTCGCCATCCCCGATGAAAAATGCGTCAATAAAATCCCTTATTGGCTCCGGATTGTAAGCACAGGGCCCGCCGGCAAGAATAATCGGGTCTTTGTCGGTTCTTTCTGAGGATTTTACGGGGATTTTTGCCATATCGAGCATTGCAAGAACAGTTGTGTAGCAAAGTTCATACTGGAGCGAAAAACCGAGAAAATCAAACTCTTTGAGCGGAACTTTTGTTTCCAGCCCGTAAAGCGGGATTCCCAGCTCTTTAAGCGCCTCTTTGCAGTCGATTTCAGGCGCATAAACCCTGTCGCAAAGCGCGCCGTCAACCCTGCTTATCGCCTCGTAAAGCACTCTGTGCCCGAGGTTGCTGGCGCCGATTTCATATTTATCGGGAAAAGCCAGCGCAAAGCGGACTTTTGCTCCGGAAAATGGTTTGTTGTATGAAAAAATCTCGTTTCCTATATACTGGTATGGCTTGTTTACCCGTGTTAACAGCTTTTCCAGCGTAATCTGGTCTATTGCTTTCATTTTCAAAAATTATGCCAAATCTTTTGGCAAAAACTTGTCTATTTCTATGATTGTACCGTTTAATTTATTGTTTCTGAACATCAGAAGAAAGTCAAGAAGCTTGTCGTTCGGGACATTGTAGCTGTAAAGGCATACGCGTTTATCTTTTTCTCTCATGACTTTAACGATGTAGTGGCAATCCTTTGCATAGTCCTCGAGATTGCTTTTTTTAAAGGGATATCCGTTGACATCTTCGTCCAGACGCACATAGCTGAACCCGAGAAAGGACTTTACTTTTTCATCAGGGTTTGTCTGTTTGTTTTTAATGTGTTTATTGAAAATATTTATTACTTTTTCGCTAATTTCTTCTGACATATTATTATTAAAGCCTGAATTCTTGATTTCGTCTATTTTTTTACAAAACTTCAATAAAATTGCAATTTTTTTGAAAAACTCTCCATTCCGGTTATTTACATCTTATCAAAAATGAACTATTCTTGAATGGTTTAGTTAAGGAGGTTGAGTATGGAAGAAAGTATTCAGAATAATGAGGTAAATGAAGATAATAAAGAAAATTCGTCTTCAAAATGCGTTTCAAAAGTGCAAAAATTCGTAATTGGTTTTATTTTTGCACTTTTAGTGATTTTACTTTTTGAACTGCTGGGTTTTAAGTATGAACTTGTGTCGACGGATAATAATATTTACAGAATTAACCAGATTACCGGAGATGTTAAGTTAATAAAGGGAACAAGATTTGTTCATATTGATAATATAACAGAATCCGGGCGTCTGGGCTTGTCAAAGGTTAAAAAGTTGGACGAAATTACGATTCCAAAACATAATCTTACATGTAGTTTGGAAATTTTATGGAGAAGCGATAATTTATACTACAATTTCAAAGTTTCACCCTATAATGCTGTGTTGAAAAAGTTAAGAGAGGGATATTATTTTGAATCTATAAACAAAGGGTTTAATATTGAATTGTATGACGAAAATGGTTTTGTAATCGCAGAAATACCCATTAAAATTAATGAAATGACAGGAATAGTTGATGAAAATAACAAAACATCTGAACTTCAGAAAAAAGGCAAAATCTTTTTATCGTATGAAGATATGAAATTAATTAAAAATTGGTCTACAACTTGGAATTTTTAGTTTTAGGATTTTGCAATCCATAAACAAAAAGCAGTCTTTTGAGGGACTGCTTTTTTACATTAATAGGTGAATCAACAATTTTTAACTATTTAATTTGTTCTAACTTGCTCAAGCCTTCTGCTGCGACTTTTTGGACGTTTTCGTCGGCATCATTCTTGGACAATTCAAAGATTTCTTTCATTACGGGCTTGTATTCAGGTCTTGCGTTGTAGGCAAGTGCAGCAAGTCCGCTTGCTCTGAGCATCGGGTTCGGGTTGTCTTTGATTGTTGTGACAATCTGTTCCATACCCGGGAGGTCTTTGATGTCAGGAGTTGTGTTGTTTGTTTTCTTGAACTCGTTTACGAGGAGGTTTTGGAGAATTGCTACCGTAAACAGGGCATATTGTTTGTTTCTTTCAGCCATTTCAAGCGGAGTTACTGTTTTTGCTTCTGCTGTGTCGGCTTCTGAAAGGGTTTTTCCTGACATAATCTGCTGGCGGAGCTCAATTTGCTTAGGTGTGGGCCCTTGCAGTGTGGAAGTGTCCTTGGCAATTACACCGAGCAAGCCTTCCATAAGGTTTGTGTCTAATAATTGAACAGCTTCTGCAGGATTATTCTGAGCTACAAGAGCAACATCTTCAATAGCTTTTCCTGCTGCTTCCGGATCTTCAGATTTTATTTTTGCAGTTAAACCTGCAACATCTACGGTTGAAACAGGCTCTGCAGCGGGTGCCGGAGGCACTTCTTCAGCTTTTGCGGCTGCAACTGGTTGTTCAGGAGCCGGAGCTGCTGCCGGAGCGGGTTGTTCAGCTGCGGGTACTGCAGCCTGGGGTTGTGAAATGTTTTGTTGGTTTACAATTTGCGGTGCCGGCTGCGCATATACGGGAGCCGCAGTTTGAACCGGTGCACTATATACCGGAGCTGTTACTGCCTGCGCAGGTGCATAAGCACTTGCCTGGGGCATATTGTAAACACTTGCTTGAGGATAATTGTACGGTGATACCTGTGTTTCACCTGCATTTACTTTAGGCTCGATAATGTCGATTTTTACCGCATTGTACTGTGACTGCGGTTTGGGTGCAGCTGCCGGAGCAGGTGCGGGCTGGTAATAGTTTTGTGGTGCTTGTATCATGTTGTTTCCCCTATTAAGAGTTATTAATGTATGCTTATTAAATAAACCTCAAGATTGAAAATTGCCTTTTTTTCGCATATATGTAATAAATCTTAACAATATTACTTACTACTGGTGTTTAAAAAAGCAGCTAAAAGCTGCTTTTAATATACTTATACGTTCTGTTCCTGCGGTTGCACTTCAGGAGCTTCAGCTATGACCGGTTCAGGTACCTGATACTGTGCAGGCTGTTGAATTTCCTGTGCTGCGGGAGCCGGAGTGCTTACAGGAGCTGCCGGCTGGTAAACAGAACCCTGCGGATATGAATATACAGATGCCTGCGGGTAGCTGTAAGGTGATGCGTTAGAACCGGCCTCAACTGTCGGGTTGTGAACTGTAATAGCTACAGCGTTGAACTGCTTCGGCGGTTCGACAGGCTGCATAGGTACCGGCATAGCGGGCATTGCATTAATCGGTGCGTTTATCATTGATTCCTCCATTAAATAGGTTTCGATAGTGCTTTAATAACCGAAGATAAAAAAATTTGTTATTTGTACACTAATTAAGTAACAAAATTTAACAATAAGTCTAGATTCTTGATACTTCCGCTTTTACGGTAGCCTAAACACAGGAGAATTGCAAATTATTGAAAAATAATTTGAAAAAACAACGATTTTTTTAGGGAAAAGCATGCTAAGAAATGGGTTTGTAGGCCTGCGGATAGTAATAATCTTCTTTGAACCCCAGCCGCCTGTACATTTTTATTGCGGGATAATTGTCAGTTTCTGTGCTTGCATTCACCTCTGAAAGCTCCAATTTGGACTGTTTTAGTAGGTTTTTCACCGAATTATATAAGAGATTTTCGCCCAGCCCCTTGTAACAATGCTCATGCCCCATGCCGACAATCGGAATATTTGCAATTTTACCTGCAGTGATGTTAGCAAAGCAGATTCCAACGGGTTTTCCTTTTTTCAAAAGCACGCTTGTGCACTCGGGAAGAAAAGTTCCGTAGGTTTCGTTAGTAATTTTTTCAACTATGTCCTTAGAACCCTCTTTTGTGGCAAAACGGGGGTCAAATTTTGCGTCAGAAGTGTCTTTAAACGCTGTATTTACAACATTTACCGCGTCATCAAAATATTCCTTTTTCCAGCCTGTGATTTTATATTCAGGCGGTAGCGGTGCGGGTTTGAACCTTTTAAATATCTCAAGCGAGGCAGGGTTTGAAAAATGGAATCTCACCACTGCAACAGCGACCATTTTAAAGCCGTAATTTGAGATTTCTGGTACAAATTCCTCCTGCGAGCCAAGCATGGGGTAGGTAACGATTTTCGTCTTTAAAACTTCTTCTTCAAGCTCAAGGAATTTTTCAAGCAGCAGCTTTCTTTTCAGGTTTGTGTCCTCATTTCCGAGGCAATGAATCATATTCAGCTCAACAGCCTCGCTAATTTCCGTGGTATAGACCATAAATGCGGTCGGAATTTCGTCCTCGAGCAAAATAATGCATTTTATCAGCTCTTTTTCTACGCAATCGATAAATTCTTCGTATTCAAGCGGTTCCAGCTCGAATTTGTAATCGGAAAATGAGCGATTTTTAAAATCGTCATAAACGCCTTTAAAAACTTTTTTATATTGGCTGTTGTATGGAAGTGCTTTATATAAGAGAATATTACCCATTTTTTTGCTCCATTTTGCCGAGTTCAATCATGTGGTGCATGCGGTTGACTTTTGTGCAAAGGTATTTCTGGTTGTATTTTGTAAATTCAGACTCAACCGACACTCTGTCAACAATTTCCAGCCCGTATCCCTCAAGTCCGATGATTTTTTGAGGGTTGTTAGTAATTAGTTTAAACTTTTTGTAGCCTAAATCAAGTAAAATCTGAGCTCCGTCGCCGTAATCGCGCAAATCCGAGTTGAAACCGAGTTTAAGGTTTGCGTCAATCGTGTCAGCGCCTGCGTCTTGAAGTGCGTAGGCTTTTATTTTGTTTACAATGCCGATTCCGCGCCCTTCATGGTTCAAAAGGTAAACAACAGCGCCTTTTCCGTACTCGTTAATCATTTTCATTGAATTTTCAAGCTGGCTGTTGCAGTCGCAGCGCAAGCTGTGGAAAGTGTCGCCTGTAAGGCATATGCTGTGCATTCTGACAAGCGGTATTTTGTCGGAACCGTCGTCTTTTACCAGTGCAACGTGCTCCTGACCGGTCAAAACATGCCTGTAACCAAGAAGTCTGAATACACCGAACTTTGTCGGCAGATTAACTTCGGCTTCTCTTTTCATCAAACGTTCATTTCGGAGCCTGTAGGCGATTAGCTGGGCAACTGTGATGAATTTTATGCCGTATTTGTCAGCAAATTTGCGCAAATCATCCCTGCGTGCCATAGAACCGTCAGGATTAACGATTTCACAGCAAACAGCAGCGTCTTTAAGCCCTGCAAGCCTGCATAAATCAATAGAAGCTTCTGTGTGTCCGACGCGCTCAAGAACCCCGCCTCTTTTGGCAATTAAGGGAAAAACATGACCCGGCTGGCGCAAATCTGACGGTTTTGTGTTGTCATCTGCAATTAATTTTATCGTAACCGAGCGGTCAATCGCCGAAACGCCCGTAGTTACCCCGAATTTCGGGTCAGCATCAACGCTCTGTGTAAACGCAGTGCCTTTAACGTCTGTGTTGTTCTTAACCATGCTGTCAAGCCCGAGTTTTTCGGCTCTTTCGGGCGATATTGGCGTGCAAACTATGCCTTTTGCTTCCGTAATCATAAAATTTATGTTTTCAACAGTCGCAAATTCGGCCGCGCAAATTAAATCGCCCTCATTTTCGCGTGATTCATCGTCCGCTACGATAACCATTCCGCCCTTTTTGATAGCTTCGATTGCTTCTTCAATCGTATCAAAGCGCGCTTCGTTACTTTTGAATTGATTTATGATATTTTCAACTAAATTCATTATATAAAACCGTTCCTTTCCAGAAAATCGGCTGTTATTTTTGATTCTTTTCTTCCGGCAGCGAGCATTTTGCCCACATATTTGCCTATGACATCAGTTTCTATATTAACCGCTGAATTTGGTCGTAAATCACCCAAAAGGGTGTTTTTATAAGTATGGGGAATGACCGCAGCCGCGATTTTATTGCCGGAAACTTCGGCAACTGTAAGGCTTACGCCGTCGATTGCAATTGAACCTTTTTTTACAACCTCGTTCATCAAATCTTCGGGGATTTCAAAAATCATTTTAAAGGCTTCGCCGATTTTTGTTGAAGAAATAAAGGCTCCAACCCCATCAACATGCCCCGAAACAATATGTCCGCCCAATCTGTCAGAAAGTCTGAGCGCTCTTTCCAGGTTTACGCTGTCCCCTGCTTTTAAAAGGCCGAGAGTGGTGAGTTTAAGTGTTTCATAAGAGGCAAATGCCTTGAATCCGTCGTTTTCTATTTCAACAACAGTCAAACAGGCGCCGTTAACAGCGATACTATCGCCAATTTTTGTATCAAGTGCAGCTTTTGAGCACGAAACGGTTAAAATCGCACCGTTTTGCTGCTTTTCGAGTGAAGTGATGGTTGCTTTTTCTTCAATAATACCCGTGAACATATCAATATGTTAGCACAAATAAATTTAAGCAATGTAAATAATTTGTCAGTTAGCCATTTATTAGATATACTTTTTTAGAGCAGGTAATTATGAATTATAACTTAATAGATACTAAAGTTTTTGGCGATGAACGCGGGCATCTTGTTTCATTCGAACAAGGGAACAATTGCCCTTTTGATATAAAGCGCATTTTTTATATTTTTGATACAAAACCCGGTGTCGCAAGGGGCTGCCACGCAAATAAAAACTCAGAATTCCTGCTTATTGCAATAAACGGCAGTTGTAAGGTGAAAATTGATGATGGGACGAATCAGAAAATTGTTGAACTCAACAACCCTCATCAAGCACTGTATTTAGATAAAATGCTCTGGAAAGAGATGTATGATTTTTCGTATAATGCAATTTTGCTTGTGCTTGCAAGTACTTATTATGATGAAAATGAGTACATAAGAGATTATGAGGAGTATCTGAATATTCAAAAGGGGGAAAATGGAAAAATTTGTTAAAGGAAAAAATATAAATTTAAGAGATGTTGAAATATCAGACGCGCAATTTATTTTAGATTTAAGAACAAATGAAGATAAAAGCGCATATTTGAATAAAACCGAATATAATATTGAAAAACAAACCGACTACATAAAAAACTATAAGAAGAAAAGTGATGAGTGGTATTTTGTTATTGAATCCAAAGAAAAAGAGCCACTCGGTACAGTCAGAATATATGATATAAAAGACAACAGTTTTAGCTGGGGAAGTTGGCTTGTAAAGGATGGTGCACCGACTTCTACCGCTATTGAATCTGCTCTTTTAATATATGAATTTGCCTTTTTTTCTCTAAACTTTGCTGCAAGTCACTTTGAAGTCCGCAGGAAAAACGAACGTGTAAGGGCTTTTCATGAAAGATTTGGAGCAAAAATCTATGAAGAAACAGACGAAGATGTGTTTTACAAATACACAAGAGAAGATTACTTAAAAATACGCCCTAAATATTTAAAGAGGTTTTTATAATTGATAAGTGAATTATCTGATGTACAATCATCTCATATAGGTGAAAATACTAGAATTTGGCAATTCTGTGTGGTTTTGCCGCAGGCTCAAATTGGTAAAAATTGTAATATCTGCTCGCATTGTTTTATAGAAAATGATGTGAAAATTGGTGATAATGTGACAATAAAATGCGGCGTCCAGCTCTGGGACGGCATAAGGGTGGAAGACGATGTTTTTATTGGGCCAAATGTGACATTCTGCAACGATAAATATCCAAAATCAGGAAATCGAAGCTTCAAACGCCTTTCTACAGTGGTAAAACGCGGTGCTTCCATAGGTGCAAATTCTACTGTATTGCCGGGTGTTATAATCGGTGAAAATGCTATGATTGCCGCGGGAAGCGTTGTTACAAAAGATGTTGCGGATGGGCAAACTTATCTTGTGAAACAATATGAGGCAAAAAATGATTAAATTTCTGGATTTACATAAAATAAACGAGAGATTTCGTCCTGAAATAGACGCCGCAATAAAGCGTGTACTTGACTCAGGATGGTACATTCTCGGGAAAGAAGATGAAAAATTTGAATCTGATTTTGCTGCGTTTTGTGGAGTAAAACACTGCATTGGCTGTGCTAACGGGCTGGACGCGTTGAACTTAATTATTAAAGGCTATGGTTTTGGCGCTGGTGATGAAATTATTGCACCGGCAAACACATATATAGCTTCAATTCTTGCTATTACCCAGAATAACTGCACGCCTGTGCTTGTTGAACCGGATTTAAAAACCTATAACATAAATCCTGATTTAATTGAAGAAAAAATAACACCAAAAACCAAAGCAATTATGGTTGTTCATCTTTATGGGCAGGCTGTAGAGATGGAAAAAATTTGGGAACTTGCTAAAAAATATAATCTAAAGATAATTGAAGATTCCGCACAAGCCCATGGTGCGATATACAAAGGCAAAAGAACCGGAAATCTCGGTGATGCTTCAGGTTTTAGTTTTTATCCGGGCAAAAATTTAGGTTGTCTTGGTGATGGCGGCTGTGTAACAACAAATGACGACGAATTGGCTGCAAAAATCCGAGCAATTAGAAACTATGGTTCTAATATTAAATATAACAATATCCTTCAGGGTATTAATAGCCGCCTTGATGAAATCCAGGCGGCTGTACTTGATATCAAGTACAGATTTTTGGATGAAGATAACGAAAAAAGAAGAAAAATTGCAGATTTTTATTCAAAAAACATCAAAAATCCACTTATTACCCTGCCCGAAACTTATGCACGTGAATCTCACGTCTGGCACATTTACCCGGTAAGAACTGCAAATAGGAACAAATTTCAACAATTTTTACTTGATAACGGAATACAAACTTTAATCCACTATCCTATTCCGCCGCACAAACAGCAGTGTTTTAAAGAATGGAACAATCTGAGCTTTCCGATAACCGAAAAAATACATGAAGAAATTCTTAGTATCCCCATTTCACCGGTTCTTTCCGCAGCTGAAATGCAGAAAGTTGTTGAGGTTATTAATGAATTTGAATAAACTTGCATTCTTCTACCCCTCAAAAGTTGCAGGCGGTGCTGAATTGCTTTTTGCCAGACTCGGAAGTTATTTGTGCGAAAATTTTGGTACACAGGTTTATTTTGTTGATTATAAAGACGGTTTTATACGCAACAATCCTCTTTTTCAAAAACTGAACTTCATAGATTACACCGATGATGAAAAATCGCAAATTCCTGACATAGAGGCACTTATAACACCAATTTCTAATATTAACCGGCTAAATAAAGCATTGAATTTTGAAAATATTGATACAAAATTGTTGTTCTGGTGCATACACCCGCTCAATGTGCTTCACATTATGCCAAAAGGTGCAAAACTCCAGAATTATCCAATGATTTTTCAGAAGTTTTTCCTGAAAACATTCTACAATAAAAAATATCGTAGAATGAAGAATCTTTTAACCGAATTCACCTCAATGAATGCGTGTTATTTTATGGATTTTGAAAATTTGAACTACCAAAAGATGTTGTTTGACATTGATTTGAGCAAAGATTATCTTCCGGTCTGCTGCCCGATTCCCTCTGAAGAGGCAAATACGGGACTGATTAGTGCTGATGAAATCAATATCTGCATACTGGGCAGGCTTGTGAAAGAAAAGGTTTATCCGCTTATTGCTGTTCTTGATAATCTCGTGAATTACGACACTAAAAAGAAGAAAATTGTACATATCATCGGTGACGGTGATTCAAAACGGCTTATTAATACCGAAAAATATAAGAATAAATTGGATTTGCGCTTTGTCGGCACTATTTCTGACATATCGACGCTTCACAGTTATATGTTATGCCACTGTGATATTATCTTTGCTATGGGAACATCGGTAATTGAGGCTTCCGGCTTAAAAATACCTGCAGTGCTTCTTCCGTATTCATACAGGCCGATAAAAATTAATAAATTTGCGTATTTTTACGAAGCATTTGATTATGTGCTCGGTACAAATTATAATCTTTATAAAGAGTTTGCGCAGCGTACTTTTTCGGAAATTCTTGATGAAATATATGTAAAAGGGCAAAAATATCAGCAAGGCGTAATGTGCCATAAATACTCAGTTTTAAACCATACAGTAGAATCTGTTTCTGAAAAACTGATACAAAAAATACAAGATAATCTGCTGAGCTATAATGCGTATAGGGAGCTAATTTTATGCAAAAAGACAATTTTGTACTAATAATCGGAAATATTGTCACCAGAAGAATAGAAAAAGACGGAATGAACCGCCGGATTGTTGCAATCGATGATATTCTCGCCGATTTTAACAAAATATATGTTGAAAACATAAAAAACGTCAGCACTATAAGGTATTGGGGCCGATGTTTTTCAAACTGCCTGCACAGACTGTTCAAATCGCCATCCCGATTTTACAATAAAAAAGTTGATTCCTATAAATCCGTAACAAAACGCAGTCTGGATGGCCTTTTTGAGGCTGCTTCCTGCATTTACATACACAGTCTGTACAGTGCGATGAAAATTCCGCTTGAATATCTAAAAAAATACAGCCATAAAATTATTCTTGACGCTCATGGCTGCGTTGTGGAGGAAATGCGTTTCGGCAGTGTGGATTCTGGCAAAATCAAGCTTGCGGAGCTCTATGAGCGCGAGTTATTCCCTCATTTAAAAGCCCTAGTTTGCGTATCTGAAAATATGATTGAATTCTACAAAAATAAGTACAACATGGAGCATGTTCAATTTATTAAGCTGCCAATTTTTACTTCACACAGGCTGACACTCCCGTCAATACAAGAAAATGCGAAAAAATGCAAAATTATTTACTCCGGCGGCACGAATAAATGGCAAAATGCAGAACAAATGGTTGATGTGATTAAAAAATTGCCGCAAAATCTAGAAATCAAAATAATTTCGCCCGATAAGGCGTTTTTTGAGAATCTTCTCGGGGATTATCCTAATGTTACGATAAAATCTGTCTCCCCGGGATTAATCCAAAAAGAATATGAAGGTTTTGACTTTGGATTTATCCTGCGCGACGATATTGTCGTAAATCAAGTTGCCTGTCCGACAAAGCTTATCGAATATATAGGCGCCAATCTTATTCCGATTGTTTCCAGCCCCAAAATAGGCGATTTTGAAAGATTAGGCTATAAATATATTACTGTGGATGAACTCCTTGGTGGAAATTTGCCTGACTCCCGAACAGCCGCGCAAATGAAGACAAAAAATATTCAAATACTTGAACTTCTTAACTCGGAATGCAATGAGGCTATGGAGGAGCTGCGAAAGCTTGTTAAAGAATCATTTTTGTCGGCGTAAAATATCCTTGGCAACCGCCTCCCCCATAGAAAAGCAGGAAGTCTGAATCCTCAACGCAGCCTGTGCCTCAAAAGTCGCGGATAAATTGCGTCCGGCAAAGTATAAATTTTTAAACTGAGCGGATTTTAAGCTTTCAACCGGCAAATAGTAGTCATTCACAGCTTTTTCAAGCGTCGAGGTGTCTTTTTTGTAAGAATGTATGTCAATCGGGTAGCTTGCGTGCAAAACGGGATTTTCAAAGGTTTTCGAGGCTGTCATATCCTCTTTTGAATAAACATATTCGCCCTCAAAGCGCGAGGATTCCCTCACACCGGGCATATCAGCAATATTTGATATATAAGCTTCCTCAAAACCCGGGAAATAGCGTTTTACAAAGTTATAAAGCCTCCAAATCTGCTCTCTGCCCTCAATTACCGCAAAAGAAACATCCTGAATACTATCAGGGCTCAATTCCTTGTCAGACAGGATTCTCGGGCAGTTGAACGCCAACGTTCCTTTCATTCCTGCAACCGAAAACACCTGAAAATAGGCGCTGTCAGCCTCTTTTATCACGCCGTCCCTTATTCCAGCCTCAAAAATGGGTCTTAATGCCCAGCTTTTAGACTTATCCCAGGTATATGCCGTCGACATATGCATTTCACCATTGATTTGGGCACAAGTCGTGACTTCTCTATCCTTATCCAGCTCCATTATCCATTCGCAGAATTTTTTCATATCGATTCCCGAAAGATTAAAGCGCAATGTCATCGGTTGTTCATTTTTTTTGTCAGTCAAAAATTTATGATTTAAAATTTTTCCTAGTTTTGAATTTCCTGTTGAGTCTATAAAATAACCCGATTCGATATATAGTGATAATATTCCATTTGAAATTTTGATTTTTTTAATGTTATCATCATAACATTCTGCGTCTTTTACCTCACAACCGAATAAAACTTCGCAACCCGCCTCTTTCATCATCGAATCGAGCGCTATTTTTGCAATTTCAGGGTTAAACCAGCCTGTATTTCCGTCAGAATAGGTTATTTGACCACCATATTCCGACATTTTTTTCACAAATTCGTTGTAGAATTCGCAGTTTATGTTGCAAGTGTCCGATTTCATTGCCGGGACAACAAGCGCAGAGGTGATTGACCCGCCGAGGTGAATGTTTTTTTCGATAATAAGTGTTTTTAGGCCGTTTTTTGCGGCAATATATCCTGCCGCGCACCCTGCAGTGCCTCCGCCGCAAATGACTACGTCGTACATAGCGTTTCCTCTTTTCTTTTGTGTGATTTTATATAGGAACTGGAGGACGGAAGGTTTAAACGCGATTTTTTTGCATTATATTCCTCCAGAATTTTTTCCGGCGGCCAATCTAAGGCCGGATCATTAAAAGCAACCCCAGCGTTTGTTTGAATTAGCCCAAAATCAAATTCATCGAGCGGATGTTCGATAAAATTCTTATTTTTGGAAGCAACTGTTCCTGAGGGGCGTTTTTTTGTATCAAAAGTCTTGCCAACAAAAAATCCAGCCTTGAGCATTGCATTTCTTACTGCAGCGGAATTAGAATATGTGACCAGCATTGAATCCGGATTCATAAGTTCATAAAGCCGAGCAAAAAATTCTTCGCTCCAGAGGGTTGGCAATTTTAAGGGCGTAAAAGCGTCCAAAAACACAATATCATATCCGTTTTTTGCTGATTTCAAGAAAAGCCTCGCGTCCATATAATGCGGGCGGAATGTAAAATTGTTCATTTTAAGGGCTTTCAATGCCTTTTTATTGCGTTTCGATACGTATTGATAATATATATTATGTAAAAACGAAAGATAACGGCTCCGGTGGTTATATTTATACCTGTCAAATCTGTATTTTTGAAACAAATCGACCACAGCACGGCTTAAAAATGGCCTGTTTTTTGAATCTGAAACAACAGAATTCACCTGTTCTATTTCCGGGAAAATATCCTCCTGCAAATTGGCGAACAAAAAATACGAACATGCGCAGTCCCTCAACCCATCTTTTATAAATGGAGAAAGGAGGGTCAGTTTTTTGTCTATTTCTATTGCGTCGATATGGATTTTTGTTTCGGGCGCAATTTTAGAATTGAAAAGGTAATTCAAAAAGGCTTTTGTGTTATAGCCAATGCCCGAGCAAACATCGAGAACCTTTATTTCTTTTTTTTGAAGAAAATTTTTATGAAAATTTAAAGGGCGTATGAACTTTTCCTTTGCTTCTGACAGGGCGCCGTAAGAAGAATGATAAATATCGCCAACGCTGCTGTTATACAGCCCGCATGAGCCGTCCATTGTCATTACAAACTCAATATCCGGCGAAATAGCGTTATGAGGCGTTTGAGAAAAATTTTTATCCATAATTACATTATAGATTTTTAATTTTTTTCTGGCTTTTTGTTAAAATATTATCACTATATTTCTATTAGATATAAATTAACAAGATTATCGTTATATTTCTTATCGATACATGTATTACAAAAAAAGAGCACTCAAATTTTTCGATTTTGAGCGCTCTTTTTTGTTATTTTGGCAAATTATTCACAGAAAATTCCAAATCAAGCATATTTTTCTCTGTTTTTATTAATCCGTTCTCTATTTTACTAAATCCGCGATATATTTTCCCGAATTCAAGCAACTCAGTATCTTCTGCTGTTTTTAAGGGCTTATTTGCAGACTTAATTGAATCCAGCTTATAAGAAACTGCGAATCTTGCATCCTCGAGCTTTGCTTTGGCAGCTTCCAGCTCTATTTCTGCGAGTCTTGCTTTATAAACAGCCTTTGAAACCACTGAATCGGCCGCACTCAGGGTGTTTTTGTTAATAAGCTCGGTTTGGGCTTTTTCAACAATTTTTGCCAGAGGTTCAGCTTTTTTAGCACATCCCCCCAGAAGAGTTGCCCCTGTGAGCCCTGTATAAAACGCTACTGCTTTGATATTCATAATTTATTCCTCTCAAAATGTTTATTCTGCCTGTATATTACTTATAATATCCCTGAAATTTAAATTTTGTTAATTCTTACAAACTGTTTAAAATAATGTTACAATGTATTTAATATTATCACTATATATCGCAACGTAATAAATAGATATTATTTTTATAAAACAAAAATTTATAACAGGAGGCGGGATTTCGGCGGTAATGAACAAAAAGTTTCTCTATTTTATATTACTAATAAATAATAGAGTGGGAGAAATATTATGCCGGAAAATAAGTGTATATCGTTATTAATGGTAGAAGATCATAAACTGCTGCGTGTGGGGCTTAAATCGCTTTTTGAGGACTGTAATGACATAAAAGTCATCGCCGAAGCGCAAAGCGGGAAAGAGGCGGTCGAAAAAGCAAAGAATATAAAGCCTGATGTTATACTTATGGATATTGGATTGCCCGATATAAGCGGAATTGAGGCAACAAAGCGCATTTTGAACGACAATCCCGACCAAAAAATCATTATGCTGACCTCGCACACCACGGAAAAAGAGGTCATGGACTCGCTCAGCGCGGGCGCTTACGCCTATGTGCTAAAGGATATTAACACAGAACTCCTGATTATGGTTATAAAATCCGTAAAAGACGGCGCAATCTGGCTTGACCCGAAAATCGTGCCACTCATCAGGAATCAATCCTCCTGTTTTATCCCCCAAAAACAAAGCTCCAGAGCGACTTTCCGGGCGCAGCACGCAAATCTTACGGAAAGAGAATATGAAGTATTAAAGCTCGTTGTAGATGGAAAATCGAATTTTGAGATTGCCAACACGCTCACAATAAGCGAACATACAGCAAAAGCGCACGTTTGCAATATTATTCAAAAGCTGGTGGTTGATGACAGAACTCAGGCTGCCGTAAAGGCGATTAAAGAGGGGCTTGTTTAAGCGAAAAAGCCTTTATTCGGCTAAAAGCGCGTCCAAAACCTGCTGCGCGTCGGCAACTATGCCAATATCACAGCACTGAAAAATAGGCGCGTTCGGGTCAGAATTGATTGCTATGACCTTTTTGGCGTTTGTAATGCCGACAAGGTGCTGAATTGCCCCCGAAATGCCCAGTGCGATGTACAAATCCGGTGCAATTGTGTGCCCTGTTTGTCCAACCTGAATTGTTTGCTCCGCCCAGCCCAGCTCAACCGCTGCCCTTGAAGACGCCGGTGAAATGCCCAATTTTTCAGCAAGTCTGTACATTTTTCCGAAATTTTCAGAAGAACGCAGCCCTGCACCGCCGGCAACAACGATTTTTGCGGCCTCAAGGCTGTTGTCAATTGCTTTAAATTCGCGTTTTAACACCTTTACAGCCTCTTCGTTCCGTGAAATTCGAGGCTCAATACGGTGAATATTCATTGTTTTTTGCGGGATTTCTCCGGTTGTGACGAGGGCGCCCGGCCGTATTGTTGCACAATTCGGGTCGGTTTTTGAAGAAATAACCGCCATAAGCTGCCCCCCGTAAGTCGGGCGGGTTGCAAGCAATTTTCCCTGCTCATCAATGTCAATCATTGTGCAATCCGCAGTCAAACCGAGGTTCAGGCTTGAAGTCACGCGCGGCGCAAGTTCCCTGCCGAGCGCTGTTGCACCTACAAGAAGTATATTTTGATGATTTTGTGCCAGAAAATCACTTATAGCGCCGGTTAGCGTACAAATCTCATTGTCTGCAAAAACAGGGCTTACAAGAAGAAAAAGATTGTCCAGCCCCTTATTTTTAAGCTGTTCGGCCAGTTCATCCGCGTATTCCGGAGCTGCAGCGATTAGAGCATTGATTTCAACGTTTTTCAAGCTGCTTGCTGCGTAGGTAATTGTTTCGATTGAAACAGGAGTTATCAAATTGTCGTGAGTTTCCGCAAAAACAAGGAGTTTTGTCATGAACGCGCCTCCTTAACCGCCTCAAGAAGAAGTTTTGCAGCTGCTTCCGGCGAAAAATCGTTGATAATCCGGCATTCCCGCGTGATTTCCGGACGAAATGCTTTTTTTACAATTGTCGGTGAACCTGCAAAACCGATTTGTGCGTCGTCCGCGCCTATATCTGCGGCGCTGAGGATTTTCACGGGGATATCCTGAGCACGCATAAAATCTTCAATAAGCGGCTTTTTCACGCATTCTCTTGAATTAACCGCAAGAAGCGCGGGCGTTTTTATCTCAATTTCTTCTTTAATGCAGGGCGTTTCGCGTTTTAAGGTAAGTTTTCCGTCATTATATTCAAGAAATTCGCAAACAAGCACTGAAGAGGGCACGCAAAGCTTTTGCGCGAGCGCAGGAGGAACCTGTGCAGTGTCACCGTCAACTGCCTGCTGGCCGCAGAGAATCAGATTGAAATCCGGCATAAATTTTCTGATAAAACATTCGAGGCAATACGATGTAGCAAGCGTATCAGAGCCGGCGAACTTCTTGTCGCAGAGCAAAAATGCCTCATCCGCACCCATAGCAAGCCCGTATGACAAGGATTCAACAGCCTGGGTCGGGCCCATGGACAAAAGAGTTATTTTTGCGTCAACAATCGCTTTTTTCACGTCCAGCGCAATCTGCATTGCGCCCATGTCGTAAGGATTTATGATTAAATCCATTCCTGCGCGGTCAATTGTGTTATTTGCCGTCCATTTTATGTCATTTGTGTCAGGAACCTGCTTAATGCAGACCAGAATGTTAAATGTCATATTACATGTCCAATCCGAGGTCTAAAACCGGCGCATTTGCTACAATTGCGCTGGTCGAGATTATATCAACTCCGCTTGACGCGATTTTATTCACAGTATCGAGTTTAACATTTCCGCTGGCCTCGACAATAGCCCGTTTGGCTATAAAATCTACGCATTTTTTCATATCCTCTACGTTCATGTTATCGAGCATAATAATATCAGCCTTATTTTCGACCGCTTCTTTAACCTGCTCAAAAGTATCGCATTCGACCTCGATTTTATGCGCGTGAGAGCCGTTTTTGCGCAGGCTTTGCACCGCATTTGTGATTGAGCCGGCATGTTTTATGTGGTTGTCTTTAACCATTGCGCAGTCGCTCAAATTGAACCTGTGGAGCTTTCCGCCGCCCACTGCAACCGAATATTTTTCAAAAAGCCTGAATCCGGGCGTATTTTTTCGCGTATCAACGATAAAAGCGCTGTAAGGCTTGATTGCTTCCTGATATTTTGCGGTTTCCGTCGCAATTCCCGACATTCTCTGGATATAGTTCAATGCAGTTCTTTCGCCCGTCAAAATTGCCCTTGCGGGGCCGATAATTTTAGCGAGGGTCTGGCCTTTTTGGATTTTTTCGCCCTCCTGCACCTCAAAATCAATCCTGACATCCTTTGAGAGGATTCTAAAAACTTTTTTGAAAACCGGAAGCCCACAAATTACGCCATCCGCGCGGGTATTCAAATACGCAGTGAGAAATTCAGAATCCGAGTATAGAAAGTCCGTTGTAATATCTCCATAGCCGATATCCTCTTCCAGAGCGTTTTTTACGTGTTTTTCAATAATAAAATCATTTAACAGAAACTGATGATTCATTGTTTTTTACCTCGACAGAAATTTTTTCCGGAACAACGGGCGAGTCAGACCTGAAATGTGCACCTATTGACTCTTTACGTTTGAGTGCCATATTTGTAATAACCAGCGCAACATGCAAAAGGTTACGCAGCTCAAATTCTTCTGCGCTTGTGCAGAAACGGTTCCGTCCGAATTCTTCTGATATTTTTTTGAGGTCGGAAAGTGCCTGCAATAAAGAGTTTTCATCTCTAATTATGCCGACATTTTTCCACATTGTATCTTTTAGCCTGTTAATTAGAGCATTTACATCGCAATCTGCATCCTCCGGCTCGTCTTGGGGTGCGTAATTTTTGATTGTAGAAAGGATAGAATCGTCAATCACGTCAGAAACCTGCAGATTTTCAAAGGAAAGCGTGTTCACCAGTTCAAAAGCGGTAACAACGCACTCCAGAAGCGAGTTGCTGGCGAGTCTATTAGCTCCGTGTAAAGAAGTGCAGCCCGCTTCGCCAATAGCGTATAGGTGCCGGATAGAGGTTGTTCCGTCAACAGACGTTTTTATGCCGCCCATGCAGTAATGCGCCGCCGGTGAAACCGGAATATAGTCTTTTGTGACATCAACGCCATTTTCAAGGCATTTTTTATAAATATTCGGAAATCTTGTTGTAAATGTGTCTATCGGAATAAGCGATGCATCAAGAAAAACCCTTTCTTCGCCAGATGCTTCAAGCTCTTTGACAATTGAGCGGGAAACAATATCACGGGGAGCAAGGTCTTTTTGCTCATGATAGCGTTCCATGAAGTATTCGCCCTTGCTGTTTACAAGTTTTGCGCCCTCACCTCTGACAGATTCAGAAATCAAGAACCTTGATTCGTCATTATCAAGCGAAAGCGCCGTAGGATGGAACTGAATAAACTCCATGTCTTTAATTTCGGCTTTTGCCCTGACTGCGAGCGCCAGCCCGTCGCCTGTAGCGACCGTCGGGTTTGTTGTGTATTTGTAAACCTGTCCGACACCGCCTGTAGCAAGCACAGTTGCGCCGGCATAGATAGTTTCAAACTCTTTTGTGGCCTCATTAAACGAAATAATGCCCCTGCATTCGCCTTTTGCGTCAATTAAAAGCTCGACAGCATGGCATTGCTCATAAATTGAGATATTTTCAGCAATTGTTTTATCGTTTTTAACCTTGTTTACGAGCGCTTTTTCAATTCCGTAGCCGGTTGCGTCGCCGCCGACATGGAGAATTCTTCTTACGCTGTGAGCACCTTCGAGCGTGAAAGTCAGCCCGTTTTGCTTGTCCCTGTCGAACTCCACGCCGTAGCTCATCAGGTCTTTTATTGCGTACTGGCTGTTTTCAGAGATAAATTTCACAACATTAAAATCCGAAAGCCCGCAGCCGGCTTTTATTGTGTCCGCAACATGTAAACTAACGGAATCCGGCGCATTTTCTGGCAAAACGCCTACAATACCGCCCTGCGCGTATCTTGAATTGCTTTCAGAAAGCTGTGATTTTGTTAGCAAAAGAATTCCGTCAGGGAGGTTCATGCTCTCGGACAACTTAATTGCGGCATAAAGTCCTGAAATACCGCTTCCGACTATAACTACTGAATATTTTGAATGTTTCATTGGCATAATTACTATAAATATAATACAAACGCATTTTAATTGCCATACACTATCGGCGAATTTTTTTCAAAATGAACGGATAAATGAATGATATATAAAATGCGATGAAAAAGGCTGCCGCTGCGGACGCATAGCGTTTTACAAGAATTGCAGCAAAGAATTTATCAGCCAAAAACATAACAAGATAAAACAATAAAAGCCCAAAAACAGCAGAAAATAAGGTTTTTAATGATTTTTTGTACACTACCTGAAAGTTTACAAACCTTTTTTCCAGAATCCAGCCGGAAAACGCGCCGTAAACAAATGCAAGCTTGCCGTAAACGCCATGTTTCATGTTCAGAGGGTTTATTGTGTCAACCAGCGGGTTGTATGAGCGCATTTGGGCGCAGCATTTCAAATGCAGGTACAAATACAAAATCAGCCCCGCAATCATTATTGCTGTGTAAAAAATCAAGTCGTTTCCGGGCTTTTTATCTGTCCATTTCAGGATTTTATCGGTAAAAACAATAATAAACAGCCCGATTATAATTGATACAATGACATCCTGCGGCGTGTGCACCCCGATATAGTTCCTTGAAAACGCAACAAGCAGCACAAGAAGCACCATTAGCCCCAAAATCCATCGATTTTTTCTCCATAAATAGCCAGCAGACCCCCAGACGCTCATTGCTCCCGCTGTATGGCCGCTGGGAAAAGAATATCCGTCCGCCGCAGGCAAAGCCCGCTCAATCGGGCAAACTCTGGAGTCAATAAGCCACGGACGCTTTATGCAGGCGGCCATTTTCAAAAAAACGTTAAAACAAAGGGTCAGAGCAAAGTTAAAAAGCATGAAAATTCCCGCTTTTTTATCAAAATACCAGTAAATAACAGCTAAAAATCCAAGCGGGATAATTACTTCGCCAAACCACGTTGCAGACATAAAAAATGTATCAAAAGCGCCGTTTGTCGCTTCTCTCAGCTGCTGCAAAAGCAGTAAATATTCAATTTGAAGCTCCATTGTTCCAAACATATTCTAATTCTAAAATAATTTGCAGGTTTGCGGCAATTTGTTTACATTACGAATTGATATTCTGTTTCAAATATGCCTCGATAAACCCGTCAATCTCCCCATCCATCACCGAATCCACATTTCCGACCTCAAAGCCCGTTCTGTGGTCTTTAACCATTTTGTACGGGTGAAAAACGTATGAACGGATCTGGGAGCCAAAATTTATGTCGAAATTTTCGCCTTTAAGCTCCGCAAGTTTTTTATCATGCTCTGCCTGCTTGATTGCGAGAAGCTTTGAAGCAAGCATTTGCATTGCAGTTTCTTTGTTTTGCAGTTGGGAACGCTGCTGCTGGCATTTTACGACAATTCCGGTCGGTTTGTGCAAAATTCTGACGGCAGTTTCAACCTTGTTGACATTTTGGCCGCCTGCTCCGCCCGAGCGCATTGTATCAACCTCCAAATCCTCCGGCGGGATATGTATAGCCTTTTCAAAATCCTCAAGCACAGGGCTGACTTCCAGCGAAGCAAAACTCGTCTGGCGCTTTCCGTTTGCGTTAAACGGAGAGATTCTGACGAGCCTGTGGACGCCCCGTTCTGCTTTTGCGAGCCCGAAAGCGTATTTTCCGCTTACTTTTATTGTTGCGGACTTAATTCCGGCCTCATCTCCGTCCGATTTATCCAGCAATTCGACTTTCCAGCCCTTTGTTTCTGCCCATCTGGAGTACATTCTGAGCAGCATTTGCGCCCAATCCTGCGCATCGGTGCCGCCCGCGCCTGCATTTACTGTCAAAATCGCGTCGTATGCGTCATATTCTCCGGAAAGCGTCGTTTGCACCTCCCAATCGTTCATCTCTTTTTCAAGGGCTTCCAGCGTGTTTTGAAGTTCCTCCCAGAGCGATTCATCCTCGGTTTCGTTGTAAAGTTCAACAAGGACATTACAATCTTCGATTTTTTTGTCCCAATTTTCTGCTTTTTCGAGCGTATTTTTGCATTCTGTAAGCTCCTGCGAGAGTTTTGCGGCACTCTGCGGATTTTGCCAGATTTCTTCGCTCTGAAGTTTTAAATCAAGTTCTTTTGCCTTCTTTTCAACGCCGGAAAGGTCAAAGGCACTCCTTCGCTTTGTTTATTTTCAAAGCAAGCTCTTCTAATTTTTGTTTTTGTTCAATATCTATCATTTTATTTTGGTTCCGTCCTTCGCAGCCCCGAGAATTGCCCTGATAATAGGCAAATTGCTAAAACCCATCCGCGGGGAAGCCGCAAGTTCTCTTATTAAATGCTCATTTAACTCTTCTTTGGGTTTTCCTTTCAACATCGCTGTTGTGTTGATTTCATCAACAAGTGCCGCTGCGTTTTTATTTGTGCGGGGTTTTATTTGCGGAATTTTAGTAAATTTTGCTGCACCGAAGCTAACTTTGTTCATATTTTTAACCCTTTTGACTACATTTTATTATAAAAACGTACAAGAATTTTTTTGCTGCTTTGTAAAAAAATGTAAAGCCTAGCCCTTTAAAGTTTTTAGCGCATTTTCAACATTTTTGTACAAAGAGCGCATGCAGTTTGCAAAATCCTCTTTTGCACCCGCAAAACTGAACGGAAATTTAATTGTATCCGATTTCCCTCGCTTAAAAACATGAAATTTAACATCATGGAAAAAATCCCCGCCCAAATCCTCAATATAAACGCTTGCGTTGTTTTTTTCAAGGTAATTATTGAGCGCGCTCATATTATTTTCGTTGATAATGTTTGAAAATTTCCCGCTTTTACTCAATCTGTTCTGGACGCTAATATTCACGCTTTTTCCAAGCGGTGAATAAAACCTGTCAAGCTGAATAGAAGAAAATGCCACAATTTTGGCCATAATTATCCTTTCTTTGCCGCACCGGC
Organism: uncultured bacterium; assembly: GCA_900547155.1. GTDB lineage: Bacteria > Cyanobacteriota > Vampirovibrionia > Gastranaerophilales > Gastranaerophilaceae > Spyradomonas > Spyradomonas excrementavium. The sequence continues at coordinate 95,591 of URFH01000003.1, read as the reverse complement.
GATTTCAGAATCCATACGCAAAAATACAGGTTTGATTTTTTCTTTTTCTGTGATTTTTCCTGCGGGGATTTCGCCCCATTTTAAGTCATCCAGCTTAATTTCAGCGGGCTTTTCAGACCTGTTAAGCTGTTCATAAATGTCCTGCGAAATATTAGGCGTATAAGGTGCAAGCAGCGCACCGATAAACCGCATTGCCTCGAGCACATTATAGAGAACCTGCGCACATTCATCCATTTTTCCGTCTTTAGCAAGTCCCCAGGGAGCTGTATCGTTTACATATTTGTTAACAACATTGGAAAAATTAACAATTTCCTGCGCAGCCTCGGCAACTTCGTACTTATCAAACCGGTTTTTAACTGATTTTACAGTATTCAGCGCCTCTTTTGCGATTTCGTTGTCAGAATTGGTTATAAATTCCGGTTTTATCTCGCCGTCAAAGTATTTTACCTGCATGTTGAGCGTTCTGTTGAGCAAATTGCCGATATTGTTCGCCAAATCGGCGTTCACCCTTTCTTTGAAGTCCAAATCAGAGTAATTTCCGTCACGTCCGGTCGGAGCCGTAACCATCATGAAATATCTGAACGCGTCAGGGTGGGCGAGTTCAAAGGTTTCCATCACATCTTTGGGTGCGATGACATTTCCTATGGATTTTGACATTTTTGTCTGGTCAATCGTAATCCAGCCGTGAGCAAGAATTGTTTTAGGCAGCGGCAAATCAAGTGCCATCAAAAATGCCGGCCAATAAATCGCATGGAACTTCAAAATATCTTTTCCGATGACCTGAACATCGGCAGGCCAGTATTTTTTGAAGTTTTCATGCGGATTTTCAGGGTCATAGCCAAGAGCAGTGATATAGTTTGAAAGCGCGTCAATCCAAACGTAAATAATCTGAGAATCATCGCCCAAAACCGGTATTCCCCAGCTTACAGACTCTTTTGAGCGGGAAACCGAGATATCTTCAATATGCTCAAGCTGGTTTAAAACCTCATTTGCCCTGAAATCAGGCTGAATGAAGTCAGGATTGTTTTTTATGTGTTCAATAATGCGGTCTTTATATTTTGAAAGTTTGAAAAAGTAGTTTTCTTCCTTAACTTCCTCGGGTTTTTTGAGGTGGTCGGGGCAAAGTCCGTCTTCTGTTAAATCACGCGGATTCAAGAACGATTCACAGCCGGAGCAGTACAATCCTGTGTAAGAATGTTTGTAAATATCGCCGTTTTCCTGCAATTTTTTGAAGATTTTCTGAACAATTTCTTCATGCTGCTTATCAGTGGTTCTTATAAATTGATTGTAAGAAATATCGAGCCCACTCCAGCATTCTTTGAATTTTTCCGCGTTAATATCGCAGAGTTCTTTTGGAGAAATGCCCTGCGCAGCGGCTGTTTTCTGGATTTTTATACCGTGCTCGTCCGTTCCGGTAAGAAAATAGACATCGTCGTATCTCTGGCGGAAATGACGGGCAATAACATCAGTTTGTATCTTTTCATAAGCGTGCCCGATGTGGGGAGCGCCGTTCGCATAGTCAATAGCCGTAGTTAAGTAAAATTTTGTCATAATTTTTCCTATTTTTGAAATATTTTGCTAAGATTAAACTACCATAAAAAAGCAATTGAATAAAGGAGAAATAAAATGTCCGAGCGTTTGAATAACCGCCAAAACAACGAATTAAGAGATATAAAATTTGTAAAAGATTACACAAAACACGCTTTGAGTTCGGTTCTGGTGGAATTTGGCGATACAAAAGTAATAGTAACCGCGTCAGTTGACGAAAAAGCGCCTAAATGGATGGAAAAAGACGACCCCAGAGGCTGGGTTACAGCAGAATATTCGCTTTTGCCGACCTCAACCCACACAAGATGCCAGCGTGAACGCACAAAAATCTCCGGCAGAACACAGGAAATCCAGCGTTTAATCGGGCGCAGCCTGCGTTCGTGCGTTGATTTGGAGAAATTAACAGGGCTCACAATCACAATTGACGCAGATGTTATTCAAGCTGACGGCGGAACCCGCTGCGCAAGCATTTGCGGCGGATATATTGTGCTTGAAGACGCAATAAACAAGCTTATTTCGGACGGAAAAATTACGCAGAACCCGATTTTGGAGCCGATTGCTGCGGTTTCAATCGGGCTGATTGACGGTGAAGTGAAACTTGATTTGGATTATTCCGAAGATTCGCACGCGCAGGTGGATTCCAATGTTGTAATGACAAAAAGCGGCAAAATCATTGAATTTCAGACTACAGCAGAGGGAAATCCTTTCACAAAAGCCGAACTTTATCAGATTTTGGATACTGCTGAAACTGCAATTCAAAAAATCATTGAAATGTATTAAAAATAGCCCAAAAACTGCTACCAGTACGCAGAACCGTATTTTTCCCAGTGCGAGATTTTTTCGTTAATCTCTTCACGCACCTGTTTTACGCTTTTTCCGCTGGAGGGGAGAATTTGCTCATCCGCAAGCAGCTCAAAATCCATAAGCGTTTCTTTTAGGCGTCTTACCGTGGCTTTTACGCGTTCTCTTTGCTGAAACTGCCATCCTTTGAACCCGCATTCCGGCGGAAAAAGCGACCAGCCGTTTCTGGGGGCTCTACGGCAGCAATCCGGGCGCGTGGGGTGGATTGAACAGGTATTTTGCCCGGTCAGGTGCGGGCAATAGTAAAAAGCAATCTTTGATTCGTCAAAATCAGGGTTCTTTTTTAATTCTTTGAGAATATTTTCGACGTGAGCGGGAACAGCCTTTCTGGCGTCTTCTATGGTGGGGTATTTTCGGAAAATTTCAACAAAAACCCTCGCTTCTTCCTGCCCCTGCGCGGCAAGCTCTTTCAGCTCCTCATGCGTGTAGGGAGTTGTGATGGCTTTGCAGCATTGACCGCACATTTTGCATAAATGTTGGGGAAATTCCTCCCCAAGACCTTTTTCGATACCCATAATGCAATTATAACTTTAATTTTTCCACAATGCAAAAAATTTATGTTATATTAAGCCGTGGGAGAAAAATATGATAAATACATTGATTTTTGACCTTGACGGAACGCTCTTAAACACGCTGGAAGACCTGAAAAATGCGACGAATTTTGCATTAAAGAAATTCGGTTATCCGGAGCGCTCGATTGAAGAAATCCGGAATTTTGTGGGCAACGGAGTGCGAAAACTTATTGAACGCGCCCTCCCGAACGGTGCAGAAAATCCGGATTTTGAGAGTTGCCTTGATACATTTAAAAAAAATTACAAAGAAATCATGTACAATCACACAGCGCCCTACGACGGCATTTCGGAAATGCTGAAAATTGCACGTGAAAAGGGCTGCAAAATCGCTGTGGTTTCAAATAAGTTTGATTTAGCAGTTAAAGAGCTTTGCGCGCGGTATTTTGACACGTTAATAGATATTGCAATCGGAGAATCGGAAAATGTTCGCAAAAAACCGGCTCCGGACAGCGTTTTTGAGGCAATGAGGCTTTTAAACTCAAAACCTGAAAATTCTGTTTACATCGGGGATTCCGATGTTGATATAGAAACGGCAAAAAACGCAAAATTGCCCTGTATAAGCGTAACATGGGGATTTCGGGACAGAAATTTTCTTGCCGGACACGGGGGGGAATTTTTTATTGACAACCCAATGGAAATTTTTACCAAATTACAAGAAATCCGGCGTTAAAGCTCTTGAAATGTCTTAAAATGCGTTTTTACAAGGTTTTTGAGTTCATCTTTTGAAAATCTGCCCGCAATCTCTCTCGCTGCGTCGATAACAGCAGAATTGCAGCCTTTCGGGATTTGCACACCGTATTTTGAGGAAAAATCCGCCATTATCTTCAAAAACTGCTCTCTGGCGAGAATAGAGGCGGCCGCAACCGCAATATCGCTTTCGGCCTTGCAGCGCTGTTCGAGTTTTATATTCTGTCCCTTGCCCATTAGCGCGTTTTTTATGAGTTTTTCATCGCCGAATTTATCAGAAAGCGCGTATTCGCAATCTGCCTTTTCCAGAATATTTTCGATGGTTCTGGCATGCCCCCAGGCAAGAAGTTTGTTCAAATTGCCGAATTTTGCGTATAATTCGTTGTATTTTGCCGGATTTATCGTGACAATTGAAAAAACGCAATTATTTTTCACTGCGGCGGCCAGTTTCGGAATTTGTGCGTCGGAAACCTTTTTGCAGTCCTTAATTCCGGCTTTCAAGAGAATTTCAGAGCTATTTTCATCGGTTAGAACCCCCGCAATAACCAGCGGCCCGAAAAAATCGCCTTTTCCGGACTCGTCTACTCCAATGTGCTTTGCCGGAACTGCAATATCGGGCGTTTTTGCCGGAGGCACGGATTTTATACCGAGAAAAGCTTCAACTTTAGTTGCAATTTCGCTAACATCAGCGCCTTGAACGAGAAATTTGCCGGAATTGTAAAAAATAGCGGTATACTTTGAGGTTTTTGCGCGCCAGAAAGCGTATTGCTGCGCGGATATCGCCGCATTTTCCCGTGCAAAAAATTCACGGAGCAAAGCTTCTTTGCCGGTATCGATTTTTATCGTGTAATTGTTCATTCGGCCCGCAATCTCCTCGTTTTTCCATATTTCGTAACAACTATATCACAATCATGCCATGCCCGTGAAAATAGTATAGAATATTAGCCTGAAAGTGTATGTTATGAGAAAATTTCGCAGAATTTTAAATATATTTTTAATAATTGCCGCAGTTTTCGGGGGCATTTACCTTGTTTTGTGCTTCGGGCTGCCGTTTTTGCTTAATTCAAAAGATTATTCGGGCATAATTTCGGACGCTGTCAAAAGCCAGACAAATCTTGACCTTGTTATCCGCGATTACAGGATTAAAGTATCCCCAAAGCTCAATTTGACCGTTGATGCGGGGAATGTTCAGCTTTTTTACCCGAATAAAACCCAAATTCTTGATATAAAAAATGTAAACCTCGATTTTGCGACGTTTGCGCTGCTTCACAGGGAATTAAAGCTCGAAAAGGTTTCTGCACAGAGCGTTCAAATTTCCACAAAATTGCTAAAAAACGGCAAATTCACGCTTCAGGAGTATCTTGAGAAAAATTACAAAGAGGCGGAATCTTCTCAACTCAAAATCTCCGATGAAATCCCGTCAATAAACGTGAATTCGCTGCTAATCAAGATTAAGGACGAAAAAACTGCCCAAAAATTCAAACTGGAAGCGCAAAATTTAAAAATTTCAAACAAACTCCTGACGAACAACCGAAAACTGAGCACATCAGGCGCATTCTTCTGCGGAAGCGGGAAAATTGCGGATTTTAACCTGAAACTGGCGTTTTCTGACAAATTAATCAAAAACTTTCAGCCTGAGCCGGTTCAAATCCCGTTTTCCGACTTCAACAGGTATAAAATGAGCGCGAAAATTAACGCAGATTTGACCCTTTCAGAAAATGCAAAGCTGAGCGGCAAAATTAACATTGACAATTTCACAATGAAATCCGCAAACGGGCTCATGCTGCCGCCGTCCTACTTTCATTTTAAATTTGAAAAAGACAAAGGGGAAATGGATTCGGAATTTTTTGCTGCAAGAGATGAAAAAGCCCTGCTGAACGCAAAATTTGCACTTTCCGGCGCAAAAAAAATATATTTAAAATGCTCGACAAAAAAGATTTCTTTAAAAAACCTGAAACCTGTTCTGATTTCGCTTGCGGAAATGCTCAATATAAAAAATAACCTGTCGGAATTTGACGCGGACGGCTATATTACCTCTGATTTCACAGTGGAAACGGACTTTAAGGCAATGAATTCTTCCGGCAGGCTCGGCGTTTTTAAGGCTTCGCTAAAACACAAATCCATCCCTTTAAAAATCACAGAAATCAACGCCGATGTCGATTTTTCAGACAACGAAGTAAAAATCAACAAATCTGCACTGCTCGTGAACAACCAGCCGGTGGAATTAAGCGGGAAAATTGACAAAAATGCCTGGGGGAACCTGACTTTGAGCGCAAATGACCTCAGCCTTGCAAATTTAATGAATGCTTTTTCATTTTTGAAGCCATCGGACAAAATTGCTGTAAAATCAGGCACTTTGTCCTTTAACGCCGTGCTAAAAGGCAAATTGGAGAACGCTTCGCCTAAAATAGATGCAATAATCAAAAATTTTAAAGCAGATTACGCCAAAGACAGCCTCTCTATCGACAAAATCACGACAGAAGTGGCCGACGCGTCGGAAAAGAGCCTGAAAGGCACATTAAAAGCCTTCGGAGTAAAATACAAACCGGAAGCATTGCCCAAAAACCTCATTGCTAACGATATTACGGGAACTTTCAACGAAAAAGATTTCAATCTGAACCCATCAAAATTCAGCTATGATAAAGCTTCCGTAACCGTTTCCGGCACGGTTAAAGATTATAAAAAAACACGTGATTCAAAATTTTCGCTTTACGGCACGGTGGATACTGCGTTTTTGCGCTCGCTTTTGCCTGCTGAAATCGCAATTTATTCAAAAGGCATAATCCCGATAGGCGCTTCCCTCACAGCAAAAGACGGAAAAGCGGATATTCAGGCGAATGCGCTTGCCATGCCCGACGCCTACATATCACCGGTTCTGCTAAAACGCGCCGGAAACACGCTTTTGCACGCAGAATTGCACCTTGAAAAAGATTTATTAAAAATAAAAGAAATTTCGCTTAATGAACCGCCGGCCGCCGTAAAACTCTCTCAAAATATTGATACAGGCAGGCTAAATCACCTTTTGACGGCAAAAGGCGAGGTTAAAAATTTTAAAAAGCCCGTTTTTAACAATTTTCAGGTAAAAATCCCGCAAAAACTCGTGTTCAGCGCAAATCCTGTTGACAGCGCCTCCGTAACCGGGGATTTGAAACTTGGCGGAAATTGCGCAGCGCCTGAAATCAGCGGTTATTTGAACCTTTATGAAGTCAAAATGAAAGAATTATACGCCGGTCTGATTCAAATTCAGCCTGCAAAAAGCTATATAAAGGTGCAGGCGGAGACGCTGAAAGCGGGAAATACTTTTGTTGACCTCACAGCCCTGCTGCCTGCGGATATTGCGGTTTCTAAAAAAATTAATAACCTGAATATTTCAGCGCAGAATCTTGATATGGAAAATCTTGTAAAACTCACTGCATTCTTGCCATCGGCAAAGTACGCACCGGGTTTTGAGACGCCGTTTGAGGTTCTTACCGGAAAATTACTGATAAAATCCGCTAATATCAACAATTTAAAGCTTCAAAACATAAATTCCGACCTGAAAATCTCAAAAAATGTCCTTTATCTCAACAATTTACGCGCAAACGCCTACGGCGGAAATATTGCGGCGAATATTGAGCACAATCTGCTTTATACCTCAACAAAAGGCAAAATTCAGGCGCGCGGTCTGCAATCAGCCGCAGCTGCCGCGGATATATTCCCCGTTAATATGGAAATTTCCGGCAGATTGGATTTTGATTCTGATATTACGATGTCCGGACTTGAGCAAAATGTGCAAATGAAGACCCTGAAAGGCCATGCCGACATACTTGTTACCAACGCGCAGCTCGGGCCGCTCGGGCGTTTTGAGCATTTTTTGCATGCGCAGAATCTTCTTTCGCAAAAATTGATTTATGCGAGCCTTAACAGCGCAAAAAGAGCGATTGCGCCGAAAAATACGGGATATGTCGATTCTTTGAAAGGCGTTTTAAGGTTTAATAACGGGCTTGTTTATCTTAACCCCGTCACCACAGCCGGCCCTCAGATGAGTATGTACATAACAGGGGTGTCAAATCTTATTACAGGGGACGTGGATGTGCAGATTCTGGGCAGAGTTTCGCCGGATGTTTCCGATTCGGTGGGGGTTTTAGGCGATATTACGCTTAAAAATGTTCTTGACGAGCATACTTCTTATGGCGAAACCATTGCAAAGCTCTTTACTTCTTGCAATTCCGAGCTTCCGCAGATGGATATCTCAAAAATCCCTGCGCTTACCTCAAAATATCAGGCAGAAACAAAGAATTTCAGGGTAATTATCGCCGGAAACCCCGAAAGTATCAAATCAATAAAATCTTTCACCTGGGTGAACCCGCTCGGCTCAATGAAAGAGCTTAAAACTTACACACAAAGCGAAAAACAGCAGCCGCAGCAGGAAAAACCTCAGATTGTCCAGCCTGCGGAGCCGCCTGAAACGCCCTCTTCAACTAGGGGCTTTTTGGATTCAATTCCGGATGACTTTCACTGAGAATCCGGCCTGTTTTTTGGATTGTAATGGGTTTTCCATTGAAAGATTTTATATATTCAATCAACATTTCGGTTTCGTTTTTATCTGCCTGCGCAATTTTCTTTTCCGGAGCATGGAGGTTTGCCAGCCCCTCGGAACCACCAAAAAGGAAAGAATTGTAGGCTACTGTGTAAAATTTATCGGCTCTGGGGTTGTTCGCGTCGATTTTTTCCTTTGTGCCGTCATCTTTTACAAAATAAACATCCTTAACTTTGTCATCTTTGCCGATTGTATACTGAATACCCGCAACCTGCAAAGCGCCGGTTCTGTTGTACTTTTTCGTTGCGGCAATCGCATTATTCAGCGTTTCAATAATTTCTTTTTCACTGAATTTATAAACCGAAACTTCATTAAAATACGGCATTAAATCCTTTATCTGTGCGTCGGTAATCGGGCCTTTGTAAACGCTGGCTCTCATTGTTCCGCCGTTATTATAGACGATATCCGCACCGGTATATTTTTTATAAGCGTCACAAAGGAAAGAACAAAGCGGATTTTCTTCCAGAGCGTACTCGGGAAGCGCTTTTACGGTCACGGCAATGTCACCGATTACCTTTGGTTTGCCCAAAAATATGTTTTGAGCAACATTTACAAGCATGCTTTCAGAAACATTCTCAAGGCTTTTCACTTCGTTTTTAGCCTTTACAATTTTGCCGTTTTTATCAAATTCCACGTCGAGAATATTGTAAGCATGCCCGTTTTTGCCCGCCTGCGTGATAATAACCGGCTCACCGCGGCGCGAAGTGAAGAAATTAACCTTTGGAATCAGCCCGGGAAGCGTATCATGCGAATGCGCACCCTGAATAACATCAACACCCTCAAGCATTTTAGCCATTGCCACATCCGCGTCATAACCCATATGAGAAAGCAGGTAAATTTTGTTCACATTCCGGCTTTCGAGCTGTTTTACCTCGTCTTGAACCGCTTTTATTGTGTCCGGCAGATTTTTTACGGTGAAATCCTTGCAATAATCCTTGGTTTCCTGACTTATTCGCATAAACAAATCAGCCGGAGTAAGCCCGATTACGCCTATTTTTTCGCCATTTTTCTCAATTACCGATGATTTAGCGAGTTTTTCCGACTTAAACAGCTTATCCATGTTTCCATCAGGATTTACGTTCAAATTTGCGACAAGTGTTTTGAAGTTAGCGCCCTTAAGCCTTTCCAAAAGGCCGGTTGACCCCTTTGAATCAAATTCATGGTTGCCCGGAATAACAGCGTCGGGCTTTAATAGGTTCATAATTTTTATAATAAGGTTGTTTTTCTGCTCATTTCCGCCGACATAGCTGTCACCGCACATAAAAACCAGCTCCGGACGGTTCATTTTTGCGTTTTCTGCTCTGAATTTTGCGGTTTCCGTGGCGAGTTTTGCCAGCCCGTCAACATGGCTGTGAATATCATTAGAAGCCAGTGAGCGAATACGGAAATTGTTATTATTGTTCGGGCTATTCGGCTGGGAGTACGGCTGTTGAGCGCGAAAATTTATTTTCATTTCTTCCACCTTAACGTCTGTTTATATAATGCTAATAAAGCTCATTTTTTGCCAATTTCTTCAGATTTGTTTACAAATAATTACAATTTTTTCACTTTGCGCAATTTTTCAAGGGCAAATGTTTTTATATATATAAGGTTAGTTTTATAGAATTACGGTAAGGTTATGATTAACAACATTGGTTATACAAATCAATATGTTCCGGCTTTTGGAAACGTAAACAGCGGTTTTCAGAAAGGTTTGCAGGGTGCGGCAGTAGCAAATCAAAATGTTATTAAAAATCTTGCAGGCTACACTTTCGGAAACGATTCAATTTGCCCTGAAGAAACTCTGGGGTCAGCTTTATCCGGAACACCTTTATTTTTATCAATTTTTGGCGGAATTCAGGCTTTTCCGTGGTTAAAAAAGAATTTCAAACATCCGTTTAGCACAATTAAAGCGGAAAAAGATGCATTTTTAGCTAATCCCTCAAATAAACGTTATGATTTTGCAGGAAACGCTAAAAAAGTTCTTGTTGAGCAGAAAGATAAACTTTTCCATAAAATGACAGACGCTGAAAAAGCAGCTCTTCAAAAAGATAGAAAATTCCTCGGAAAAACCCTTGATTTAATCCCCGGATACAAAAAATTAAGAGCAACAGGCTTCGGACAGCTCATGGGTAAATCCGGTGCAGGCTGGATGATTGCGATTGACGGTACAATCAGATTATTCACGGAAATTGTACCTACTTTCAAAACTCTCGGCACCGGTGCAGGCTTAAAACAGACAGGAAAAACAGTTGCTTCAGTTGCTGCGGGTGCAGCTGGCTGGACAGCAGGCGAAGTTGCAGGTTCAGCTGCCGGTGCGGCAATCGGAACCGCAATCTGCCCCGGAATCGGCACAGCAGTCGGCAAATTCGTCGGCGGTTTCATCGGCGGTACAATCGGCATGTATTTTGCAGGTAAAGCAGCAAAAGCAGTGGTCGGAAAATCCGAACTTGAAAAAGCAAGCGGCACTCAGGCTGAAAATATTGCAAAACAATGCGAAAATTCGCCCGAAATGCAGATTTCACTCGCAGCTAATGCCGCACAAAAGGCCGCTGAGGTTCTCAAATACGATCCAAACAATGCAGAAGCGCAGGCAGTTCTTGCACAGGCAGAAGAAATCCTCAACGCAGCACAAAGCCAGATTGAAACACAAAACACAGCAAAAACACAATCAGACAACTCAGCAGCACAAAATATCGGACAATTCGGCTCAATGACCGCAGCAAACGGCCTAAATATCCCGACAGTTCCCGGTTTTAACGGCGCAGGCTACGATATGAATCAGTATTCGCAGGCTCTTTCTAAAGCTTCAATGCCCCAACAGACAAAAACAACAACTGCAGCGTAAAAATTTGCACAAGCCGGCATAAGGTTATATGATAATCTTATGCCGCTAATTCATACAGACAAGATAAAAGAAGCAGTTTATAATCTTTGCGTAATCGCAAATACGACCATTGAAAAGCCGTTTTACGAGAAAATTTTAGGGCTTTACAACAGCACAGGCGATGAAAAATACGCTTTGATTCTCCAAAATATCGAAATTTCGCACAAAAAATCCCGTCCGCTCTGTCAGGATACGGGGCAGGTGGTTTTATTTGTGAAAGTCGGACAAAATGTGCAAATTTCAGGCGAAAATCTCGAAAATGCGCTCAATAACGCCGTTGCAAAGGCTTACGAAGAAAATTTTTACAGAAAATCCGTTGTTTCAAACGCTATTTTTGAGCGAAAAAACACTAAAACAAACACGCCGGCAATAATATACACAGAAATTAGCTCCGGCGATGAAATAGAGATAAATTTGCTGGTTAAAGGCGCGGGTTCTGAAAACTACGGCGCGGTAAAAATGTTCAATCCGGCCGACACAAAAGAGGAGATTTTTGAATTTATCAAAGAAACAATCCAAAAAGCAGGTGAAAGGGCCTGTCCGCCGCTGGTTCTGGGGATTGGCGCAGGCGGAACAATGGATTATGCGGCGCTGCTTTCAAAAAAGGCGTTCTTTTCGCCTATGTCAGCGGCGGAAATAGCGCTGAAAAACGAGCTTCTTGGCTATCTGGAGGGCTGTGAAGTGCTGGACGCAAAAATTTTAACCGCGCCAACACATATTGCCTCTTTACCCGTTGCAGTGACGCTAAATTGCCACTGTATGCGCCACAGCGGGTGCGTTATAAGCGAAAATGGCATAAAATACAAGAATACGGACTATACTCCCGGAGCAATTGAGCGAAAAACCGGCGGTTTAAAGATAAATACCGGTGAAATTGAAAAAATCAGGGCGCTAAATTCCGGCGGGGAGATTCTTTTGTCCGGCGAAATATACACTGCGCGCGACGCAGCCCATGCCAGAATAAAAGAAATGCTTGAAAACGGTCAAAAATTGCCGCTGGAGCTCAAAAATAAGATTATTTTCTACGCAGGGCCATGTCCTGCCGCGCCGGACGAAGTTATAGGGCCAATCGGGCCGACAACTTCCGCAAGAATGGACAAATACACGGATTTAATGCTCAAAAATGGCGTAATCGCGATGATTGGCAAAGGCGAACGCTCAAAAGAGAGCTCAAAGCTTATAAAAAGCCATAAAGCCAGATATTTTACGGCTTACGGAGGAATTGCCTTCCTTTTAGCCGGATGTGTCATAAGTGCGGAGGTAGTCGCATTTGAAGACCTTGGTGCAGAGGCTGTTTTCAGGCTGGAGGTTGAAAATTTGCCTTTAAAAGTTAATTTATAGCCTACGCAGCCTGCGACGCTGTTTTTGATTCTTTGTAATACTGCATAAGTTCGCGCCAGCCGTCAACAAACTCGACTTTTCCCTCAAGAACATTCAGGGGAATGCCGGCATGGTGGATTTTGGGCAGAAATTCGTCAACAGGGTACTTGATTGGCGCTTCAATTCCATCGTCAGTGTCGTTGCAAACAAAATATTTTTTACCGTCTTTGCCTTTTTCGATTCCTGTGATGGTGATTTCATGGCCGCCGATTACGTTATTTGAATCATCCGTGTAAATATATCCGATAATGACATTATCGCCGCCTTTGAGGGTATCTGTGATGTGCTGCAAGGTTTCCTGCGGCTGGCATTCATATCCGACGAGTTTGCCGTTCTGGCTGTTCGGGTCATCGGTGTATTCGATTTTTTGATAAGTAACGCAAACCCTGCCTTTGCCTGTAACCATTTCTTCGGCAAAATTCTTTTCAATATCGGTTAAACCGCCGTCATCATCGTTATATTTCGGGATTCTTTTGTCATTTAGCGAGTTATAAGTGTTCTGAGCGCCTACATTCATAAAAGTTGACTGCATAAGCACATCCAGAGGCGAGCGTTCGCCGGCATCCTGATAAGTATTCTGCACTCTTGCCCTTACAATCGCATTTCTGTCGGGTTTTAGCTCGACAGTTAATTCGTTCCAGCTATCCAGCTTATGCGGAATGTTAAATTCGTTCAACATCCAGATAATATCAATCGTACTCTGGGAAAGTTCGTTGAGTTTCAGATTTTTAGTAACACTCATTTTTTCAGAAGTCAGCCCATCTGCGATTCTTGCGAATTCTGCGGGCATTTTGTGGGCGAGATTGAACTCAATACTTGCCGCAGGGCATGTGCTGGAATGCACATTCAATTCAGAAGCCTCAACAGGGCGATTTGCGGTTTTATTTTCGTTGTTAAGAATCTCCTGCTGCATTTGCGCGGGGATATCTCCGAATTTTTGGGTAATTGAGTAGGGATGGTGGATTTTGTTAATAACTTCTGCAAGAATTTTTTCGCTGCTCAGCCCTGCAACGCGGGAATTCGTTGCTATTTTGTAAAGATTATCAAGGGTTGTTGAGCGGTCATTTGAGTTCGCGTCGAGAAGTTTGCCGGTTTTCAAAAGCTCGTTCAAATTTTTCTTAGTCTTCTTATCCAGATGGGCTGTAACCGTGTTATATTTGTTTTTTTCATCATTATTTGAAAGAGAAGTACGCAAACGCGGCGCACCGAAAGAGGGCAGGGCTTTAAAAGGTACGGAAACATTGTTCAGTGCATTAAAATGAACTTGCGGTGCGGAAACAGGCGCAGAATTAACCTTATCAGCTTTTGCCTGATAAATATTTTGCGAAGATATTGAATTTAAGCCTGAAATATTTAACACAATTTTTCCCTACCTATACTTTTATAAAACACAAAAGTTTTTAAAATTGCTATTTTTGATATATATTTATAAAAAATGTTAAGCAAGGAAGAAAAAGACTTTGGAAGAGATTAAATTCAATCCGGTGAGCAGGCAGGATTTGGTATTGAGCCTTGACAGGCTGACGAGATTTAAATATCCGGGATTTAAATATTACCGCGTTTTTAATGAATTACTTTCAAAATATCTTCTTTTCCCAAAGCTAAGCCGTGCAAAAATTGAAAAACTCGACACAAAAACGTACATAAAATACGTTGAAATCATCTGGAATGCCTCGATAAAAGAGCATTTGAGCGCAATCAATGCAAATAAGCCGATAAACAAACTCATCAGCAAAGAAGAAAACAGCTCATACAACCTCACAGATGAGCTCAAGGAGCTTGTTAGCGCAAATCTTGATTTTGACAGCGCTCTTGGGCTGGTCAGAAAGGATAATTCGACGCCGCTCAACCTCAAACGGCTGATTTTGTATAAAAAAAACAATCTATGCGCAAAAGAGCTGCGCGAACGCTACAATCTGAAATTTCCCGTTGAAAAAGTCGTTCTTTGCGAGGGAATAACGGAGGAAATTCTCCTGCCTTCATTTTGTGCGGCATACGGCTATGATTTTAACAAATACGGGGTGCATTTAATTAGCGCGGGCGGCAAAAATCAGGTTGCAAAGCTCTACTGCGAATTAAAAGATGAGCTAAAGCTGCCGATTTTTGTACTTCTTGACGCTGACGCAAAAAAAACTGCCGAATCAATAAAATCTGTTTTAAGAAAAACCGACAAAATTCATTTGATTGAGCATGGAGAATTTGAAGACCTTTTTTCACTGTTTTTAATAAAAAGGACGATAAACAACCGTTACAAAAATATATTCCAGTGCTGTGTGGCTGATTTTAAGTCGGATTTGCCCATGACAAAGGTTTTGAGCGAATATTTCAGGATAAACAACCTCGGAGATTTTCAAAAAGCCGAATTTGCAAAAGAAATTCAGAAAAACATCAAAAGTTCTGCCGATTTAACGGACGAAATCAAAATAATTGCCGATGAAATAAGAAAAATTTGACGCTTTGAGGACTATTTGTTCATCTCAAACATTCTGTTTATGCAAGCCATTGCATTTTTTGCAACAGAAGCATCGAGCGTGATTTCGTGCTCTTCATTGAGCAGGGAATAGTAGATATCATCCAGCGTATTCCATTTCATGTTTTTGCAAACAATTGTATCCTTTATAAGATAGAATTTTCTTTCCGGATAATCACGCGTCAGGCGGTCAACAACGCCTTTTTCCGTAGCAATAACGAATTCCTTTTCATCTGAATTTTTAACGTAATCCATAATCGCTTTTGTGCTGCCGACAAAGTCCGCCAGCGCAGAAACTTCGTAATGGCATTCAGGGTGCGCAAGAATTTTTGCCGCAGGGTGATTTTTACGGGAATTTTCCATATCTTCGGGTCTAATAAGCAGGTGCGTCGGGCAAAAACCGTTGTAAGTAGTGACTTTTACGCCATCGAGCTTTGATTCGACCCATTTTCCCAAATACGTATCAGGCAAAAACAGAACCTCGGGAACATTCAGATTTTTTACGATATTCAGGGCGTTTGAGCTTGTGCAGCAGACATCGCATTCAGCTTTAACGGCCGCAGTCGAGTTTACATAGCACACAGCAGGCACTCCGGGGTGTTCTGACTTGAATTTTCTCAAATATTCAACATCTATCATATCCGCCATAAAACATCCGGACTCTGTGCGGGGTAAAAGCACTTTTTTCTCCGGAGAAAGCAGTTTTGCTGTTTCCGCCATAAAAGAAACGCCCGCAAACACAATAATATCAGCGTCCGTATCTCTGGCCATCCGGCTCAAATAAAGAGAATCGCCCACAAAATCCGCAACTTCATCAATCTCGACATTCTGGTAGCAATGTGCGAGTATTACTGCGTTTTTTTCTTTTTTAAGTTTATTAATCTTTTCAATCAGCTCATTCATACTTGTTCCGGCCCTCAATTTAGTCCATTTTAATTAAGACATAGCGCAGGCACTATGTCAACATTCGTACAAATTTTTCTTATTTGTATTACTATGAATTTGTTAGAAAATTCGGGCAAAAAATTGTACACACGAAGCGAAATTATAGATATTTTAAAAGATGACACGCAAAACGAGCAACTTTTTAAACTCGCTGATGAAACCAGAAAAAAATATTGCGGCGACGAGGTTCATTTGCGCGGATTAATAGAATTTTCCAATATTTGCAGGTGTTTTTGCAAATATTGCGGGCTTCGCTGCGAAAACAAAGAGCTTTCCAGATACAGAATTGAGCCTGATGATATAATTTCCTGCGCTAAGAATGCAGTGGATTCGGGATACAAAACAATCGTGCTGCAATCCGGCGAAGACTCCTATTTCACCGCAGATATCATGTGCAAAATCATCTCAGGCATAAAAAAACTGGACGCAGCGCTGACTTTGAGCATAGGAGAGCGCAGTTATGAGGAATACAGGGCTTTTAAAGACGCCGGAGCCGACAGATTCCTTTTGAGGATTGAAACAACGGATAAAAAGCTTTACAAAGCAATGCACCCGCACATGGATTTTGGAAACCGAAAAAAATGCCTCTGCAATTTGAAAAAACTCGGCTTTGAAACGGGTACAGGCTGCCTTGTGGGGCTTGAGGGGCAGACAATTGAGTCGCTTGCGGATGATATTCTCTTTTTTAAGGAGCTCGACGCGGATATGGTGGGGATTGGGCCTTTTATTCCGCATCCGCAAACGCCTTTAAGAGCTTCAAAGCCCGGAAATTTCACGCTTGCGCTAAAAGTGATGGCGTTGACCAGAATTTTGCTCAAAAATGTCAATATTCCGGCAACAACAGCCATGGAAACATTAAATCCGAACGGCAGAATAATTGCGCTGCAAAGCGGCGCAAATGTCATTATGCCCAATGTAACAAATCCCGAGTACAGCCTGAAATATGAAATTTATCCGGAAAAAATCGGTGCAAACGGCGATTTGAAGCAAAACAGAAGCCAGATAGAAAGAAAAATCGCGACAATCGGGCGCATAGTTTCAAAAAATTACGGATTCAGAAGCAATTGAGCCAGCGCTTTTGCAATTTTCCCGTGTTCTTCAGCCTCATAATGAAGCCCGTCAACATCCGAGGTTTTTACGATTTTATTCAAATCAAGGAAAATACAGCCCTTTTCTTTAGCGCATTTTTCATAAATTTCGGGTAATTTTAGCGATTTTTCGATTGATTCACTGTCAAACATCGCCGCAAAAAAGCTTTTTAGGATATTTTTACTGATAACTGACGGCGCTGTGAGGATAATTTTTGCTGATGGCGATTTTGATTTCACAAGTTCAATAAGAGCACCGATTCCCGCTGAAAAATCCGCTAAATCCCTGTCATACTGAAACTGCAAATCATTTATCCCGACAGAAAGAATTACGAAGTCCAAATCAGCCGCTAAAAGCTCCGGCAGGATTTTTATGCCGGTAAAAGCCTTGCCGTCAGGGTTTTGCGAAAAACAGGTTCTGTTATTGCAGCCCTCCTCGATAATTTTATACTCTGCGCCCAGAATTTTTTGCAAAACTCCCGTCCAGCGGACATCTTTGCCGTATCTGCCGCCCGAAGAGGGGATAAAACCGTACGTATTGCTGTCACCGAAGCACAAAACTTTCTTCATATTGCCTTTACGCCCTCTGTCGTGGTTTTCAGCCCCTCAATAACAAGCATATTCGCAAATTTTTGATTGACTTTTTCCTCAAGAACAAAAAATGTAGGGCCGGAACCCGACATCATTGCGTTCGGAAGCGCTGTTTTAATTTCGCGAAGCTCGCTGTAGTCGCCAATAACCGCATTTTCAAGGCTGTTATAGAGCAATTTGCCGTCAAAACCGCCGTTTGTGAGCAATTCAGCCATTTTTTTCGTATTATCCGGCACGGATTTATCTTTTAAGCCCGCAAATTTTGTATATGCCTCTTTAGCGCTTATTCCAAAGCCAAGAGGTTTAATTAGCGAGATATTCAGCGCAGGAGAGGGCAATTTTTCAGTATTTTCACCCCTGCCCGTACAAATAGCAGTTCCGCCGTTTAAACAAAAATTCAAATCCGACCCCAGAAATGCGCAAAGTTCTTCAATTTCGCCCTTGTTCAAGGGTTTTTCAAACAGTTCGTTCAAGGCAAAGAAAGTTCCCGCACCATCCGTGCTCCCGCCGGCAAGACCCGCCTCGACCGGAATATTTTTTTCAATAAAAATTGAAATTTTCACATTATTTATGCCCGCTCTTTCGAGAAACGCTTTCGCTGCCTTAAAAACAAGGTTTTTTTCGTCATAAGGGATTTTATCCGAGTTCCCGTCGAGCAAAATTTCAATTCCCGTGCCGGATTCCGCCTTTACGGTTAAAAAATCATAGAGGCTTATTGTCTGCATAATGCTTTTTATGTTATGGAAGCCGTCTTCGCGCCTGTTGAGCACTTCGAGCGTAAGATTTATTTTTGCAGGACATTGAACTTTAATTTGCTTCATATTTTTTTAATTCCTTTGACAATTCTGCAAGCTTAAACACGCTAAGCTGCTCGCCCCTTGTGTTTTCGGCAATATTGAGCAATTCAAGCGCTTTTGCAATCTGTTCTTTCAAAAAACCGCCGTTAAGCAGCGAATTTTTAATATTTTTTCTGCGCGTGCCAAAGCAGGCCTTTGCGGTTCGCCTGAAATATGAATAATCGTCCAGTTTTATGAGCGGTTCTTTGCGAATTTTCAGCTTAACCAGCGCAGAATCAACTTTTGGAGCCGGATAAAACGAACGTGCCTTTACTTTTTGCATGATTTCAACATCCGCATAAAATTGTGCAAGAATCGAAAGCAGCCCGTACTGTTTTGCCTGCGAAGATTCGTCAGCCACAAGCCTTTGCGCTACTTCGTACTGAACCATGAGGATTATTTCTGAGATTCGGGCGCGGTTTTCGTTGCACAAATCATCGATTTCGCCCAGAAGATGAACCAGAATCGGGCTTGTGATGTAATAAGGGATATTCGCAACGATTTTAAAGGTCGTGTTTTCAACATTTTTCAGCTCTGTTTTCAAAATATCCTGATGAATGAGCGTTAAGTTGGGCGCATCTATTTTTTTGAGCTCTTTTATTGCGTCTTCGTCAATTTCAACGGCATAAACCTTTTTAGCCTTTTCAACAAGCCGTTCGGTAACAAACCCTGCGCCCGCACCGATTTCCAGAACCGTGTCATCAGCATTTACTTCGTTCAAAATAGCGTCAATTGCGCCCTCGTCAATCAAAAAATTCTGTCCGAGGCGCTTTTTTGTTCTAAATTGTTTTGCTCTTAAAAATAGGTTCATATATAATTTATACAATAAAAAGGATTCAAATTGAAATGATAATAAGACCCGAAGATTTTACAATTCACGAACCTGACGAAAAACTGTTGAAAATAATCAATGAAAAAGAGTTCAAAGACAGGGTTTTGTACGAAAAAGAATCGGATTTTCACACAATAAAAGTCGTTGAAAATGAAATCGGACGTTTTTTGCATTTTAAAGACACTTATCAGGCGGGATTTATCAATACTGCTGCTTACAAAGGGAATTTGCCCTACATAAATTATTTCACAATCCCTTATTTGATAAACAAAGATATAAAATCCGTGCTTTTAATCGGATTCGGCACAGGACGGCTTGTTAACGACTTTGAAAAGCTTTTTGACGGGCTTGAATGCGTTGATGTTGTTGATATTGAAGAAAATATCTTTGAAATTGCGCAAGATTTCTTCGGATACAAAAAATCAGAAAAAGTTAGTTTTATTTTGCAAGACGGGCTCGTCTATTTGCGCGGGTGCAAGAAAAAATATGATTTAATTGTGGTTGATGTGGCTTCTGACGAGGGAATCGACGACAGGTTTTTAGAGGACGAATATTTTTCCTCCGTAAAATTCTGCCTGAAGAAAAACGGGCTTTTTGTATCAAATTTGTGCGCAAGTCCTGATTTTAAGCACCCTGAAAACAAGCTTTTTCAACGGATTTCAAAGACATACTCAAAAAATTTTAAATACAATCTGATTTTTAAAGGTAATACCTCGGATTTAGTTTATTATGAAGCGTTTTTCGGGATTAAAGAGCGCGTAATTGATATTACGAACGTGATTTTGATTTCGTCAATGTCGAAAATCGGGCTTTCACAAACGGATTCTGACGCAAGAGCAAAATTTGATTTAATTAATATTGACATAGAACCTTATATTCGGGATTTATTAGAGAGTACGGGCTAAATGGAGAGAATTTTTAACAAACCGGAAGTGATTTTTTCAATTTTTTCACTCGTTTTTGGCATAATGTTAATACTTATAACCCCGCCTAATCAGGCACCTGATGAAACATTCCATTTTGAGCGGGCATATTCTGTTGCGCAGGGGCATTTTATTGCACAAAAGGTCAATAATCACTCCGGAGGCTTCGCGCCGTGCAATTTGGGCTCGTTTCAGGAAAAATTTCCCGAAAAAAGCAAAGCCTATAAAAATGCGGGCAATAAAATCAATGCAAATAAGCTAAAAAAAGCTTTAACGATAAAATCAAACAAAAACCGCTGTTTTTATGACCAGCGCCAGCAGGCTCTTTACTCACCTGCCGCATATATTCCTAATTCAGCGGGAATTCTGGTTTCAAAAATTTTTACGGATTCGATATACCTGATTTTCATTACAGCAAGAATATTTTCGCTTCTTTTTTACACAATTCTGGGGTATTTGGCCATAAAATCCATACCTTTTTTAAAGGAGATAACAATGCTGATTTTGCTTATGCCAATGTCGTTGACGCTGGGCATGTCAGTGTCTTCGGACGGGGTGCTGATTGCCCTGTTTACGCTTTATTTTGCAAAAATTCTTGAATATTCAGCCTCACCGAATCCTATGAACAAAAAACAGTTTTTATTGCTCGCTTTTCTTGCTTTGTGGATAGCACTGATAAAACAGAGCTTTATTTTGACGCTTTTTGCGTTTTTTATACCGCAAGACAAATTCAAAAATCTGTTTAAAAATTACAATATTTGCTTTTTGCCCGTAATAGTTCTGCTTTTGCCGGCGTTTTTGAGTTCAATTTTATGGACAACCCTGATTTCAGACCTCTATGTTCCGCTGCATAACGCAAATCCACAACTGCAAATGAATTTTTTGCTAAATCATCCGCTCAGCGTGCTTTCTTCATTTGTTGAAACATGGAATATTGATTTTTTGCTTGTAATAAAAAGCCTAATCGGGCATCTGGGTGCATTTTATTTTCCGCTGGGGAATTATGTGTATTTTTTATATTTATCCGCATTTTTTATAAACCTTTTCTGCTCTTCAGACCCCAAAAGCTTCAAACTGCCTGTTTTTCAGCTTTTTGCGCTAATATTTGTATATTGCCTGTTTATAAATATCGTACTTTATTTCAGCTGGGTGCCTCCCGGGGCTTCCGGCTACTGGGAAGGGCTGCAGGGGCGGTATTTCATACCGGTTCTTCTGCCGTTTTTCACTTTATTATTCTCAATTTTGCCCCGCAACCCGTCACGTTTGACAAAATTTTTGCCGTTTTTTAATCTGTTTGTGCTGTTAATTGTTTATCAGAATGTTCTCGCGATTTTATTTAACGCATACTGGCGGATTTGATAACTAATTATTGATTAAAAGAAATATTACATATAAGATAAAAACCGGAGCTGATTTAAGCGGATAGAAGAATGAACAGCATAAAAAATAAATTTTTAAGCACAGAAATTGCATTTGTTATTTGTTCAATATTTTTCGGGGTACTTTTGCTGATACTCACGCCGCCTATGCAATCAGCTGATGAACAGTATCATTTTACAAGAGCTTATTCCATAGCAAACGGGCACATAAAAGCTTTAAAAAGCGGAAATACGATGGGGAATTTCCTTCCGGAGGGATTTCAGGAGTTCGCAAACAGCTATTCTGAGCTATACACCAATAAAGACGCGCATACCAGCTTTGAAGAAATAAGAAAAACCGAAAATATCAAAACAACCTCCGGAAATAAGTTCTTCTGCCATCAGTCTTACATGGCGCTTTATTCTCCGGCTGCTTATCTTCCGCAGGTAGCAGGAATCGCGCTTGCCCAGCTTTTTACAGGCTCAATCCTATGGCTGCTTGTCAGTGCAAAAGTTTCTTTGCTGATTTTTTATACAATAGCAGGATATTTTTCGATAAAAGCCCTGCCATTTCTGAAAAATGCCGCATTTTTGATTCTTTTAATGCCAATGTCGCTTTCAATGGGCGCTTCTGTTTCTGCTGACGGGGTTTTGATTGCAATAAGCGTTTTGTATTTTGCTAAAATACTGCAATACTCGTATTCTGACGAAAGATTATCAAAAAAACAGTTCTTTTTCTTAATGTTTCTGGCAATTATGCTTGCGCTCATTAAACAGAGCTTTCTGGTAACGCTTTTCGCTCTTTTTATACCTCCTGAAAAATTTTCGGCGCTGTTCAAAACCCAAAAGTTGAATCCGTATCCTGTAAAAATAATTTTACTGCTTCTGCCGGCATTTTTAGCTTCTTTGCTGTGGTCGCAGCTTATCTTCGGGATTTATGTACCAATACATGGCGCAAATCCCGGTTTGCAGATTGAATTTATACTGCACCATCCGGCAGAATACCTGAAATCACTAGCTTTGACCTTAAATATGTATTTTAAGCTCATTCTTTTCAGCACAATAGGAATTCTGGGCTGGCTCGATATAATATTTAGGCCATACGTTTACTGGTCTTATATTAGCGTATTGTTTTTAAACATAATATTCACCCCCGGCGCTCTTGAGAAAATTTCCTCGGGTATATTTCAAAAACTGCTGTTAATCGGGCTTTTTGCGCTAAATATTTTTGTAATAAGCACAATAATCTACGTAACATGGGTTCCGCCCTATTACACGGGAATCTGGGGCGGGCTGCAGGGAAGATATTTTATACCGGTGCTTTTACCGTTTTTAGCATTTTTGTTTTTGCTGTACAACCGGTATTTCAAACCCCAAAAAGCGCAATGGATAAACCTTGTAAACGGATTGCTGCTTTTAATAACGTACTTTAATGCTGCTCTGGCATTGTTTTTGAGATATTTTTATTAAATTTTTTCAATTTTTTTGCAAATATGAGAAACCGCCTCATAAACCGCATGAAAATCTGCGCCCAGAGCCTCCTGTTTGGGCAGGAAGACAAGTGAAAGATTTTTTTGAGGGAATTGACCGTTTTTTATCAGCAAACGGCAGGATTCGCGTATCAGGCGCTTTATTTTGTTTCTTTTTACGGCGCGTTTGTGAAATTTTTTGCTCACAACAAAACCTATTTTTGTCTGCTGCGTTTCATCAGCCTTTTTTTTGCCGCAATAAACCGTTAGCAGGCGGTTGCCGGCGATTTTTCTCTGTTTGTAAGTTGCGTCAAAAGCTTTTCTGTTCTTTAATCTGAAACGTTTTGGAAGCATAACCCCTCATAAAACAACAGACCCGTAAGGGCCTGCTGGAAACTTAAACTTAACAATAAACTACGCTCTTTTTTTCGCAGTGATAGCAAGTTTGTGTCTGCCTTTAGCTCTGCGTCTGTTTATTGTTTTAACACCGGCTGAAGTAGCCATTCTGGCTCTGAAACCGCTGACTTTTTGTCTTTTTCTTTTTGTTCCTTCTAATGTGCGTCTCATTTTATTGCTCCTTGAATAAATTTCATTGCGTTGTATTATGATAAATAAGAAATGACGCAAAGTCAATGATGGATTAATAAAGGTTTACTAAAATGAAAAAACAAATCGCATTTATAGGCGCCGGAAAGATGGCAAGCGCCGTTATTAAAGGGCTTTTAAACTCACAAATTTTCGACAAAGACTCAATCAGAGCCGCAGAAGTCAACGAAGAAACAGCAAAAAAAGCGCAAAATGACCTCGGAATCTCCATTTTTAAAGACGCAAAGGAGGCAATAAAGGGCGCAGACATTATTCTGATGGCAACAAAGCCTTTTGTTGTTGAAGAAATTCTAGAAAGCTTAAAATCTGATATCACCGAAAAGCAGCTTATTGTTTCAATTGCCGCAGGCATAACTTTTGAGAAAATTGAGCGAATTCTCGGCAAAAAACAGAGAATTATACGCGTAATGCCCAACACACCGGCACTTCTCGAGGCAGGAATGAGCGCTGTTTGCAAGAATTCAGCGGCACATCTTGAGGATTTGGAAGAAGTTCTCGGTATTTTTTCTAAAATCGGCAAGGCTGTTACCTGCGATGAAGCTGATATTGACGCAATTACCGGAGTTTCAGGCTCGGGGCCGGCTTTTTATTATTACATAATCGAACAAATCGCAAGAGCCGGCGAAAAACTGGGCTTGAACTATGAAACCGCGCTCACGCTTTCCGCCCAAACCGCTCTCGGGGCAGCAAAAATGGTTCTTGAAACAGGACATACCCCGCAAGAACTCATTACCGCAGTCACAACGCCCGGCGGAACAACCGCAGAGGGCAACAAAGTGCTCGCAGAAAGCAGCATTTCGGAAATACTTTTTGAAACCGTCAAAAAAACGGCTGAAAAATCAGAATCAATGAGCAAATAGCCCGTTAACCCACAATTTTGAATCCGGTAAGAAAAGTTGTGATAAAGAAAACTATTGCAACCCACATTGTGAGCTTATTCAAGCCGGATTCAGCATTTTTCTGTGAAGAAAAAGCCTGCGCCATTCCGCCGATAGAAGCGATTCCGTCACCTTTTGGCGAGTGGATAAGAACTAACACAATCAGCAAAAGCGCTGAAATAATTTGAATTGTCCATAAAAATATAAGCATTTTTCTTCCTTTTTTTAATTTTAATCTAACCCAATACTATCACAAAAACTTTTAATTTGTTCAATAGTGCATCCGTCTATATAAAGCGATTTTATTTTTGAGGTCGAGCCGGATACCAGCGAGATTGAGGATTTCGGGACTTTTAAAAGCTTTGAAAAGTACTTCACCAGCTCAAGATTTGCCTTGTTTTCAACAGCAGGAGCCTTGATTTTGACTTTCAGAGCACTCTCCATAACCCCACATATCTCGTTTTTTGAAGAATTTGGCACTGCTTTTATATTCAAAAGCACTCCGTTATCTTTTTCTTTGAAAAAAATACACATTTTGGCTGACTTGTAACCCTTTCTATAAAAGTGTACAATAATTATAATCAATATTTGAACAAAAGTCATCGGGAACCCATTTCCGGCGATAAAAGCAATAAATTATGACAGAAAACGAACCTGATTTTACAATATTTGAACCTCTATACGAAATGCTAAAGGCGCAGAACCGTCCGGAACAGGATATAGAGGAAATTAAAAAGGCTTTTGAATTTGCGGCGCGCCTGCACAACGGGCAGTACAGAATAAGCGAAG
The DNA here is from genome assembly GCA_900547155.1 of uncultured bacterium. Taxonomy (GTDB): domain Bacteria; phylum Cyanobacteriota; class Vampirovibrionia; order Gastranaerophilales; family Gastranaerophilaceae; genus Spyradomonas; species Spyradomonas excrementavium. The sequence goes on along the minus strand of URFH01000003.1, from coordinate 70,313 downwards.
AACCCTACATTATTCATCCGGTTGAGGTTGCAAAAATCCTGACCGACCTTATGGTGGACAAAAACACTATAAAAGCGGCGCTTTTGCACGATGTAATCGAAGATACGGACACAAAACCCGAAGAAATCAGGGAACTTTTCGGTGATGACGTTCTCAGCCTCGTTATGGGCGTGACAAAACTCGGAAAATATCAGTTCAAGTCAAAAGAAGAGCGTCAGGCAGAGAATTTCCGTAAAATGTTTATTGCAATGGCAAATGACGTAAGGGTTGTTTTCCTGAAACTCGCCGACCGCCTGCATAATATGCGCACGCTCAACTACATGGCAGCAGCAAAACAGCAAAGAATTGCGCAGGAAACCCTTGATATCTTTGCTCCGCTCGCAAATCGTTTAGGTATCGGGAAAATCAAGGCCGAACTTGAGGATTTATCGCTAAGATACCTTAATCCTGAGAAATACTTTGAAATCGCGCAGCTCGTAGCGCTCAAAAAAGCCGAACGCGACGCGACTATTCAGGTATTAATCGAAAAAATCTCCCAGCTTTTAAAACAGCATAAAATAAAAGCATCAATTTCAGGGCGTTCAAAGCATTATTATTCAATTTACAGCAAAATGAAGCGGCTGAACATCGCATTTCACGAGCTTTATGACATTTCTGCGGTCAGGGTGATTGTAAATTCGGTTAATGAATGTTACGAAGTTCTCGGGATAATCCATTCCCAGTTCAAGCCCATTCCGGGGCGCTTTAAAGACTATATTGCAATGCCCAAAAGCAACATGTACCGTTCTTTGCACACATCGGTGCTCGGCCCTAAGTCAAAACCGATTGAAGTGCAGATAAGAACCCATGAAATGCATCAGGTCGCCGAATACGGGGTCGCTGCGCACTGGAAATACAAGGAAAAAGGCTCTCAAAAAGCCATTTCCAATGAAGATTTGAAATTCACATGGATGCGCAAGCTCGCAGAAATGGAAAAATACGTTTCTAACGCCGAGGAATACGTTGAAAGCGTAAAACTCGACCTGTTTTCCGATCAGGTTTTTGCGTTTACACCGATGGGCGACGTAATTGACCTTCCGGTCGACGCAACACCGGTGGATTTTGCGTTCAGAATCCACACAGATGTTGGATTTAAGATAACCGGCGCACTTATTAACGGGCGGATTGCGCAGCTGGATACAAAGCTTAAAAACGGCGATATTGTCGAAATTATGACATCAAAAAACGGCACCCCGAGGCTCGATTGGCTCAATTTCGTTGTTACAAAGCTTGCTCAGTCAAAAATCCGCCAGTGGTACAAGAAAAATCAAAAAGAAGAACACGTTGTTATCGGGCACAATATGCTTGAGGCTGAGCTGGGAAAAGCACGCCTTGATGAGCTCGTTAAATCCGGTGAAATGAAACGAATTGCAAATGCAATGAATTACACCGAGCCTGACGAGCTTTTTGCAGCGCTGGGTTATGGCGAAACAACGCTAAATAAGATTACCAACAGGATTAAAAAGCCGGAAGACGCAGCAGCACCGCTTATTAACCCGTCCAAAGCAAAAAAATCGAAAAATGATATTGTCGGGCTTGAGGGCATGCTTTATTCTTTTGCAAAATGCTGCACCCCGATTCCCGGTGAACCGATTGTGGGCGTTGTCACGCGCAGCAAAGGGGTTTCTATCCACAGAATTGACTGTGCCTGTCTGGATGGAATTCCTGAAGAGCGAATAATGAACATCAGCTGGGCTGACGAGCACCTGAACAAGACCTATGTTGCCTCGATTAGGATTGATATGCAGGACAAACAGGGAATATTGCGCGATTTGATGATTCAGGTTACGGAATGCAACACAAATATCGCTTACGCAAACATAAAATCCCTGCCGGCGAAGAAAATCGGCATTGCTGAAATGGGAATTGAGGTCGATAACATCAACAGGCTAAAAGATGTAATCGCAAAACTCCAGCAGATACCGGAAGTCATCTCTGTAAAACGAATTCAGGGCACTTCATCAAGAAATTCGCAGGCACCTGTTCCCAAAAAGAAAAAATAGCCTGTTTTTTCTCTTTTTTATGCCCGAATTCAGGCAAAAGTGCTAATTTGCCGCGACTTCGCTTTTATTGAACTGCATTTCGTACAAAAGTCTGTATTTTCCGTTCGGCAAGTTCATCAGCTCGTCATGCGTGCCGATTTCTGCAAGCTCGCCCTCGTTAATAACTGCAATTCTATCAGCATTATTTATGGTAGAAAGCCTGTGAGCAATAACAAATACGGTTTTGTTCTCCATCAGGTTTTCCAGCGCTTTTTGAACAATAGCCTCGGATTCATTATCCAGAGCCGATGTAGCTTCATCAAGAATAATAATCGGAGCGTCTTTCAGCATTGCTCTGGCAATTGCAACACGCTGACGCTGGCCGCCGGAAAGGGTTGTTCCGCGCTCGCCAAGCACTGTTTCAAGGCCATCGGGCAATTCGTTTAAAAATTCGTCAAGATGCGCCGCCTGAACAACCTTTTGAATATCATTTTCAGTGGCATTGAAGTTGCCCATCAGCAGATTTTCGCGAATAGTGCCCGAAAACAGGAAATTGTCCTGAAAAACAATCGAAATATTCTTTCTCAGCGATTCCAGAGTAAAATCTCTGATATCAACCCCATCAATCCTTACAGCTCCTGACTTTACGTCATAAAAACGGGGAATCAGGTTTGCAATTGTTGATTTTCCGCCGCCGGAATTACCGACAAGCGCAAGAGTTTCGCCAACTTTTACATTAAAATTAATATTTTTTAAAACAGGCACGCCCTCTTCGTATTCAAAGGAAACATTGTCAAAAGCCACGCCCTCTTTGACGTGTTCCAGCGTTGCCGCGCCTTCTTTGTCTTTGATTTCAGGCTGCATATCAAAGAGCTCAAAAGTTCTGCCCAGAGCAACAAACAAAGTTTGCAGCGTTGTAAGCGTATTGCCCATGGTTTTAACCGGTTTGTACAAAAGCAAAAGCGAAGTAACGAACGAAGCCAGCCCGCCGCCTGTCATTTGACCCGAAATCACGAGATAAGTACCAAATCCGAACACAAGCGCAATCCCGACCGACGCAATTAAATACATAATCGGCGACATCCACGCAGAGCGCTTTACGAGGGACATGTTTACATCAAACATGTCATGGATATTTTGCACAAATTTGTCCAGCTGGTATTTATTCAGGTTATATGCGGTCATGATTTTATTGCCTGAATAGGTTTCGTTGAAATTCGTGGTCAAATCGCCGCCTATTTTCATATTTTTATTTGAAGCGGATTTAATTCTTTTTCTAATCAGCGCCACGGGCAAAAATGCGATAAAAAGCACGATAACGCCCACAAGCGCAAGAATCCAGGAGTTATACAGCATTACGCCGACAAGCGCAACAGCGCCGCAAACCGCGGTAACAAAAGCCTTAATATTGTCAAGAATGCCTCTTGAAGCGGTTTCCGGATCGGAAAGAAAACGCGTCAGGACGATTCCAGAGGAATTTTCGTCAAAGAAACGCGAATCCATAGTCACCAGTTTTTCAAAAAGTCCGATTTTAACGGCATTTGTGACTTTTTGGCCGCACCAGTTAGCCAGATACTCGTTCAAATACCTCAAAACGCCCTGCAAACCGGCAAAAAACACAATTCCGAACGGAATAATCACCGCCAGAAGCATATTTTTCTTAATCAAAACCTCGTCCATATAAGGTTTAAGCGCATAAGCAACCACGCCGTCAAGCAAACCGACAGGAATAGCAATAATAAAGCCCATAATCACACGAAACATATATGGTTTTATGTATTTATAAACTCTTTTGAGCAAATATCCGTAATTAAACGAATCCAGCGCCTGTGTATCTTTTAACTTCATTATTCTCTCTCCGTAATTTTGCTGATTAATAAAATTCTAGCTTAAACATAAGCTGTTTTTGGGTCATGCCAGCGGAAACTTAACAATTGCATAAAATTTGTTATCTTCTGTGGATTTTAGTTCTATATGCCCGTTCATTGCGAGCACCAGCCCTTTAACAATAAACAGGCCAAGACCGGTTCCTCTGGTTGTGCGGGTAGTTTTGTCATCAATTCTGATAAATTTGCCGAAAAGTTTGTTCAAGACCTCATGCGAAATGTAATCAGCGTTGTTTTCCACGGTAATAACGGCTTTTGAGCCCTCTTTTTGGACAGAAACCTTTATATCAGAATCTTCGTACGCATATTTATTTGCGTTTTCTATGAGGTTAATCATAATTTGCTCAAGTCGGTCTTTGTCGGCCATTACAGGCGGAAAATCATCGGGAATTTCGACAAATAGCTCATGCTGCTCCTTATTTTTAACAGAAATAAGCGAATCGTTTATCAAATCGGTAATATTCACGGGCTCAATGTTAAGATTTAGCTTTGCGCCCTCAATATCAGGGATAACCAGCAAATCCTCGACCATTCTGCTCAGGCGTTCGGACTGGGATTTAATCACTTTGAGCGATTTTTGCTTTGTTGCCTCATCAATTTCGATATCCTGACGCAATAATCTTGAAGTGTAGCCTTTTATGCTGGTTAGAGGGGTTCTGAATTCATGGCTGACCGTATCCACGAGGTTTGAGCGGAATTCGTCGAGTTTTTTGAGCTCTTTGTTTTTTTGTTTGAGCTGCCTGTATGAATTATTAATCTCATCAACCATTTTATTGAACTCAATGGCAAGGAAAATGATTTCGTAAGGCGTGAAAACATTGGTTAAAAGGCGGATTTTCCTCTTGTAGTTCCCGAGAGAAAGCGCCATTATGCCCTTGAAAAGCTGGCGGATATTGATATAAAGATAATAAGTGTAAAGCAGAACTATAGTAAAAATAAACAGCGCTGTGAGCGAAAGCGCCAGAATAATGCGAAAACGCGCTTTATTAATGGTGGTATTTGTAATCTGGCTTGTGGTATTTACCAGAATAATCATTTTGGGCGAAGTGAGCTTGTAATAAGCAAGAGGCTGGTTTTTAATCCTGCCGAAAATGACCGGTTCCTGCTCTTTCATTGACTTTGGCAGGGCAGAAAGCGCGCTTTTAAAGTCAGCTTCGTTGTAATTGTGTGAGGATATGAGCTCATTTTTGTAGTTTATAACATAGATTTGCCTGTTTGAATCCTTAAAAATGTTAAAAACCTTGTCATCAAACAAATCCAGATTAATGGAGGCTTTGAGTTTTTCAATATCGTTGATTTTTTGCACAACATTTACTGTATTATCTTCTCTGTTGAATTTTACAGAGTCCTCTCCCGAGGGATAATTCTCGCCGGGTGCGGTATATTCGGTTTCAAAGGATTTAAAAATCTCAGAATGGAGCAAAATGTCCTTTAAATACACATCTTGAAGATAATCGGACTTTATATATTTTAAACCCAGCACAATACCGTCAAGTTCGTCTTTTCCGGTCTGGAAAAAGGTTTCAATGTTTGATGCAATGGATTCGGAAATAATCAGAGCCGAATATTTTAGCTCATTTCTTACAGCATGCTGGTTGATATTGTTGATGATTACAGCGCTGATAACAAGCGGGAAAATAACAGCCATAAAAAGCACAATTATAATCTGCTCGACAATTTTAAGACGTTTTATTTTCTTTGCGCCCTCAAATTTCTTCATTATACCTCTTCATCACCGCAGGGAGTGAGTTTGTAGCCTACATTCGTTACAGTATGAAGATATCTGGGATTTTTTGTGTCTTTTTCTATTTTTTGCCTCAAACCGCCGACATGAACCCTCAGCATGCGGACATCTTCATCCGAATCATACCCCCAGACCTCATCAAGAAGCGTCGCAAGGGGCACCGCCTTATTAAAATGCTGCATAAGGCAATACAAAATCTCGAATTCTGTCGGAGTAAGCTTTGTTTTTTTGTCGTTAATAAACGCCTCAAGTGATTCCGGAAAGATTTCGATTTCACCCATTTTCAAAATCTCTTTTTTTAGCAGCTGCTCGGGCTGAGAGTCCGATTTTCTGCGCAAAAGTGCCCTTACCCTGAGAAGAACCTCCTGAATATCAAAAGGTTTTACGAGATAATCGTCCGCGCCGCAGTCAAAGCCCTGAGTTTTATCGTCAATCGTGCCTTTTGCAGTCAAAAGAAGCACAGGAAGCTCCGGTTTGCTCTTTCTAATGTTTTTGCACACGTCAAAACCATTCATTTTAGGCATCATGACATCCAGCAGAACCAAATCGTAGTAATTATTCACCGCTTTTTCAAGCCCATCAAAGCCGTTTTGCGCTGTATCCACTTTATAACCGCTCTGTGCAAGGTCAAACTCAAGCAGTTCTCTGATTTCATCATCATCATCAACAATTAACAAACTTTTTTGCATTTTCTCATCCTCAAGCCTGTTCTATTTATAATTTTTGCACATTTAACAAAACAGAACAACAAATTGTTAAAAATTAATAATAGTTATTCCTGCTGTCCAAATCAAACCAGAGCTGCCCGCAATAATCAGCAAGAAAAGCAAGGTTCATCGTCACAAGGTAGCAAACAGCGTATTTGAAGACCCCTCCCAGGTCAAAAAAGGAATAAGCAAGGTATAAAACCGGCACAGCAATAAAAATATTAACAAACAGCAGCGCGATTACGCAAACAAGCGCATAAACAAGCACATCCTGAAAACTGCTGAAAATTTTGGCAAAATCATAACCGTCTTTCACTTTATATTCGCAGGAAAAATAAATAAGAGCAGTAAGAGCAACAAAAACTACAATCAGCTGGATAATGCCAATGGCTATTTGCTGGGGTATTCCGTCGAAATTGAACAATCCGACAACAAGATTTACAAGAGGCAGCCCGACAATCAAATACGGAAGCATAACCGCCAGTCCCTTAACACAAATGGATAAAAAAATGACAGGATTAATCATTGGAAGCACTGCAAGATTCTGCGTAATGCGGTTGTGCATAATTACCGAAAAATAACCCACATAAAAAAACACTATCAACACAAACCAGATATAATTCATCACCTGCATTTCGGGTTTGCTGCTGACAAAAGAATAAATGATAAAAACAAGATAGCCAAAAACTCCCAATTTTACGAGGGAATAGTTGTCCGTATATACTGTTCTTATAGAATCAATTACTGATGCCATTATTTATCCTTTAAAGGTTATTATAGTATTTATTGTCATATTTCACAACATATTAAGAACATTAACGGGCATGCGCCATATTGACCATGTGGTCTATAAAAATTGACCACATGATTATAGTAAAAACCCGGCTTATAATCATAATATTATTAAGGGGAGAAAAGGATATGTTAAACGGAATCTCAGCACAAGAACTCGCAAATAAGAACCTTGTTCAAGAAACCGATATTGAAAAAATACAAAATAAAAACAAAAACCCTTACGCTGAAATAGACAAAACTCTTCTCATAGATGAATCCAACATCTCTAAAGAAGCCATAAAACTCTACCAGCGTGACTTGGAAGTAAAAAAATTCACAAATCTGGCATTGTCCAATCCTGAAGACACAAGTCATAACAAACTCGTTATGGAAAAGGTTTTTCAGGCTGATGACGGGGAATTTAGCGAAAAAGTCATTGAGGGAATGTTTAACAACAGGAATTTTCTAAAAGATTTACTGGGATAGCCCGTCTGGAGTTTAGATGAACAACGTAAATCTTTCTACAACCATAACCTCAGCCTCGCTGCATGACACAGAAGAGGGCATGAGAGCGAAAATAACAAAAGCAGTCGAGTACTACAATGCAGAAAACATTCAGGAAACGCTTAACCTGGTTTTAAACGACAAAGACCTGCTAAAAAGCTCCTACGTGCATGTGCTCATAGGAAACTGCTACCGGAAACAAAACAAAATCGACAGCGCTTTAAAAAGCTGGCAAAAAGCCGTTGAAATTAACGAAAAAGAGTACAACGCATACATTAATATTGCCAATGTACAATTTGTGCAGGGAGATGCTGCTCAAGCTATTGAAAACTGGACAAAGGCTTTTTCAATCCAGCCGGAAAACCCTGTTGTTTGCCTTAACCTTGCCATAGCATACAATCAAAAAGGTTGCCGCATTAAATCCACAAAATTTTTCGAGCGATACCTTAGATACAACCGCAATAACATGACCAGAGAATATCTTTCTGTGAAAGAATCTATGTTAAGGCTTCGCACAAAGGTTGATTACTATTTCAAAAAGCTTGCAGCATTGAAAAACACCGGCAATCTAAAGCTCATGGCTACAATTAACCTGAAAATGATTTCGATTTATGCGGATTTGCCGACGGTTTATAACAACCTCGGACAAATTTTTATGTTCACAAAAGATTATGACAAAGCGCTGGACTTTTTCCTGACAGTTTATAAAAATTTTCCGTATTCACCGCTTGTCCTCTGGAATATAGCGACAATCTTTGAGCGAAAAGGAAAAAAAGACTGGGCTTACTGTTTTTACAAGCGCTGCTCCGACATGATGCCCAAAACTTCACAAAAGGCAAAAGTTATTACAGAAAAAGCGAATTCGCTTGTATTTAAAGTTAAAACAAAAGAAAATTCAGATATACATTTAAAGGAAGCTAAGGATTTTGAAGCAAAAAACCTGTACGAAGACGCCCTTGTCGAATACGAAAACGCATATTTGCTTTCACCTGACGAGCTGGCTGATGTAGAACACAAAATTCAGGTGCTAAAAACTTATATCCAGCCGGAACCTTTTGTTATTGCAGACCTTTATTCAAGAATAAATAATGCAATGAACAACAATCTTCTCAAACAATGCGTAGAAATGTGTGATAGAATTATACTGCTCGCAGAGAGCAACTCAAAAGAAAGCTCCTACGCATTGAAATGCAAGACCGAATGCAAACGAATTCTTGCAACAAGAGGAAGAATAGATAGTGCTGAATAGGCTGAAAAAGTTTTTTTACAAAAATATTTTAAGAAGAACATATTACAGAACAGGAAAATGCCTCGGCTGCGGCCGCTGCTGCAAGCAAATTTATGTCCGGCACGCAAAAAATGTCGTACAAACAGAAGAAGAATTTCAAAAACTCAGAAAACTCCATCCTTTTTATACATACCTGAAAGTTACCGGAAAAGATGAAATCGGGCTGATTTTTGAATGCCAGAATCTTGATTCAAAGACAAATCTGTGCAAAATCCACAAAAAACGCCCAGGAATTTGCCGCAGATACCCGCAGGAAGCGATTTTTATGATGGGCGGGGAGCTGGCGGAAAATTGCGGCTACAAATTTACGCCAATAGAAACTTTTGACGAAGTTTTTCAAAATATATCAAAATCTTCAAAATAGCGCCCTATTTAAATCTAAAAGCATTTTCAAATCGCCCGCATTGTGCACCCGCAGAAAGTTCACGCCCTCATTTACAAGATAGGAGCTGATTATATTTGTTGCTCTGTCCAAATCCGCTATATTTTCCGAGCCGATTTGCTCTTTTAAGAAAGTTTTTCTTGAATGACCGACCAGAAGCGGGCAGCCAAGGCTTTTCAAGGTCGCAACCGATTTTAAAAGCTCAAAATTTTGCTCCTTTGTTTTTCCAAAGCCAATACCGGGGTCAATTATCAAATTCTTTTTTAAAAACCCGTATTCTGTGAGTTCATTGATTTTTCGGGCAAAATAATCATAAATTTCTTCTGAAATATCAAAATATTGCGGATTTTCCTGCATATTTTCGGGAGTTCCTTTTGAGTGGTTCAAAACTACCGGAACATCAAGCTCCAGAGCCGTTTTTTTCATCTCTGAGTCCCATTCCATTGCAGAAACATCGTTTATAATGTCCGCACCCGCGTCAAAAGCCGCTTTTGCCGTTTTTGAATTTCTTGTATCAATACTAACCGGCATTTCCGGAAACAAAACCCTGATTTGTTCAATAACAGGAACAACACGCCTGATTTCCTCATTAACATCAACCTTTTGAGCATAAGGACGGGTTGATTCACCGCCTATATCAATGATATCTGCGCCATTTTCTATTAAATCCGCAGCATGCAAAACCGCTTTTTTAGTGTCAAAGAACTCACCGCCGTCAGAAAAAGAGTCAGGAGTGACATTTAAAATCCCCATAATATAAGGTCTTTCCCAATCGAAAACAGTATTGCGGATTTTTATCGGTTCAGGTTGAATTTCAATAAGCTCAAGGATTTTTTTGCCAAGAATACCGAGTTTAAAAGGCTGGCACGAAAGTTTTTCAGCGATTTTTTTCAATTCGGACAAACTTCCGGAAAGAATGCAATCAGACTTTTCGATTTTGCCGGTAATAACCTCCCTGTGAACAGCAGCGTCGGAGCCGCCGGCGAGCGCAGCCTGTTTGATGATATTTGCCTGCGCAGGTGACAAAGAATAAATTTTCAAGGACAAAAATCGGTGTTTGTCCGTGCCCTGCCGCGCATAAGAAGAATCAAAGCCGATTTTCTCAAGTTCTGCCCTGTTCGCTTTTATCAATTTGACCTTAAACAATTCGTTCATAAAATCAGATTAGCATAAAAAAACTGCCTCCGGTCGGGGAAGCAGTTTTTTTATGAGAATTTGTTATTTTATTAGCATGCAATGTCAGAAGCGAGGTTTAAAGCTTTCATAAAGGTTGACATTGTGCTTGCTTCCTGAAGATTCTGGATAACATCGGGTTTTCCGTTTTTATCGTTATCTCTGACGCCCTGTTCAAAGCCGGCACCGGCACCAACAAGTGCTCCAGTAGTGGTAATTCCGTCTTTGGTCAGGTTTTGTGCAATAGTTTTTCTGAGTTGTGCAGGATTTTCCTGAAGTGTTTTTAATTCGTCAACAGAAATATTTTTCGTGCCTGCTTTTTCAAGTTTTTGTGTTAAATCATTAGCCAATCTGGTCATAAAGCCTTTGAAAGTTTTTTCTTCGCTGGATTTAATGCCTTTTAATCTATTGAACATTTTTTCTGTTTTTGCAGAGAGATTATCGAGGATTTTTGTGTTTTTTCCAACGATTTCAAGGGCGCGTTTGCCAACAACTTTTCTTCCGAGCAAAAATCCCGTTCCTGTAGTGATTCCGGTTACGACAACAGTTTTAAAAGGGCTTGTCGGATTCATAGATTTAGAAATTTTATTACCCAATTTGTCCAGCTCACGGGCTTTAGTTTCATCATCAGCGTTTCTATCCTTGAGAACACGCGTTGTAACCGACATATCATCGAGCATTTCATTACGCCGTCTGATTCGGTCTTCATTTCTTGCAAATGAGGGGCGGATAGGTGAGCAATTCATTGAAACGTTTAACATTTTTTCTCCATTAGAACTTAACTTAAAATTCTTTTACGTTTGCTTTAAGTATCATAAAACAAAAATTTGCTATTTGCATACTCTATTATTAAGATTTTTTAACAATTAAGTCAAGATTAAAATAATTTACGCAAAAAAAAAGCAGCCTTGCTGCTTATACTTCATAATCTTGGGAGGAGATTTGGGGATTTGTTACATGTTATAGTAAATCATTTTAGGAAAAAATGATAACATTTTAATATTAATTTTAATAAAAATTTACATTTACTTTAAAAGCATGGTGGCCTTATGGTATAAGGCGTTCATTTTGCGCTAGGCATTGTATCTTGCTTTGAAATTGTTCTCAAGATTTTGCTGAATCTGCTTCTGGACGTGGAATTCCTTATTGCCGTTCTGTTTTTCTCTGTATTTTAGCATTGCATAAGGAACAATCAGCCCGAGGAACAGGCAGGAAACGCCAATATTCGCAGCAACAGAACCAATTTTAAGATTTGTTGCTTTTTTAAGGAACTGTTCAAGCCCCTCGCCTGATTTTTTGTAACTTTCAGATACTTTTTTCAGGTTGTTGGCAAGTTCTTTCATTTTTTCAGCGTCAATATACTGGTGAGGGTTGATTAATCCTGTATCTTTTTTGGACGCGTCTTTCAAAGTAGAAAGAATTCCCGATTTTTTAGCCGCCTGAACAATAATATTGCCCGAATTCTTATCAGCATAGAAGAATTCATAAATGGCTTTTTTGTTGTCAACAATTTTTGAGAAAGTTTCTAAATCTTTGTTGATTTTGCCGCTGGAAATCGAATTTTTCAGCTCATCAGAAGCGAGGAACTCGGCATGGAGCTCAATCGGTTTTTTGAAGATTTTTTCGCTCAATTTTTCGATTCCTTTTTGTACGTATCTTCCGGCAACGTACATAAACAGCAGCAAACTGCCTTCTTTAATAGAATATTCAACGAATTCGGATTTTGTTCTTGAGCTTGCGAGTCTTTCGCCCGTGATTCCTGCATCAACAATGAAAAGGTTTTTTACAGGGTCGAACATGAAACTTTGCATAAAGCTTGCTGCGCCTTTAAAGGAGGGGGATTTTTTTGAATTGTCAGCTTCTGCTGTTTTTGGAGCGGAATTCGCTGCAAAGCCTTTAAATGCCTGACTTTTTGCCACATCGTTTTTGTAAAAGCCCTCTTTTGCTTTCTTTTCCCAGAATTCTTTTTCAATTTGCTTCTTTGTATATTCCTGTTTAAGCTTAACGAGCGTGAAGAAAGAGCCCAGCGTTAAAGCTGTTGCGGTTGCAAATTTAGAAAGGAAAAGATTTCTGAAAAGTTTTGATTGTTTGCCCGCGTCGGTAAGTGAATTTATGAGGTTTTTATCCTCTAATTTTTTCGCGTATTTTTTTGCATATTTTGTTGCAACTTCAAACTGATCTTTGTCAGCAACGAGCCGCATGTCGATATTCGGGTTTAATTTTGCGGCTTTATATGCGGTTTTGTTGAAAGCCCATTTGAAAAACGGTAAACCGCCGAGCCAAATTGCCTGAGTGCCGAATTCGTCTATAAATCTGTCTTTTGCTTCGATTTTGCCGCCTGCGTCGTATGAAAACGCAGTCATACCTAAACTGTTTACGCAATCTTTTACGGCTAGTGGATATAATGAGGTGTGGTCACCAAATGTTGATACAATTTTTAACGACATAATTTTCCTTTACACAAGGTCAGGGATTATAGACCCCAAACCAAATTCATAACTAATACGATTTTTGAGTTTTTCCTTGTGTATCGTCGGTTATTTCTCATTTTATTAATTCTCCATTTAATTTTTATGTACTTTTAAAGCTTCTGAATTGAAAAATGTGCTAATTTTTTTGTTTTTTGTTACAAAAGGTTTAAATTTTTGGTTTAAAGCAACAAAAAAGCCTTCTGATTCCTCAAAAGACCTTACATAAATTTATTTACAGCGCAAAGCTGCTTTAACATCATGTAAAGCTTTCGAGTTAGTATAGAAACAGCGTTTTTGGTACTTTCTTATTCTCATTTTCCAAGTTCTTTTACTTATCTGCTTTTATATTTATGCACAAAATCAAAACTTTGTCCAGCCCTGCGAAAAAAGACTTATATACAAGTTTACAAAAAACATAATATACTGCCGCCCTGAGCTTGTTTCATTGTTTTCGCTTATGAGCTGCTGAAAAAAGATCAGCATGACATTTTCGATTAAAAGTTCAACTTTTTATTAATTTCCTAAAATAAACAACCTGAGGGCAGGTTTCATGCGACCATAGAGAAAGTTGGCGGCTGATTTTATACCCTTTGTAGAATTTATCGCAATCTGCTTTAAAAAACAGATTGCGAATATCATCAAGATTGTAAAAAAGGTCGTTTGTAGTGGTTTCGTGCATTACTTTTCATCCGCCTTTGAGATGTAATTTCCGGAAAGCGTGAGTTTTATAAAGTTTTTTGCCTCATTTACCGGCACTGCAAAACCGATTCCGATGTTTGAGATGTTATTATCGGGATTGTAAATAGATTGGCTGATTCCGATAACCTCTCCATGAATATTGAGAATTGGCCCGCCTGAATTTCCCGGGTTTATGGCAGCGTCCGTCTGAATTTTGTTCTTTGTATAATCAATTCTTGACACAATACCGGTTGTGAGCGTGCCGTTAAAGCCAAAAGGGTTCCCGATAGCCAGAACGCGCTGCCCGACCTTTACTTTTTCGGAATCTCCGAGTTTTAAAGTAGGAAGCGGCCTTTTGGGGCTAATTTTTATCAATGCGAGGTCTTTATCCTTGCCGAGAAGCGATAAAGTTTCGCCTTTGAAGACTTCTCCGGTTGACATTGTGACCTGAATATTTGTTGCGGAGTCAATTACATGGGAACTGGTGAGAATTATGCCTTTTGAATCAATTATGCAGCCCGTACCGCTGGAAAGCCCGTCTTTTAAGTCCGCTTCAACCGAAACTATCGCGGGAGTAATTTTTTCATAAATCTCTGCCACAGCCTCATCTTCATCAAACCTGTTCATAGGAATAATCCCGCATTCTGCTTTCTGCGCGGCGGTTGACATAATCAACAGGGACATAATCGTAACAAAGAATTTCTGCATAATCTCTCTCCTCTTGTATTTTCCACATTATCAGGCGGCGTTGTGATTTTTATAATCATTAGACGGGTACTTGGAAGAGATATTACATTTATTATTAAAATGTTCTTAAGAATTTTAAAATGAGAAGTTTATAGAGTATAATCTAGGTATGCTTTTAGATAAAAATATCCGCTTTGAGCGCGGAATTTATGAAGAAATTAAGAATATTGCCGGAGAAGATAACATAATCGCCGATTTAGAGGGGGTTTATGCCTACGCGTATGATTGCGCGCACCTTGAATTTAAGGCGGATAAGCCATGCATGGTCGTTTTCCCTGAAACCACCGGACAAACAGCCAATATAATGAAAATTGCAAACCGCTACAACATTCCTGTCATTGCGCGCGGCGCTGGAACCAACCACGCGGGCGGCTGCGCACCTGTCGATGGCGGAATCATTCTTCATTTTTCAAAAATGAACAAAATTTTGGAACTCAACATCAACAATTTAACCTGCCGCGTACAGCCGGGGGCAGTTATTGCCGATATCCAAAAAGAAGCCGAAAAAGCAGGGTTATTTTATCCGCCTGACCCGTCAAACCTCGCTGTATCAACTATCGGCGGCGGAATTGCGCTTTCTTCGGGCGGGCCGAGGGCGTTTAAATACGGAACAGTGAAAGATTACGTGCTGGATTTGGAGGTTGTGCTTGCGGACGGAAAAATCATTCGCACAGGCGCCCAAACGCCAAAAAACGTAACGGGATACAACCTTACACAGCTTTTTACGGGCTCCGAGGGCACTTTAGGGATTGTTACAGAGGCTGTTTTAAAGCTTATTCCCAAACCTGAATGCTCAAATGTGCTGCTTGCATATTTTGACCGCCTTGACGACGCTGTGAACGCGGTCAGCTCGATTATAAATAATCATCTCACACCGTCGGTTGTCGATTTACTTGATAAAAAAACACTCCAGACAATCGAACAATTTTTCCCGTCCGGGCTTTTATGCGACAAAGAAGCGGTTTTGCTGATTGAAGTTGACGGCGACAAGGCCTCTGTGGAGCACCAGCAGGAGCTTGTTGTGTCAGAATGCGGCAAATTTCATTCTTCGCACATAGAATGCGCCCGCGATGAAGAGCACAAAAAGCGAATCTGGACAGCAAGACGGGCTTCTTTTGGGGCATGTGCAAAATTAGCGCCAAATGTGATTACAGAGGATGTTGTTGTGCCGCGCTCAAAGATTTATGAGCTGGCAAAGGGCATTGAAAGGATTTCCGAAAAGTACAATCTTATCACTATGATAATGGGGCACATCGGCGACGGCAATATTCATCCGAATTTTGCTCTGGATTTGCGCGATGAGGCGCAAAAATGCAATTTTCAAAAAGCAAAAGCCGAATTATTTGAGCTTTCATTGAGTCTTGGCGGAACGCTTTCCGGAGAGCATGGGATTGGCTGCCAGAAAGCCGAATTTTTGCCGCAAGCGCTCGGAAATGACACGCTGAACGTAATGAAATCGATTAAAAAGCTTTTTGACCCGAAAAATATACTAAATCCGCACAAAATGATTTAAAAAGGAACAATTTATGGAAAATATTCTTGTTTACTGCACTGTACCAAATGATTTTAGCGCAAACCTTATCGCAACTTCGCTCGTTGACGAACAGCTTGCTGCGTGCGTGAATATAATTGACAGCGTAACCTCGGTTTATCGCTGGGAGGGGCAGGTTCAGACGGATAAAGAGCTGCTTTTGATTATTAAGACGCAAAAATCCAAATTTGACGCATTAAAAGAGAAAATCCTTTCGCTGCATGAATATTCTGTGCCCGAAATCGTTGCTGTGCCGGTTGAAATCGGGCATGATGAATATTTGAAGTGGATTGCGGATTCAACAAAATGAGCCCTGAAGAAAAGTTCAAAATCCTTGTAAAATTTGTAAAAGACTGCGGAATCAGCGTAAATACCGGAACCCGCGCAAGAGGACATCAGGGATTTTTTATGAAAAACAGGATAGATATTTCGTCCGTTCTGGATGTCGGGCGAAAAATCGAGGTGCTTGTGCATGAATTTGCGCATTATGCGCATTATTGCCTGGAACCCGATGTTGCAAGGAACCATGGAAGCCTTAAAACGCTTTTCAAAACGCAAAACACTGCTCAAATTGAAAAAGAATTGCTTGAGGTAACAAAATTCGTGGACAAAAATACGGCATTGCAGCGCCTGAACGATATGAAAACTCGTGAAAAAGCCTTAATAAAGGAGCTTGACGCAAAAATCAAGTCAAAATACCCTGATTTTAAGCGCTCCGCACCGTATAAAAAGCTCGATTCACCGCTAAAAAGAACGGACGCACGCTATCTTCTCAAATACGACCGCGTAAAAGTCAAAACGCCGTTCTCCGGCAGGATAAAAACGTACTACGCAAAGGATTTTCTTGCGGATTTTCCGCAGTTTGACGAATATTTTGCTGCTTATATAAATCTAAAATCGCACCAGCGGATGATGAAGCGGATTTCAGCGAGAATTAACAGGCTAAACAAATATTATTCCCGTCCGTCAGAGCTTTTTGCACGTTTTGCCGAGGGGCTTTATGTTGATAAAGAAACGGTCAAAAAACTGGCTCCGCAGGCGTTTGAAAGATTTTTTGAGCTGCTTAATAGCGGACATTACGGAAAACTGGCGGAACTATTTGACCTGTGCGGCCTGCTCGCAGTTCAAAGGCTCAATATGAATCGTGACAGACGTATTACCGAGCCGTTTTTCGACTGCTGATTCAACTTCATCGCAAAGCCTGTGCGCAAAAGCAATGGTTTTTCGGCCGTCAACATGCAAAGTTATCACGATTTCCTTGTCTTTGCCGGATTTTCGGGTTTTTATGTTTTTAATATCCCTTATGTCTTCATATCCTTTAATAATTTCTTCAATTGCCTCAATATCAGCCTGCGGAAGCGACGCATCAAGCAAATTATCCGAAGAATCCCTGCAGATTTTCCAGCCGGAGTTTACAATAAAAGCCGCAACAAGCAAAGCAATCACAGGATCGAGAAAATGGCAGCCGGTCAATTTGATTGCCAGCAGACCTGCAAAAACAGCAAAAGAGGAATAAATATCCGTCCTCAGGTGCTCTGCGTCAGCGTAAATTGCAATAGAATCCGTATTTTTCGCAACTTTGAACAGATAAATGCACAAAATCCAGTTCACAAGCACAGAAATTAGCATTACCCCGATGGCCAGCTCCGGATGTGACATTGGCTCGACTTTTCCGCTCAATTTTTGCGCAGATTCCCATATAATATAGGCTGCCGCTGCTATTATAAGCACGCCCTGCACTAAACCCGAAAAATCCTCATACTTTCCATGGCCAAACTGATGGTCATCATCAGCGGGTTTTTCAGATTTTTTCACGGAAACGAGCGTTATGACCGCCGCAAGCAAATCGCTGCAAGAATGCACCGCCTCTGAAATTATACTGATACTTCCCGATAAAAAGCCTGCAAGAAATTTAAAAAGAATAAGAATAAAATTTGAAATTACGGTAAGTGACGCCGCAAGTTGTTTATTTTGCAAAAAATTCATCATACTATTCACTGCAATCAAGGATATTGCCGGACTCGGGGATAGAAGAAGAATATGCGTTCACAATTTTGTGGGTTTGATTGCTTTTGTGAAGTTCTTCTTTTATTTCCTCTCTGATTTTGTTCAAAGCCTCGAGATTTTTCTTCTCCTGAGCCTCAATTTTTAAGCACAGGGGCCTCAGATAAGAGCTGTCCTCGCCGCTTTGCGCAACTTTTTGAGAAAATTTAATAACCTCGGCAAGAACCTTGTCTTTTTTTGCAGCATAGGTAGAAATTTCATTATACAAACCGCGCTCAATCAGTTCGCCGATTTGCAAAGAAATTTCGTATAGCTGCTTGTACTTCATTTCCAGATTGTCCATATTCAAACTCATAATTATATCTCAAAATCGTCTTCAAGGCGTGGGATTTCTTCCTCAGGAGGGCCATCTGCGCCGGAATTTTCAAGTTCTGCGAGGCTGTGGCCTTCTGCTTTGAACTTCATTATCGCCTCACGCCACGTGTCGCGCAGTTCCGTAAGATGTTTTAGAACTTCATCCACATAATCCGTGCGTTTTTTAATATTTGCAAGAAAAAGCCTGTTATTCAGGTACTCATAAAGCGCATAGAGCTCTTCAGCGAATCTGCCGCCGTTTTCCATGTCGAGAGTGGATTGAAATTCGGTTATAATCCTTTCAGCTTTTGTCAGGTTAATATGAATCTGCTCAATATCCTTTGTTTCAAAAGCCAGTTTAGCTTTGTGCAAAAACTTGATTGCACCGTCATAAAGCATGAGCAAAATTTGCTCTTTGGAGGCGGTGTTTACGGCAGTTTTTTTGTATTGATTAACGTATTGGTTCATACTTTCACCTGTTTTTAGAATAACACAGGTTTTCTATTCAGTCCACAGTTAAGCTTGTTTCAAATCAGCGAGATTCGGGTCAAGAAGCCGTCTTCCCACATTATCAAACTGGATAGAACAAAGTGTTTTCTTTCCGTAAGTAATAATTTGTTCCACAACCCCGCGGCCGTACTTCTGGTGATAGACAATATTTCCTTCGGCAACTTTTATTGTTTCGTCAGGTCGCAGGTTTTCGTCCATTCCGGTAGTGTAAACAGGAATGTTGGGAGCCTGGGGCTTTTGTTCTTCAACAGGTTCCTCATATTCGGGTTCAGAGGGCTCATCATCATCGGATATTAACGGCTCTAACTCATCGTCATCAAAACCGGAAGGTTCTGCGGGCTCCTCATCAGATAAAGTATCAAGCTCTGACAGCTCATCAATGGAAATATCGGCTTCTTCAGGTTCAGCGTCGTGAGTTTCAATATTATCAGCAGAATCCTCCAAATGCGGAAGCTGTTCTATATCAAAGATTTCTGCGGAGTCGTCGGATTGCGCCTCATCAGCGCCCAAATCCAATTCAATGGTTTCCCCGTCTTCATCTTCTTCGTCATCATCAAGTTCATCAAGGATATCCAAATCACTTTCAGAGAACAAATCATCCGCTTCCGGCTCTTCATGTGCCTCCGGGGCTTCTTCAAGCTCAGTAAACGTATCAGATTCCGCTTCCTCAACCTCAGAAACAGGCAATTCCTCCTGCGTAAGCTCTTCATGAAGCGGTTCGGGTTCTCCCAACGGCTCCGGTTCGTCAAGAACGGGGAGTTCTTCTTCCAGAGGGCTCAAATCTCCCACAGGCGCGGGATTTTCCTCTTTTGGCGAAGCATAGAACATTGAATCAACGTCTTTTGCAATTTCATCCTCAACAGATTCCTCAAAAATAGTTTTTATATCCGAAACATCAGTTTCATCCTCAAGCGCAGAAGGCAGCTCGTCAACTATTTCCGGCTGTTCGATGATTTCTTCTTCAACCGCTTCTTCCACAGGGATTTTGGGCACATGCGGGGTCAAAATCAAAGGTGTATAAAAAGTTTGCTCGCCCGACAGCACAAAATCATCATCCCTTAACAAAGAAAGAAAAGAAGTATAAGTCGGATAGCTTTTTTGCTCCTCCTGCGGGGCAAAAAGGAGGATATTTCTTGCTAGGGATTTTAAAGTTGTTGCATATTTTGAAGAATATGCAGAAGAAATTACCGGTTTTATGTTCGGTTTTTTGTAAAGGTTCATCAGCAGCTTTTTATCGACCGATTCGTCCTCAAGATTCATAAAAAGTCTTAATTCGCCGTTTGTATGGCCGGTAACAAAATTTAGCGTCTCTTTTTTCCAGTTAGGCGGAACATTTTCAAGGTTCAAAATAACAAGATTTCTTTTTTCAACAGTTTCAAAAAGCGCCTCAATTTCAGCGTCTTCAGAGGCAAAAAGTTTCATCTGTCCGTATTTCAGGAGCTTGTTTCTGAACAAAATAATGCTTACGGATTTGTCCTCTTTATAAATTTCCTCAACAACGGAAAGCAGCGTGTTGAAAGGGATATATCCGCTATCCTCGGACTCAATATACTCCTGAATTTCCAGCACAATATCCTGAATAATCGTCTTTTGTTCAACGGTCAGGCCGATAAGGTCGTTTTCATAGATATAATTTAGAGTTTCTACGCTAATCGGGAGCTTAAAATTCTTGCCAAGCTCGAAAACAAAAGCATTTTCGACCTCAAGCGTGCCGTCAAAGTCAACAATGAGGCCGTGTTGAGCCGCATTTGCCAGCTTGTTAAGGACATATTTTGTATTTTCAATCCTATCGGACTGAACGCATGTAAAACTGTTTGCAAAAGAGCTGTCAACGCAAAAATCAAGCTCCGGATAAGAAGCAAAATCGCCCAGAATCTCTGATTTTTCCTTTTTGGAGAAGATATTTTTTATTACATTTGCGTCGGTTTTGCAGATTTTTGAATCAAGCGCGGGAACATAGCCGGTGTATGCGCTTGCAGAGCAGTTTTCGTTAAGATTAAAGCTGAATTTTACAACAGCGCAGTTTGTATCCTCTTTGCTGGTGGATTCAATGGTCACAACCTGTGCCGCAAGTTTTTTAGAGCCGTCGTTAATTGTCAAAAAATCGCCGATATTCAGCTCTTCTTCCGCCGGAAGATAATAGAGCTTTGCAAAATTGTTTTTGATTTCAATTAACTTCATTAACACCCCTTACTGTTGGCAAAGTTCTTCCTGAATAGCCAGAGAAGCAATCTGGTTCGACATTACAGCGACCTTTTTAATAGGCCCGATGGGCTCTTTTTCAATCAATTTGCCCACAGGAAGCTGCATTGCAGCCAAAAACTCATCATATTCAGCCTTGACATCCTCAAAATACAAAACCATCGGAGCAGCAGCACCTTTTATAAACACCAAAAGTGCCAATCTGGTTTTAAACTGTTGTGCAAAAGGCTGACTCATAATACTCTCCTGTTCTATCCGCTATTATTACAAGTAAACCACTAAATTAGTTAAAATTCAATACCTTCCCTCGCACTTATGCCTTTGTCCCAGTAATGTTTTACGGGCTGAATTTCAGAAACCAGATGTGCGATTTCGATTATTTCGGGCTTTGCATTTCTGCCGGTCAGAACTATTTCCATCCTGTCGGGCTTATTTTTGAGAGTTTCAAGCATATCATCCAGCCTGATTAGCCCCAAATCGAGCGCAATATTGGCCTCATCAAGGATTACCATCTGATATTCATTGTTTAAAATAGCTTTTTTGGCCAGAGCCCAGCCATCTGACACGACTTTTCGGTCTTCGTCGGAAATATTGTTGGAATAAACTATCCTGTCCAGCCCTGCCTGCACAATTTTTATTTTTTGCTTCAGCACGGGGGCAAGATTAAGAAAAGTATTCAGTTCACCATAGTTGTTACCGCCTTTTGTGAACATCACAATAAGCACCTTCCACCCGCGTCCCAGCGCTCTTGTGGCAAGCCCGAGCGAGGCAGTGGTTTTTCCCTTGCCGTTGCCTGTATAAACCTGAATATAGCCGTGTTCGGAAAACTCCGGATTCACTAAATGACAAATATCGTTTTGATTATCATCCATTTACTTAACAAGTCCGCTGTCTTTTAAGAATCCTATAATAGCACATGCGCAGCTTTTTTGATAGCGTGCGGGGGCGATTCTTAATAATTCAACAGCCTCGCGTAGTTGGGAATCTTTGTCATACCAGCGTCTTCTGTCAGGGTTTTGCCCGCTGTTGAAGAACCAGTCAACCGGTTTGTGGTAAAATTCAGCGAATCTCAAAAGTTCAATAACATCCACGCCTCTTTTTCCGTTTTCTATAACTGAAATTGCAGAAATAGGCAGATTCATTAACTTCGCGATGTCTTCTTGTTTCAATCCAGCTTCTATTCGAGCGTTTTTAAGTTTAATACTTAACTTTTTTTTGTCCATTCAAAAATTACCATTATGTGGTTATAATATTATATATAAAAATTGCCGGAATGTAAAGTTATATATGAAAAATCAACTAAGACAAAAATCGAAAATCATAAGAAAAAATTTGAATTGCGAAAGCGCCTCAAAAAAAATTCTGGAAAAAATTCTAAACTGGGAGGAATTTAAATCAGCGCAAAATATCATGATTTACCACCCGATTAACAATGAAATCAACCTTTTGCCGCTATGCACAAGCTGTAAAAAAATTTTTCACCTGCCCAAAATCTCAAATGACGAGATTGTTCCGGTTTTCTTTGATGAAAACACGCCGCTTGTTTGCGGAAAATACAATATTCAAGAGCCCGCAGCAAAATGCGGCGATTCTGCTTTAAATCTTGATTTAGTTTTCATTCCTGCCGTATGTGCAGACAAATCCGGATACAGAATCGGCTATGGAAAAGGTTATTATGACCGTTTTTTAGGGAAATTACAAGAAAACACAAAAACAGCGATTGTGATTTACGAAGAGCTGCTGTGTGAGGAAATTCCGGCAGAAAATTTTGATAAAAAAGCCGATTTTGTGATTACGCCGGAAAAAATAATCAAATGTTAACATTTCTTCATAATAAAGCAAGAATTTCGGCACGAATGTTTTTATTTATACAGGTAATGTTATATAGTAGGTTAGATAATGCAATCAAACATTAATAGCACATATTTTCCGGGTCAAAACCCAAATTTTGCGGCTTATCCGAACAATCCGCAAATCAACGCAGGTGCTAAAAAAATCGAAGACAATACATTACTCAAACAAGCCCAGAAAACGCAGGACAATCCGGCTGTTTTAATCGGCGGGGCCTTAGGTTTCGGAATTCCGCTTTTGTGGGCGTCATCTGTTTTGAATAAACAGCTCCGCGGCAACTATGACGACACTTTTTTCGGAAAAATCGAACAATTCGGCGACAGATTGGGCAACAAACCCGCTCTTAAAAGCACAGGCACAAAACTTGCCGCATTTAATGAATGGTTCAAAAACAATGTTGTAAATAAATCCGAAATTTTAAGAAGTATCTGGACAAAACCGAGTGTCGGTGGCTCAATGGCTCAGGGACAGGCAACCGGTACGATGGGGCACCTTGCAACAAGCGCAAGAGAGCTCATGGAAGCATATGACAAGGCTCATGGCACTACAGTTTTTAAAGATATTCTTGAAAAAACAGCAAAAGATTCGCACAAATATACAAAAGAAATCTTTGAAGCGTTAAAAGCGCACCCTGAAACGCATGCAGAGTTTTTCAACACCTCAAAAGCCTGGGTTCCAATGCCGAAATTCCTGCAAAAAGGCGGAACTCTCGGCGAAATCTACAACAAAATGCGTCTAACCCAAAATTATAAAAACATAACCAATTCATTAGGCAAAAAACTCTCTGGCGGCACATTCCGTGCGCTCGAAGCTCTTTCAAACGGCATGGCAGGCGGCAAATTGGCAGTTGCTTTGCAGGCATTTTTCCTTGCTCAGTCCTTAAAAGAGGGGCTGGACGCACCAAAAGGCGACAGATTTAAAACCTTTGCAGAGTCAATGGCCAGCTTTATGGCAATGATGCTCACAATGGGCCTCCAATTGCGCGTATTCAACAAAGCAGCGGGCCTGAAAAACATAGGAATGAGCCCCGAAAACTACAAAAAATACCATGAAACTATCGAAAAGCTCAACGCAGCCGGAAAAGCAGGCGATGAAGCAGCATATAAAACACTCAAAGCCGAACTCAAAAACATCAAGAGCGGAAAAGTCAAATTCTGGCAAAAACCGTTCAAATGGGTTGGAAATCTCCTGAGCTGGGGCCGAATAAAAGAAACAGTGCGCCCCCTCAAGTCAACCAACCCGCTCAAAAACGCAATAAAAATGACAGGTTACGGCGCAAAAATCGGCGCAGGCTATGTAGGCAGATTTGCATTCATCGCAACTGTTGTTATGTCGCTGTTCACGGACACTGCGGTAAAAATTTCTCACAAAATCTTTGGCAGACCTCAAAAATCAATCCTCGACAAAGAAGAAGAACCAAAAACCGATGAACAGGCTAATGCGCAGCAGCTTGAGGAGCTGAAAAAAGAAATAGAAGCGGAAATGGCAGCCAAACAAACGGCTCAAGCCGCGCAGCAGGCTCAAAATATCAATTATAAAAAAGGCGATTTGCTTACAAACATGCAAAAACCCAGAGCGCAGCAACCAATAGCAAGCCAGTCACTGGCTGCGCAAAGTGTAGCAAAAACTGAGAATACAGAGCTTCCCGAGCTGAAAAGAACATACATTCCGAGTCCGATTCTAGGCCCGGAAGCTGAAATTAGCCCCGCAGAATCCAGAACAGCAAGAATCGATGCGGTTTTAAGGCAGGCAGACCTTGCAGAAGCGCAGGCTCAACGATTTTTTAATTAATTTAAAAGCAAATAAAAAACCCGCTTAACAAACAAGCGGGTTTTTAAATTGTAAGTAATTGGGTTGCTACATCTTTTGTCTGATTTCAGCTTATGCGAATGTTTTGAATGTTCTTTCAATGTTCTTTTCGATAACTTTTTTAACTGAATCGATTTCTGTATCGCAAGCTTTCTGCTGGTTTTCAATCTGGTTGAGGTCGATTTGCAATTTCTTTTCTTTTGTTTGAATTTGAGCCATTTTTGATTCATATTCAGCAGTTGCTGCATCATCATCTTCTGTGTAATAAGTCTGATAGAAATTTGAAGAACCGGTAATGCCAACTTCTTCGCCAGTTGTAGCACTGAGTATGATAATATCACCTTTTTGAATTTGGTCTTGCAACCAGGCTGTTGAGTTACCTTCATTGTCATAAGCGTCACCATTGGCATATTGAAGTGTGTAACCTGCTTTAATCAATTCTTCGTAAGTCATAATTACTGACTGGTTGTAAGTTGCGTCGTTCATATCTGTTGAAGTCTGCATCATTGTAACTTTGTTTGAAATTTTGTTTGAATATTCCTGCGCAATTTTTTCTGTCTGCATTGCAAGAATCATTTCTGTGTTTGTAATCTGTTGTGCTCTAAGTTCAAGATCGGATTTTCTTGCTGTTAAAAGTAACAATCTTGCTTGTGATGCTGCTAAACCCATTTTGGTATCTCCTTACTTACTTATTTTTTACTTACTCTTATATAAAAACATTTTTTATATACGGATTTCATAAAAAGTATATATCGTTACATTTCTTTACATATTATTAATATATTATATATATAAATAATTAATACAGTATTTAGAGCATATTTTTTAGGGTTGACGTATAATTAACTTATGCAAAAACGTATTCTTGTAGTTGAAGACAGCCGTGAATGGCAAAAATTCCACAAAACAATGCTGGATGAAAGCATTGAGGGTGAATATTACCTGCGTATTGCGTCCTGTGCAAGAGAAGGCATGGAAATACTGGAAGCAGAAGAGCCGTTCGGGCTGATTTTCTCCGATTTACAGATGGAAACGGAATTTTTACCTGAACTTGCAGGCGAATGGTTTGTAAAAAATGCAAAACAATCAGAAAAAACGCAAAAAACAAAGATTGTGCTTGTTTCAGCAACCTACAATATAGGTTTCATTGCAGCAAAACTCGGTGTGGAATATCTTTCAAAGCGTGCAGTAATAAATTTCCCTGATTCTTACATTTCTATGGTTAAATCAGTATTTGGCTAAGCTGAAACAAACTCATCTTCTTTATTTTTGAATTGTGCGTTATAAAGGGATTTGTAAGCGCCGTTTTCAATGTTCAAAAGCTCTTCATGCGTGCCAGTTTCAACGATTTCACCCTGATTTATTACAACAATTTTGTCAGCATTTTGGATAGTTGAAAGCCTGTGAGCGATTACAAAAACGGTTTTGTCCTGCATAAGGTTATCTATAGCCATTTGCACAACAGCTTCTGCCTTGTTATCAAGCGCGGAAGTCGCTTCATCAAGGATAACAATAGGGGCGTTCTTAAGAAAGGCTCTGGCAATAGCAACTCTCTGTTTTTGACCGCCAGACAACAAAATTCCTCTTTCTCCGATAAATGTATCGAGTCCTTTTTCCAGCCCTGAAATAAAATCATCAAGATAAGCAGCTTTAACAGCCTTCTGGAGCATTTCTTCAGTAGCGTTTTCATTGCCGAGCAAAATATTTTCTCTGATTGTACCGGAAAAGAGGAAATTATCCTGAAAAACAACAGAAATATTGCCTCTCAAAGACTTTAGCGAAAAATCTCTAATGTCAGTTCCGTCAACGGTAATTGAACCGGATTTTACATCATAAAATCTGGGAAGAAGATTTACAATCGTTGTTTTTCCGCCGCCCGAGTTCCCGACGAAAGCAACGGTTTCGCCTTTTTTAACACGAAGATTAATATTCTTTAGCACAGGAACATTAGGAGTATATTCAAAATTTACATTGTTAAACTCAATCTCTGAATAGTCAGATGGCATATTTTTAGCGTTTTCTTTGTCTTTTATTTCAGGTTCCATATCCAGCATGTCAAAAACACGTTCTATGGCAAAGAAAGAAAGCTGAACTTGATTGAAGTTGTTTCCTATGCTCTTGACCGGAGAATACAGCATGATAAGCGCAGTAATGAACGAAACAAAGTTTCCGCTTGTAATCTTTCCTGTCAAAATCAAATGGCTTCCGTAGCCAATAGCGAGCCCTATCCCGACAGAAACGACCACATGCATCATCGGAGAAAGCCAGGAGGTTTTCTGGACAAGTTTTATCCTGAGAGTAAAAATTCCTTTTAAAATTTCAAAGAAACGGTCGGTCTGCTGAGGCTGCAAATTGTATGCAGTGATTGTTTTGTTACCGGAAAATGCCTCATTATATGCAGTTATAACCGAAGCGTCGGCAACTAATGTTTTGCTCATTACATCGTTGATTCTTTTCCTTATTCTGGCAACAGGCAGGAAAGCAAAGCCCAAAACCGCTACGGCTATGAGTGCGAGCTGCCATGAGTTGTAAAACAGTACACCGACAAGCGAAATTGAAGAAAAAAGACGCTGCGTAAAGACCTTAAGGTTGTCCAAAAGTCCCGAGCAAGCCATATCAGCGTTGTTGTTAAACGCAAAAATCACGTCACCGGACTTCCTTTTGTCAAAAAATGAGGTTTGCAGAGTCAACATTTTCTGATACAGGGTAAATTTCAAGCCGTTTGTAATTTTTGCACCGACCCAGGTATTCAAATACGTTGCGAGATAATTCAAACCGCCCTGTATTGAGGTAAATGCAACAATTCCAAAAGGAATATACCACGGCGACTGCACAGATTTCTCGACCATAACCAAATCCATATATGGCTTCAACGAAAGCGCAATAACAGCGTCGAGAGCCCCTATCGGGATACAAATGGTTACAGCCAGCAAAGCCCTGAACCAGTATGGCTTAACATAAGGCCACATTCTGCGGTAATTTACGACAAAGCGCAAATTATTGATTTTATCGGCTATTTCACGAACCTTTTCTCTAAGTCTAATCATAATTAATTTATATAGTATCTAAAATATAGCTCAATGTAAATCTTTTTAATTTCTCTCAGGGTCGTAATACAAAGTGTAAACAATTTCAGGCTTTATCGCACCGGAAGTGCCCGGAACAAGGGGAACAAGGAGCGATGAGGTGCCCAGAGTAAAAGGAATAAGAGCCGAGCCCACCAGGCTTGCAAGAAAACCGGTAGAAAAGCCCTCTTTTTCTATAACACCGCTTAATCGCACAATATTTCCATCAACATCAAAAGTTCTGAATCTATCGACCTGTACTTCGCCCGAAGCCCCGCCAAACATGGCCGGCACAGACCTTCCGATTATTGCGTAAGCGTTCGTACCTTTTTTTATAAAAAGCTTGCCGTCCTTAAAAACATCTTCTTTGATTTTAAAGCTAACTCTTGTACCGACTAGCGGGTATTCCTGCGGGATATTTGTTTTCACCCCGTTGACAACCGCAGGAACGGGCTTGCTTACCGGTTTTATCAAGGCATCCGGCGAAACCTTCACAGGAATTAGGTTATCGACCGAAATATTACCGCTAAAAACCGGTTTTACAAAATATTTGTCCTCTTCTCCGAGTTTTACCGGTATATCCTTAAACACTACCGGAGTAAAAGCCTTTTTCTCTACAGAATCCACGCTTACATTAACAAAAGCAATATCCACAAACTGTCTGGGTATGTAGCGGGGTTTTTTGCAGTCTTTGGGGAGTTGAGCTGCAGCTTCATCCACAAAAACAGGCATTACAAATTCTTTTTTCTGAGAATTTTTTGATTGCACATATTCAGAATCAATGCTTTCCGTATAAACCGGCAAAGCGACCGCACACTGCATTGAAAATACAGTGACCAGAAATAATGAAAATAATTTTACAAAGCGATTAGACATAAAGCACTTAAAAAACAGTTACTTTGACTCTCCGGTCTTTTTATTGCTTACGGGAACAACTGCTGACTGATTGTATTTTTTTCTGATTTGTTCACGCGCAGCCTTTGAGGTAAGCAGGAAGTTCTGGTAATAAAGGTTGTTTTTATAGTCATTATCTGCAAGATAAGCGGGGTATTTTGCATAAATATATTCATATACCGCAGCAAGTCTTTCAGAACCCGCAGGATGTGTACCCCCATTTTCAAAATATGAGGGCTCATCGCATATTTTGTTGAGAACAACAATCATCGCAACAGGGTTGTATCCGGCATTTACCATCAAATCCACGCCTTTGAGGTCAGCTTTTCGCTCATATTTTTTAGGAAGAAAGTCCATTGCCACCCTGCGCCAGTATCCTGCAAAATAATCAAGCCCGTGAGCGACTTCATGACAGATAATCGCAGCAATCTCATTATCATCATCAATAAAGGGCAAAAGACCTTTGTAAATAACAATGGTTTTGCTTCTGGCGTAAGCAGCAGCATTTACAACGTTTTTATTGCTGTACAAGAATGTCATACGGTTTTCAATCTGGTTTGCATTCAGCACACGATAACCTATTTTCATAACCCTTTGCTGATTCGGTGCGTCTTTTTCAAGAATATAAACATTATCAGCAAAACAGGCTGTAGAAGCTGCAATAAAAACTATTAAACCAATTAAAAACTTTTTCATAACTGACTCCATTTAACCATTTTCATAATTATATTGCCAAAACCTGCGCCTTGTCAATAAAAAACAGCTCTTTTTAAGACATATTACGTCCGATAATAAACTGTATATTTTTTTCTGGGCGTGACAATCGCCTGTCCGCCGGGCAAAACCCTCAAAAGAGGCGCGGCAAGCCCGAACAAAAAAGGCGTAGTAGCCAGCTCAACCAGCCCTATCCAAACAGCAAGAGTATATCCGCTGCTGTTAACCTCTCCGTCCAGCTCAACCATTTCCCCTTTATCATTGAGCAAATAAAATTTTTCAATCGTCATTTCAGCCGGCACGCCGCCCATTCCGCGGGGCGAAACCTCTCCGACCGAAGCAAAAACATCTGAACCCGCAGAAATAAGCACTTTATCATTTTCAACAACATCATTTAAAACTTTAAATTGCACAGTTTCCCCGATGAGAGGGAAAGGGATTGAGATTTTTTTGTTTTTCCCGTTATGGACAACCTTTATCCGCTTACATTTTGTGCTTATTTTCTTTACAGGCTTTAAATGCACGGCGGACTCATTTTCCGCGGCCTGCAAAGAATTAACTTCCGGTTTTATATCCGCACAAACCCCGCAAACAGGGATTTCGTCCTGCTCTGTGACCGGAGTGTACTTATTTTTAGGTGAAGAAGTTTCCAAAAGCGAAACAGGCGTCTCCTCCAAGATAATTTTTTCTTCAAAAACCTTTTTTTTGTAGCCTTTTCCCGCAAGCGCCTCCGCAGCAGGATCAGGCACTGGCGGAATATAAAATTCAGGCTCTTCGGGTTCTTTTTTCTTAATTTTACTTTTTGAGGAGGATTTTTTCGGGCTGGAGTTCTTTTTTGTATAAGTTTTTTTGACGGAAGTCTGTTGTTTTTTAGAAACAGGACGCTTTTGCGCAGCAGCAAAGGCTGATGTCTGCATAAAAAGCACCATACACAAAAGAATAAAGCTGAAAACTCTTTTGAGCATTAATCCTCACCTCCACGGCTATTGACAAATTCCTGAAGTTCCTCAAGCCCGTAGCGGTCGTAATTTTCATATTCTAATACCGCATTATATATATTATAATTGTTCAAATCAAAAGTTGCGGGAATTTCCGGCGGATTTTGGGATGAATTGTGCTTATGAAGAAGTTTCATACGCGCTTGATGAATGAGTCTGATTTTTTTTCGATCCTCTTTGCTTGTTCTTAAGAAGTTTTGATAACTCAGGGTTTCCAGATAATCATTATGCGCAATAAAATACGGATATTTTTGATAAATATAATCATAAATGCTCAAAATTCGCTCCGAGCCCTTATGTTTAATCAAAAATGATTCACAAAAAGCCGATGGCTCCGCCAGCAGCTTATTATAGACAGTAATAAGCCCGATAGGGTTGTAACCCGCACGCACAAGGTAATCCACCGCTCTCCGGTCAGCCTTTATTTCGTATTTTCTCGGGTTATAGCCCATAGATGTCCGCCTGAAAATTCCGAACCTCGCATCCATTGCATATGCGATTTCTCTGGCGATTAGCGCGGCAAACTCATCATCGTTTTCAACAATTTGGACAATTCCTTTGTAGAAAATTATCTTTTTTGTATAAAAACGCTGTTCTACGCGTATTTTTGAGTCAGTATCGTAATAAAAGAAAAAATGTTTCTGGATATTGTTTGCATTCAGGAGTTTGAAGCCGGTTTGCAGCACTTTTTTTTGCATAGCATCGTTATCATTGTAAAACGACGGCAGCTCCGCAGCAAATAAGCGTCCAAATCCGCAAAAAAACAACGCTATCAGTATAAAAATCCTGTAATACATTAATACTCCAAAGATTATATATAATTATATCCGGCAGAAGTTTTTGATGTCAACAGTCATATATTTAACCTAAAAACCTTGCGCAGAAATCAAAATACTTATAAAATAAAAATGGATTATAAGTATATAGGGGAAAAATATGAAGAAGATATTACTCATTCTTACTGTACTGTTCTTTGCCGCATCTAATGTTTATGCGAGTACAATTGTTCCTGAAAAACTTGTCAGAAGCCAGTCTAGAGATTTCAGAATGGTGAACAAAGCAACCGCACAAATATTCAAAAATCTCAACGAAACCATTGATGTCAGCAAATATCAGCCGGTTTACAAAAATTTCCGCACCATGCCCAGAGAAAATACCCAGTTGCGCAATTTTATTTATGTAAAAGACGGAAATGCCGAACTGATGTACGACAGAGAGTCAAAAGAGCTCAAATATGTAACTTTCAGAACAAAAACCTCGCCCAGAGCATGGATTGTTTACAGTTATCCGTCAGGAAAACTCCGTCAGGTTGATGTATGGGCTTATTTGAACTACGTTTACAGCTTTAACTCTGACGGAACCTACATGGATTTGGAAAGATTTCAAAAAGGCATTGAAAAAGAGATAAAAGCCAACAGAACCCAGTCAAAATGGACAAGAATGAAGCTCGCTCTGCTCGGGCAATCAAGACCGCAGGTGCAGGTTGAGCTCATAATCAACTACAAAGGCGAACTTGAACAATGCAAAGCTATCCAGCAATCAAAATCAGATGAGTTCAACCACGGAATCTACGACGCCATCTGGAAATCCTCGCCGTTCAAAACACCCTACCCGTTTACAACAAGAACAGTTCTCATTAGAACCGATTTTTAATACATTTATCTTATATCGTAAACATTAACCGCCGGAACCAACAGTTCCGGCTTTTTTTAATATTGGGCGGAAGACTCATGCAGTTTTTTCACATTGGGCGTGTTTGCTTAGGGGCACAGCCCCGTCACACGGCGGGTGCGGTTTATCATGGGGCGGGAGATTCATGCAGTTTTTTCACATTGGGCGTGGTTGCTTAGGGGGGCAGCCCCGTCACATGGTGGGTGCGGTTTATCATGGGGCGGGAGATTCATGCAGTTTTTTCACATTAGGCGTGGTTGCTTAGGGGGGCAGCCCCGTCACATGGTGGGTGCGGTTTGCCTTGGGGCGGGAGATTCTTTGTGGTGCAGGTTTTCCCTCCCCGGCTGGGGGAGGGTTAGGGTGGGGAGGGGCCCGGAGGGGGATTTTGGGGTTGTATTTTCCCCTCTCCGATGGGAGCGAATGCGAGCTGAGGCTGGAGCGATTCGCGTAGGCGAATCGCGTAACGCCGTTTAACGCGAGTATTCAAGACAGCGGAATCGGACGGGGCTGGAGCGCAGAGGAACGCCCCTTGCGGAGGGCTCACGCTCAGGGAGCCCGTAGCGTCCGATTTCAAGACAGAGGGTGCCAGCAGGACGGGTGAGGGCTGGCCTAAAGGGGAAGGCTGGGGTGAAGTTTTGGGGTGCGTTTTTTGGGGGAAGTAGTTTGAGGGGCGGGATTGTTACATTTGTTTACAATTTTAACCACTATATTTAAACATCGCCAAATATGTTAAAATTATTCTGTAAGAGATTTGAGGGCGGGAAATTGGTTCAGATTGAGAATCTGGAACAGATTCGGCAGGCGATTGAAGTCGAACAAAAGAATCTTTATATCGACATTCGCGGGAAAATGGCGACTTTTTCCGGCTTTGTGCTGAAAGAGCTCAACAAATTATACAAAAAATCAAAACGCGACCCGAAATGGCTCGTTCTTTCAAAAGAATTTGAAACATATCCGATGGCCTCCGTTCCCTCAAGGCGAAAAGCCGTGCAAAGGCTGGTTATAACCCTGCGAAAAGAGATTGAAGCGCCCAAAATTGTCCCTGTTGAAAAAACAGACAACCCGTCAGAAGTCGATGTTGTTTATGTAAAGGGTGTCGGGCCGAAAGTCGCTAATTTATTGAATAAACTCGGAATTTTCACCGCAAAAGACCTCATGTTTTACTTTCCCAAACGCCATATCGATTATTCCTCCAGAACGCTCATCAGAAACCTGAAAGAGGGGCAGGACTGCACGGTAATCGGCGAAATAAAAAGCATAAGCGCCTACAATACCGCAAAAGGGCTCGGAATCGTAAGCCTATCGGTCACTGACGGCACAGGGCTGGTGAAATTAAACTTCTTTTATGCAAAAGCAAGCAAATACCTCATGGAACGCTACAAATCGCAATTCATAAGGGGTTCAAACATAATAATTTCCGGAAAAGCGAAAATCGACAAGTTTTCAGGCATTTTCACAATCGACCGTCCTGAATATCAGGTTCTTTCCGGCGATTTTGAGGAAAAAAGCAGCCTGAATATCGGGCGAATTGTGCCGGTTTATCAGCTTGTTGAGGGGTTGAACATAAAATTCCTGCGCAGGGCGATTTTTAATGCGCTCGAAAAGTACCTAGACGCGATTCCCGAAGTGATTCCGGACGCAATAAAAGAACGAAACAATCTTCTCGACAGAAAAACCGCCCTTAAACAGATTCATTTCCCGGAAAATGAAGAATTGCTTGAAAGGGCGCGATTTACGATAGTTTTTGAAGAATTTTTCCTGCTCCAGCTGAAACTTGCGACAATCAGGGAAGAAAACGCAAAAAACATCAAAACAATCCCGCTGAAAATCAAGAAAAACGGGCTTGTGAAGAAATTCCTTGATAGTTTGCCTTTTGAGCTCACAGGCGCGCAGGATAAGGCGCTAAAAGAGATTTTAAAAGACATTGCGTCGGATATGCCTATGCAAAGGCTTTTGCAGGGCGATGTCGGAAGCGGAAAAACGGTTGTTGCGTGCGCAATGCTGCTTTCTGCGGTTGAAAACGGTTATCAGGGCGTTTTGATGGCCCCGACAGAGATTCTCGCGCAGCAGCATTTTAATAATTTTGTAAAATGGCTTGCTCCTCTGGGGCTCAGCGCGGGGCTTTTCATTGGTTCAAACCGCACAAAGCTCAGAAAACAGCTCGAAACCGACCTCAAAAACGGCCAGATAAATATCGCAATCGGAACGCACGCTTTGATTCAGGAAAATGTTCAATTTAACAATCTCGGCGCAATTGTAATTGATGAGCAGCACAGATTCGGGGTAAAACAGCGCTCAAAACTGCTTTCCAAAGGCAAAAACCCGCAAATGCTCACGATGACAGCCACGCCAATCCCGAGAACCCTTGCACTGACAACACATGGCGATTTGGATTTTTCAATAATCGACGAAATGCCCAAAAACCGAAAACCGGTTAAAACCGCGTTAATCAAGCCCGGACAGCGCAAACAGCTCTACAAATTAATCAAAGATGAGGTTAAAAACGGGCATCAGGCTTATGTTGTTTATCCGCTTATTGATGAAAGCGAAACTTTATCGGCAAAAGCCGCCACAATCGAGGCGCAAAGGCTTTCTGAAGAGGTTTTTCCGGATTTAAAAATCGGTTTGCTGCACGGAAAGCTCACTCCTGCGGAAAAAGACGAAGTTATGGACGATTTTAAGAGGGGAAAATATAATATTCTCGTCAGCACAACTGTTGTGGAAGTTGGCGTGGATGTGCCGAATGCAACGGTCATGGCGATTGAAAATGCCGAAAGATTCGGGCTTTCGCAGCTTCATCAGCTGCGCGGACGCGTCGGGCGCTCTGAATTGCAGTCATATTGCGTGCTTGTTCCGCAAAAAGCAAATCAGGTTTCGCTTGAGCGCCTGAAAGTAATGGAAGAAACCAATAACGGCTTTATAATTTCCGAAAAAGACCTGCAGCTGCGCGGCCCGGGCGAATTTTTGGGCACAAGGCAGAGCGGCATGCTGAATTTTGCGCTTGCCGACCTTGTTAAAGACACAAAAATCCTTGAACTCGCAAGAAAAGAGGCATTTGCGCTCGTTGAGTCCGGCGCTTATGAAAACCAATCACCGCTAAAAGCCGAGATGGAGGAAAAATTTAAAACAGACCTAAATCTCTTAATGATTGATTAGCACGGATTGCGCTGGACGAATTGAGAGTGTTTTTTGTATCCACAGAATAAGCCGCATCGAGGTATTTTTGTCTTGCCTTGATGTAGTTTGTCGGGTTGCTCCTCAAATAAGAGCTTTCCCAGTTCAATCTGCTTTCGATGTTATTAATTCTCATGCGTTTTCTCTATTCGTTATAATAGGTAAAGTAAACAGTGGGATATTAGTTATAACGCAAAAAAAGATTTTTTTGAACCCTTTTTATGGTAAAATGTAAATAAATTTTTACAAAATTTTTGAGGATTATTATGGCAGACAAAATTATCATACTTTCAGGCAAGCAGTTTTGCGGAAAAGACACCGTAGCAAAGATTTTACTTGAAATATTTGCGGACTTTCAAAGAATCGGGCTCGGCGACGCCATAAAACTCGAATACGGCGAAAGAGAGGGGCTTTCGCTGGAGGAAATCGAAAAGCACAAACCTCTTTACCGTCAGGATTTGATTGATTTGGGAAATTTCAGGCGCTCACAGGATTCTGATTACTGGATTAAAAAGGTTATCGCGCTTGAGGGCAATATTATCGTTCCCGATGTGCGAATGAAGCGCGAACTGGAGTTTTTTAAAGAAGCAGGAGCGTTCAAAATCCGCGTTGAATGCGACAGGGACAACCGTGCAAAACGCGGCGTGCTCAAAAGCGAAAACGACCGGACAGAAACCGAGCTTGATGATGTAAAAGACTGGGATTACGTCATTGAGAACAATTCCACATATGAAAATCTGCAAACAGCAACAAAACTGCTTGCAGATAACATAAAGGATTGGTTTCGGGCTTAAACAAGGGGAATTATACGTAATTTTTTAAATAATTTGACATGTCATACGAGCCGTATTTAAAAGTATAGGGCTGATGATTGTATTCCGGCGTTTTGTAGGCGTTTTCGCTTGCAATCATAAACATTTTGTTGTGGCTGAACAGAAAACTGTTTATTTCCGAATATTCAACCATCATTTCTTCGAGTTCGTTCACACCGTTTAAAATTTCGTTTAACACTTCGCACATCCTGTTCGTTTGTATCTCATATTTCTTATATCGGCAGGGAGGCGGCATGACTTTAGAGATTTTAGTGAGTATTTAACATTTTTTTACATAACAAATCCGCCATTAAATGCTAAAATCATTAGACAAGGAGTTATATATGAAACAAAAAATCGCAATCGGCTGCGACCACGGCGGCTTTAATCTTAAAAACAAAATTATTGAATATTTGAGCAAAAAAGGGATTGAGGTAAAGGATTTTGGCACTTATACAATCGAATCCTGCGATTATCCGGTAATCGCCAAAGAAGTTGCCAAAGAAGTTGCAGCGGGCAATTTTGATAACGGAATTCTTGTTTGCGGCACGGGGCTGGGGATGAGCATTGTTGCAAATAAGGTCAAAGGAATCCGCGCAGTAACATGTTTTGACGCAACAACCGCAAGAATGTCAAAATCCCACAACAATGCGAACATTTTATGCCTCGGAGAGCGGATTACAGGCGAATATCTGGCGCTTGATATCGTGGAAACATGGCTAAAAACAGATTTTGAGGGCGGGCGCCACAAAAGACGCGTTGACATGTTTGAAACGCCGTAAAAAGCGGTTTTGCCGCGAAAATTGCCCGAATAACTAGCTGTTTGCAGATAGCTTGCTCACCGCAGCATCAACATTTTGCATAATCGGGATGAGTGTATCCAAAAACGCGTCCGCAAGGGCAGTTCTCAGGGAATTAGAAATGTTGACGAGCGTAAACGACCCTCCATTTTCCTGAGCAAGGCGGAAAAGGTCAGCAAAAACGCCTGTATAGTCGTCATCAAATATTTTGATGTTTTCCATGTTGAATATTATGTTTTTATAGCCGGTATAGACGGTCGTTGTAACGTCTTTCACAAGCCCCTCGATAGATTTCGGGGTGTTAAATTTGTTCAGCGTGTAGCAGACAATCGTTTCGTTGATAAAATATTTCAGAAAATCGTTATGCTGCTTGTTTGAAATTGAAGATGTAATAAATTTCAGAATCTGCTCGTGCCAGTTTGCACTTTTCGGGACAAATTCGTCAATTCCGAGCTTATAGCACTTTTCAATCAGGGATTTGTCGTCGGTGCCGGACATTACGATGATTTTGTTCAGGTGGTTTTCGTCTTTGAGCTTCAAACACTCCTGAATAAGCTCAATTCCGTCTATTGCGTCAGGCAAAAACAGGTCAACGACAATATAATCAAACTTTTTCTTCTTGAGCTCGGCAAAAGCCTCTTCTTTTGTGCGGGCAACGGTCGGAACAATGCCGATTCTCTTGAGCATCTGGTTGAATTGATAAATTGAAAGCTCCAAATCATCAACAATCAAAATATTGAAATCCATAGGTTTCAAAGCTGTATCAGCCGCGCTGAAAGAGAGAAGTTTTCTTTCTATGGCAATAAGCGCCTTGCTGATGTCATCCGAGCCGGCAACAGCATAATCTATGCCGATTTCTGATAAATCTATCAATTTTTTTAATTGTTCGTCGTTCAGGTGCATTTTTCTATCCCGATTTCCCTTAATAATCTAATTTCATAAATTATAATCAATATTTTCCTTTTCGACCTCATTCAAAAGCTTTAAATCTTCTTTATTTTTGCAGTTTTTTTTGAATTTTTCGTACAAATCCGGCCGTTTTTTCTTTGTAACTATCATTTGCTGTTTTCTTCGCCAGCGGTTGATTTGGGCATGGTTGCCGCCGCAGAGCACATCTGGAACTGGCATGCCCTGATATTCACGGGGTTTTGTGTAATGCGGATGCTCAAGAAGCCCGTCAGAAAACGAATCAAAGTGAGCAGAATCAATTTTCCCGAGGCAGCCGTCAAGATTTCTGGAAATCGAATCAATCAGGCACAATGCAGGCAATTCGCCGCCCGTAAGCACAAAATCGCCGATTGAAATCTCCTCGGCAGCGGTATATTCCTTAATTCTTTCGTCAAAACCCTCATAATGCCCACACATAATAACAATATGCTCACATTGCGCGAGTTCGCATGCCATTTTTTGATTAAAAGGGCGCCCCTGCGGCGACATGAGCAAAACTCGCGTGTTTTCAGCCTTTTCAATACTGTCAAACGCGTCAAAATAAGGCTGGCACATTAAAACCATCCCCGCACCGCCGCCGAATGGCGTATCATCGACTTTTCTGTGCTTATCTTTGGAAAAATCGCGCGGATTTATCGCGTTTACGCTGATAATCTCTTTTTCAAGCGCCCTTGAAATAATACTATGCGAGCATGCGCCCTCAATCATTTCAGGAAAAAGCGTTAATACGTCAAATCTCATTCGTCCAGCCCGTCAATCATATTCACAACAATTTTGTTTGCCGCAATATCAACCACAGGCACAAGTTCCTTAACAAAAGGCACCATAAAGGTTTTTGAATCCGGTTTTTTGACACAAATCAAGTCAGAAGCACGATTTTCGCCAACAACGTCAACCACTCCGATTTTATTGCCCGCCGTATCAAAAACATCCATTCCCGTAAGGTCGCTGATTAGGTACTCATCCTGTTCCAGAGCCGCTTTCACAACTTCTTCATAAACATGCACAAGCAGCCCCTTATAATCCGTTACATCGTTGATAGAATCAAGCCCCTTGAACTTAACAAGCGCAAAATTCTTATGAAAACGGACATATTCAACTTCCAGAGGGAATTTCCGGTCGTTTTGAAAAAGATAAACAGTTTTTAAGGACTTAATCAACCGCTCATTGCCGGCAGTAAAGCCCATTTTGACTTCGCCCTTAATGCCGTGAAAATTAACAATCTTCCCGATGGAGATAAGTCTGTTCATAGCAATTATTCCGCTTCGGCAGGTTCTTCTTCCGCGGCTGCAGCTTTAGCAGATTTTTTAGCCGTTTTTTTAGGTTTTTCTTCTGCTGCAGGAGCCTCTTCCGGCTTGTTTTTAAACTCTTCCGGCGCATCTTCTCTGTCAGGGTTCCATCTGTCCATGCCCATCTGCTTTCTGACAAGCCCGATACCCACATGCACGCGCCACTCATCAATTTTCAGCTGCGCAGCGATAATTTTATGGCAGCCGATAGGCGGAAGCGGTAAAAGCGGTTCATAAAGCGCTTTTATGGCCGTCAACTGGTCGGGAGAAACAGCAAGCTTGCGTTTTGGATAAGGAAGTTTCGGAAGCATCATTTTTTGTCTGATTAAATTAATTCCGAAAAAGACTTTTCTTGCTTCAAGCCCGATTTGTTCTCCGATAACTTCATGCGCATCCGGATTCGGAAGCGGAAGCATCTTTTTGTATAGTTCTTCAATTTGCGCAAGCTGCTCTTTATTTACAAGCAGTTGTTTTGCCGGTTTTTTGGGCCTGTTGTTAAATCCGCCGGGGCGTTTATTAAATCCGGGTCTTTGCGGACGATTATTGAACCCGCCCTGCTGCGGACGCTGGTAATTTCCCTGAGGACGGTTGTAGCCGCCTTGATTTCTGTCATAAGGACGCTGCGGACGGTCATAACCGCCTCTATCCCTGTTATCATAACCGCGATTATCATATCCGCCGCGGTTGTTATCATAGCGTTGATTATTATACGGTCTTTGATTGTTATATTGGCGCTGCTGGTTGTTGTACGGGCGCTGGTTGTTGTAATTTCTTTGCCCGTCATAGCGTCTGTCCTGATTGTATCTGGGTCTTTCGCCGTAAGAATCACCGCCGGCCGAATAACCGCCCGAGGTATATCCTCCTGCGCTGTAAGATGCCGGTTTTTCCTGTTGTTCGGCCTCTTCAGAACCATTCTTTTTATCTGCGTATAAGCAATTAGGACAAATTACCCTTTTCGGGTTTTTAGTTTCAAATTCCGCTCCACATTTGGTACACTTATTTACATACATAATCTTGACCCTTTAATGAAAGGCTTTTTAGCTCCTCGGTGTTAATAATAATTTTAATATACTGAATAATTTCAAATAATAAAGTGGCTTAATCCTTTAATAATTTATATAATAACCGCAAATGTAATATTAGGCAAGCCCTTTTTCAGAATTTTTCTCTAAAATTATCGTTACAGGCCCGTCATTGCACAGCCCAACGTCCATCATTGCAGCAAAAACGCCAGTTTTCACGCTGATTCCGCCCTCGGCAAGCCCGGTGCAAAATTTTTCATACATTTGATTTGCAAAAGCGGGTTCAGCAGCGTTATCAAATGACGGGCGGGTGCCTTTTTTGCAGTTTCCGGCGAGCGTAAACTGCGATACAGCAAGGATTTCGCCGCCTGTATCCAGCAACGATCGGTTCATTTTGTCATTTTCATCCTCAAATATCCTCAAAGCAGGAATTTTCCTGCACATCCACTCCAGCTCCTGATTTGTATCGCCTTTTTCCACGCAAAACAGCACCAAAAGCCCATGCCCGATTTTTGAATACAAATTCCCGTCAATTGTTACAGAAGCATGCTTTACTCTCTGGATTACAGCTTTCATTTTGAACTCCTCAGGTTTTCTTCAATATTATTCAACACAAGCGCCGCATAATACAATCCATCGCCGGGCAGCGCCTTTAAAACCTG
Source organism: uncultured bacterium (assembly GCA_900547155.1). Classification (GTDB taxonomy): domain Bacteria; phylum Cyanobacteriota; class Vampirovibrionia; order Gastranaerophilales; family Gastranaerophilaceae; genus Spyradomonas; species Spyradomonas excrementavium. The sequence goes on along the minus strand of URFH01000003.1, from coordinate 29,628 downwards.
CATAAGCCTTTGCGGATTGTCAAATTTTGCATTATCACGCAGCAAAAACTCCGTTTCGTTGTACAATCTCAGCGTTAAAATACTGTTTATCAAAGAGCTGTTACGAATGGTTTTGTATTTTTCAAACCGGTCAATAAGCCCGTCAATATCAGCGTTTTCAGAATTTGCATACAACTGAAATTCCTTCAAAAAGCGGGCAGCATTTTTCACATCGTTGTAATTTTTTTCTAAATTTTTATGAAAAGCGCCTGTTGCGCAGGGTTTGCAGCGCAAATTGTCCAATATTGAAGAAATATCAACCCTTAAACTGAACCCGTCGAAAATTTCTTTCGCGGATTTATGCTCAAAACCTCTAATATCAGCGCCATTCGACGCATTGTAGAGTTTTATGCCCTTATTTTGCGAAGCAAAATACTCAAAAAATGAAATGAAATTTTTATACTCGGCAGAAGTCGGAACAGGCCGGCCATGCACATCTTTGACAGTGCACAGCGAGGAATTGAGCTTTTCAAGGGTTTTATTCAATACAGCTTCTTTTTCTGCGTCAGTTTTGTCCGTCCATGAGGAATAAAAGGCCTTTTTCAGCTTTTCTCTGTCTTTAACCTCGATTTTGCAGCCATCTGGCGCCGCAACGCACTTCAAATCCTCATAAATTGAGCCTTTTGCATAACATTGCCCGTCAGTATAGGCCAAATCCTGCCCGAGAAGAACAATAGGGGAGCAGCCGGCAATTTTCGCCGCATAAAGCGCCTGATAAGCAACCGTGCCTTTTCCCTCAAAATACGGCAGCTCAAAACCGCAGATTTGCGCAAAAAGATGGTTCACATTGGATTCATAGGAGGTTGTGAGAAAAATATTTTTGAATTTTCGCTCAAAAACATCCTCCGCAGTGCAAGGCTCGGCAATGAGGTTCAATTTTTCCGTATCAATGCCGTCAAAAAAGCTCTTTGAGGAGTGGGTTTCAATATAATTCACAAAATCAGGCACAATTCCGTTATCCAGAAGGACTTTCAGGGCAGTTCCGACAGCAAAAATAAGGACTTTGTTCCTGTTTTTTTTCAAAACCTCAAGATTTTCCGCAAGCGACGGGCCAGCAGAAACGATTACAGCAGGCACCGCATTGAATTTTCCGCTAAGATTCTGAAAAAGGGGCAATTTTGCTTTAAAATTGAGCGATTTTAGCATTTCGGGCAAAAACCATTGCATGCGATTGGTTTGATAATAATGATTGCGATAAAGTTCCTGATAAAGATTTTTAAGATATGCATGAAAAGCGTTAAGCTTTTCATGCCGGCTCGATTTATAGAAATCGAGTGCAGTCGTTGTAATTTTGCGTTTGTACCTGTACAAAGAGGTGCAAATCGCCCTCAATTCCTCAAAATCAGAGGCCACAAAAACATTCGGGCGTTGAAGAAGTTCACGCATATCGATAATTTCAAAAACAAAGCGCAAAAGCTCCAAATCCGGCTCAAAAAGCACAACATCACCCTTTGCGTTGAACGCGAATTTATCAAAAAGGTACCCCAGCCCCATTCCGTAAAGAACATGGATGTCATTGCGGGTGTCATGCCCGATATTTTTGAATATCTCATCCACCTCAGCCTGCGCGCCCGTAACAGAATGGACAGGTTTTGAATCAAGAATAAGATTATATTCACCCGCGAGGTTCGTATTGAGCTCAAAACTGCGCAATGGGGCATTTTCGAGCTTTTTTGCAAGCTCTTTGTTGTAATTTTTTATTAAAGCCAAATTTCCCTTGAAAAAACTCTCCATTTTGCCTCCGCTAACATTTTAACATTAAACTGACCACATGGACTAGAAAGATAAACCCGCGGGTTAATAACTTTTCTTATAAAATTCTCTAAAATGTTAGTACGGAAGAGAAAAATAGAGGTACATCTTGGGGATTAAGTATAAAAGTTCGCCAAAAGGACTGGGAGAATTCATAATACGCGCAAAATCAGCCTGCAAAGCCGAAGCGGCAAGAATGTTTTTAAAAGCTGACCTGCTTCGCAATTCTGCGTGCTTTAAAGAATCAATAAAATACTATCTTTCCTCGTTGATGATTGACAGGTACAATTACAAAACATATCTGGGGCTCGGGATTGCGTACAAAACGCAGGGAGAATACGCAAAAGCCATTGACGCGCTCGAAAAAGCAAAAAGAATGTCATATTTTACCCCGGATATTCATTTTGAGCTCGGAATATGCTATTTGTATTCCCACTGTCCCTGCGAGGCAATGAACAGCCTCAAAAACGCCATCATGCTCGACAGAAACAACCTTAATGCGCAGCTCCAGCTTGCAATTGCGCATGAGTTTATTGAAGAATACGACATGGCAATCCTTATTTATCAAACAATCATTGAAAACGACCCGACTTTTATCAGCGCATACAACCATCTTGCGGCAATTTACATGAATTTTGAAGAATTCAAGTCCGCAGGGCTCGTTTTTTCGCAGCTTTTGAAAGTCCATCCCGATTATCACAAAGCTCATCTCGGGCTCGCAATCTGTTTTGACAAAATGGGGCAAAAGCAGCGCGCAGTGCACTATTACAAATCATATATAGAGAAAAAGCCGCATTCTGCGCACAATATTAAGATTAAGCACAGAATAACCAAGCTTATTGAATCAAAATCACAAAATACCAAAAATGTTAAGTTAAAAGCAATTTAAGTTTGTGCTAATTGCATTAAGGGGAAATTTTTGGGAGAAAAAAAGAGGGGGTGGTTTGCGGTTGCGTTCAAACAGAAATAAGTTTATTTTTTGCCTCGATTCGCTGCGCTGGAATAGGTCAAAAAATAAACTTATTTCTATTTGAACTCCGGGGGATTTGGTGGATTTGGGAAATTTGGAGGATTTGGGGGATTTAAGGGAAACAAAAGCGGTTGGGCTTTGTTATTTGCATTTATTTTTCAAAGTTTAGGCGAAATAATGATTTTTAAAACCGTATAGCGCAGCGCTCAGGTTTTTAAAATTATTATTTTGCCTTGAACGCAGCAACATCAAACGCACAGCCCTCATCTAACCCGCAATTTGCCTAAAAAATTATCCATGTTTCATTTTATTGCTCAATTGCCCGCATGCCGCGTCAATATCAGAGCCGCGCTCCAGCCTTATTGTAACTTTTTTGCCCGATTGCTCAAGAATATATTTAAATTTGTGGATGGAATCCTTGAGGGGCTTTTCGTATTTATCAACGTCATTAGGATTGTAAATAATAAGGTTAATATTGCATTTCAGCCCCATTAATAGCTTAGAAAGCTGTTTTGCTGTTTCAACACTGTCATTAAAGTCCTTTATGAGCGTATATTCCACGGTTATCCTGCGCCCGGTCGTTTCCGTATAGTTTTTCAGTGCCGGAATAAGCACCTCAAGCGGATATTTTTTCTCAACGGGCATCAAGCTTTCGCGCAAAGCGTGTTCCGGCGCATGCAGCGAAATTGCGAGCGTAGGCTGAAAATCCATCCCCGCAAGCTTGTTAATCCCCGGCACAATCCCGCATGTAGAAACAGTAAGGCGTCTGATTCCAATCTGAAAATCAGTATTAAAGATTTCAATCGACTTTAGAACGTTTTCAAGGTTCAAAAGCGGCTCGCCCTGCCCCATAAAGACGATATTTGTCACTTTCAGCCCTGTATCGCGCTGAATAGTCAAAACCTGTTCAATAATTTCAACCGGCGTCAAATTTCTGATGAAGCCGAGCTTTGCAGTAGCACAAAACTTACATCCGCAGGCACATCCGACCTGAGAACTCACGCATGCAGTCAGATTTGAACGGTTATCAAAGCGCATAAGCACTGTTTCAACGCAATTTCCGTCCGGATACTCTATTAAGTATTTCAGCGTGCCATCCGAGCTTTCCTGTTTTTGTTTTATCTTTGAGGAAGTCAAAATTGCGCTTTCTTTAAGGGTTTCACGCGTTTTTTTCGACAAATCCGTCATTGAATCGAAATCCTTTGCCGATTTAAGATAAATCCAGTTATGCAGCTGCTTTGCACGGAATTTTGACTCACCGATTGAGTCGGTAAATTCCGTAAGCTGTTCAATATTCATTCCTGAAAGTATCGGCTTGTTCATAGAATCATTGTACTATAAACTCTGGCATTAACAAAACTTAAAAACCGCCCGGAATTCGGACGGTTTTTATATCTAATCTAGTGTCGCCTTAGCCGATTCGCCTGCGCGAACCGCCCAAAGCTCACCTTTTCAAGTAGTCACTCAAAAAGTTCGTTCACGTCACTTCGTTCCTTAGCACGAACTTTTCTCGGACACTCTAAAGTGAAAATTATTTTTTGAAAGAAATGAAGTTCATGATTTCGTAGATTGAATCTTTAACAAAGTCAACTGCAAGCTCCTGAACAGGTCTTTTATCAAGATAATCAAATGCGATATAAATCGGATCTCTTGAGTTTCTGAATCTCATTCTGATATCTTTTTTATCAATAGCAGTGAGAGCAGTTTCAAGCTGTTTGGGGCGTCTTGCCATCGGTCTGAACTGCCCGTTTCCGCCTCTGTTGTTATTCATCTGGGTCATTGCTGATATTGCCATTTTGCTCTCTCCACATTTCTTATATCTTACATATATATAAAGGTATATACTCTCAAAAAATTGCCTTTTTGAGTTATGTTTTGTAAAGATATGTTAAGCAGAAACTGAAATCGCAATAATAGCATGCTTTTCAAGTTTTAATGGCTGATAAGGTTTAACAAATTCCTCAAGCGCGTTCAGAATATTAATTTGCTTGCAAGGAAGTTTTGTTACGAAATCGAAATATTGCGGTTCATCAGAAATGTTAATGAAGCGCAATATTAATTGATTTTTGTCGTTAATTTTCATCGCACTCAGAAGAATTTTCTCATTTCCCGAAGAAAATAGGCCTTCTGTCGTAAAATCAGAATGAATCCCGACCAGCGCCCCTTTGAATTTTTCAGAAAGCGCATATATTTTCTCAGTTTTAAACGTCACAGCAAACCTGTCAGCGCGTTTTGTGCACATTTGCAAATCCGGCGTCGGCAAAGGCGGCCCTGCGGGCGTTCCGCGGGTCGGATTGTACGGATTTGAAATTGTTCCGGTCGCACGGAGCAGGGTGAGGGCGATTTTGTTCTTAAAAATCTCATATTCCAGCGTTCTGTCGGAAATTATGCCGGTATTTTGCGCGCAAACAAAGCTCTGCGCGGGTGCAATATTGTATTTTAATTCAAGCCCCCTCGGCGCCGGAACGTATTTATAAATATCATAATCAGGATCAAATTTTCTTTCGACAACGCCCGTTAAATCATCGGAAATCGTCGTTTCAACGGAATTTTCAAGGTTAAATTCAACCTGCAAAATATGGTCAGTTGATTTATTGACCCATTCGGGCGAAAATTCTACAAATTCAGCACCCGACTCAAGATAAGCGGTCATTTTTATCAAATGATTAATCAACCGTTTTGAACGGCCGTTCCGGTTTGAGTTTTTCGGGATTTTAATGGATAATTTCAGCTCCATTGCCGCTCTATACGGGCCTTTTTCAACAATTTTTGTGCTGACAATCTCCGCATGGATTTTTTTATCCCCTTTTAGTGCGCCAAAGTTGTAACTGTCGCCAATATCGGCACGGTCGATGATTTTTATGAAGTCGGGATGGGTTTTTCCGGTGATTTTGTCGGTTATATTTATTTTTCCGCCGGAGATTTCGAGTTTTAGATTGTCGTTTTCGATAAAATTATCGCCGGTAATCAAATCATTGCAGGGATTTGACGGCTCGGCGCAGGAAAATGGCTCAACATCACGGGCAAAGAACAAATATTCATATATCTGCGTAAAATCCTCCGTGACAGGGATAGCGTCGGTCGGATAAATCTTAAGAAAGGGAAAATTCCTGTGTTTTCCGACAAGCTGGGCGTCAAGTTTTTTAGTTGAGCAAACCTTAAAAACGCCGGACTGCGCAAAATTCGAGAAATTGAACACTTTTATGCTGTTTTCTGTATAAATTCCCCTGAAAATCGAATTTTTAACCGAATTTAGCGTTTGTTTTACTTTTTCAAACCTCATCAGGTTTTCCGCATGCACCTCATCAAGGCTGCAGCCGTAAATGCTGTCATGGGGATGATTTTTTAAAAGCAAATCGCCCGCATACTCCAAAACAGCCTGATAATTCCCTGTTTTTCCCAGATAAGCCATAATCGCATTCAAAGGTTCGGTGATTCTGTACAAATCCCATTCCATGGCCGAATTCGCCTGTTTCAGGTCAATTCTGGAGGAATAAACGCCCGGAAGAATGAAATTTCTTGCGTTTGACCTTTGCTCGCAGGTAATTTTCTTGTCAAATTTAACCTGCTTCAGGTATTCAAAGGGCGTAGTCAGCTCAATTTCATAGTTTTTTAAAAATTTGTTGACCTGAGCGACCTGTTTTTCAGGCTCATCAAAAAGCGCCAGATGGTCAGCACCCAGAGGCAGGAGAATTTTACCGGAGCTGTATTTTGCGATTTTTTCCAGCGTCTTTTCAAGCAATTCCGCTTTCTTTTCAGGGGAAATTTTCATTGAGAAAAAGTCCTGAAAATAGCCTTGAATCAAATAAACTGATTTTAAGCCGTTGAACTCAAATTCCGAGGGGTTTTCACCGCAGCCGCGCCAGAAAATTCCGTATTTTATATCAAAATATTTTACAATTTCAGGGATTTGCGCGCTATGGCCGAAAGTATCGGCATGATAACCGATAAAATCCTCGCAGCCGAACTCTTTTGAGGTTTTCAGGCCTTTTTGCAGGTTTCTGATTAAGGATTCCGCATTCACGAGAAAACTGTCGGTTGAGCAGTAATAAGGGCCGATAAAAAGGCGTTTTTCACGAACCAAGCTTTTAACCAAATCCGTTTTTTCAGGCCGAATTTCAAGATAATCATCCAGCGCCGCTGTTTGACCGTCAAAATAAAAGCTTTTGAGCTCGTTTTTTTCAAGTTTTTTCAAAACACCGTCAAAAACATCAACGAGCCTAACCCTGAAATCCTCAAATGTTCTGTACCACTCCCTGTCCCAGTGGGTGTGTGCGTATGCGAAAACTTTTTTCATATATTAATATTAGTGTATTTTGAGTTTTTTGCAAATTATTATCATATAATTTACTTAATGAAAAAGATATCCATTGTATTTATATTATTTTTGCTCGTAATTATCTGTGTATGCTTCAGACCCAAAGACGAACGGCACAGGATAATTGCCGTGAAATCAGCAAATGCTTTTTATGTGGATTTTAACGAAAACGGCTCGCCCGACGATGACGAACTCATCGAAATGTATTATGTAAGGGGATTTGAGCCAAATATTGCAACAGAACACACAACAAAAAAAGAATCCGCAATGTTAAGCTACAGCGCGGGGAAATTTGCGTCTGAAGCTCTGCTAAACAAGCACGCATTTCTTGTTTATGACGAAAAACACAGGCTTAAAAGGGTTTACGCGGGGCATAAAGAGTACGGAAAGCTGCTTTTGGAGCACGGGTTGGGCACGATTAACAAATCGGTCGAATCCGCATACAAAGATGATGAAACCGCAATAAAAAAAGAGCTTAAAAACGCCGAAAAGCTAGATCTCGTAAGCTACAATCCATTTTCAGGAAAATATCACACGCTGGATTGCAAATATGCGTTTCAGGGCGCAACAATTGTTATTTTGCCGTTTTCAGAGCTAAACAAATCGTCAATTCCCTGCAAAATTTGCCATATAACAGAAGAAGAGCCCCCGAAACCCGAAAAATACCCGAGAATAGAGCATGAAAACTATTCGCCGGCCTATAAAGACGCAGAAATCGAGCTATATATCAGCGATTTTACAAAATATTATTATCCCTCCTCAAAGTGCGTCGTAACCGCCTGCCAGTCGCTTTTAAGGGAGATAAATTCGGCGAAAAACTCGATAGATTTTGCGATTTACGGTGTTTCTTCGCAGCCTGAGGTAATGACCGCGCTGCTCAACGCCCAAAAAAGAGGGGTAAACGTCAGATGGGTTTATGATTTAGACGCAAAGGGCGAATCAATCTATAGTGACACAAAAAATCTTGCTTCGGCGCTGAAAAATTCATCGGGCGACTATTTTTCCCCCGAAAACAAAAGCAAATATTCAAATTCCATAATGCACAACAAATTTTTCATTTTTGATGACAAAAAAGTCTGGACAGGTTCGGCAAATATCAGCGAAACTGACATGTCCGGCTTTAATTCAAATGCAGCGGCGCTGATAAATTCCCCCGAAATTGCAGAAATTTACAAAGAAGAATTTCAGCAGATGTACGACGGAAAATATCACAAATTTAAAGAAAAAATCAACGCCCCAAGAACGCACAAAGCAGGGAATTCCACGATATCACTTTATTTTTCGCCATCCGACAAAATAATTGAAACAGAGATGATTCCGCTGGTAAAAAATGCGAAAAAATACATCTATGTGCCGGTTTTTGTAATAACTCATAAAAATTTAATAAACGAATTAATTCTTGCGAAAAAGCGCGGTGTTGACGTAAAAATCATACTGGACGCAACCGGCGCCGCGAACAAATATTCACCCGTAAAAATGATAAGAAACGCCGGAATTCCTTTAAAAGTCGAGAACCGCGCAGGAAAAATGCACATGAAAACGATGATTATCGACGACAAATACACAATAATAGGCTCAATGAATTTTTCCAAAGCAGGCGAAAGCTACAATGACGAAAATATACTGATAATAACAAATCCCGCATTGAGCGCAAAGTTCAAGAGCCATTTCAACTATCTCTGGAAGACAATTCCGGACAAATGGCTTTACAAAACCCCTAAAGCCGAGTCAAAAGACTCGATAAACTCCTGTTTTGACGGAATTGACAACGATTTTGACGGGAAAATTGATATGGAGGACGATTCCTGCTCGTTTAAAAAGAAAAATACGTTAAAAATTTAAAAAGCCCGCAAATATAAACTTGCGGGCTTTTTTATCTTATTTTTTGTTTTTCTTTTTCTTTGGAGTGTCCTCAGGCTGCGAATCCTCATCGGAATTTTCCGATTCCGGAGGAGTTTCAGCCTCTTTTTCCGTTTCTTCATTCACGGGTTCATCAGATTCAGCCGGTTCAGCCTCCTCATCGGCAGTTTCAGGCACAGAATCAGCAGTTTCTTCTTCTTGCGCGCCATCTTCTTCAGAATCCGGCGATTTAGCCATTTCAGCTTCAATAGCGGCCCTGATTTCAGCTGCTTTAGCCTCCTCTTCGGCTTTTTCGAGCTCTTCGATTTCTTCTTTTGTCCTTGCCTTGATAACAGGTATATTCAGCATAAGCGCAATCGAATCACCCTCGCCCTCAAGGTTCAAATCAAGGGCTTCGTTGTCGATTTCAATGTATTTTGAAATAACAGCAACGAGCTGCTCTCTCAATTTTTGCATTGTAATCGTATCGAGGTTCGTTCTGTCGTGCAAAAGAACGAGTTTTAATCTGTTAGTAGCGGTTTCTTTGGAGTTTTCGGCTCTATCTGCCTGAAAGAAGCCCAAAACTTTGTTGTACAATCCCGTAAAAATATCTCTCATCGTTCCTGCCCCTTTCTATGCCTTAACCCCGAAGATTTTTTTCACTTTCGCAACGAAAGCGGCAAATCCTTTGGGTTCATCTATATCAAGGAACGGAACATCCTCGCCGTTTATGCGTTTTGCAACGTTCAAATAGGCTTTTCCGGCAAGAGATTTTTCATCATTTACAATCGGTTCGCCTTTGTTTGTGGAAGTGATGATTCCTGTGTCTTCGGGGATAATCCCGATTAAATCACACGAAAGAATATCCACAACATCCTCAACGCTCATCATATCGTTGGATTTAATGAGGTTCGGGCGTACTCTGTTGAGCAAAAGTTTGTAAGATTTGATTTCTTCCCTTGCTTCAAGGAGCCCGATGATTCTATCAGCGTCACGAACAGCCGACATTTCCGGCGTAGTAACAACTATCGCCTCAGAAGCGCCTGCAACAGCAGTCTGGAAGCCCTGTTCAATGCCTGCGGGGCAGTCAACGAGGATAAAATCGTATTCTTCCTGCAATTCTTCACATATTGCCTTCAACTGTTCCGCCGTAACAGCAGATTTGTCGCGGGTTTGCGCAGCAGCCAGCAAACAGAGGTTCGGATTCTTTTTATCCTTAACAAGCGCCTGTTTAAGTTTGCAGCGTTCTTCAACAACGTCAACAAGTGTGTAAACAATGCGGTTTTCAAGCCCCAGCAGGAGGTCAAGATTCCTCAAACCTATATCAGTATCAATCAAAACAACACTTGCACCGTTTTTAGCAAGCGCTGTGCCGATGTTTGCGCTTGTGGTGGTTTTTCCTACTCCGCCTTTTCCGGAAGTAATTACGATTACTCGCCCTGTCATTATTTTTGCTCCTTTTATGTGGTTATTTTTAATCGTTTAATTTTAAAATTACAATATTGTCCTTGACAATGCGCGCTTCTTCGGGCATTACCGTGTTGCTTTTGTCAACATAAACAATATTGGAGGCGTCAGGCCTGCGCGCAAAGAAATCAGCGATTCTAAGCTGAATTGCGTTAAGCTGGAGAGCGCGGATTCTGGCCTTTTTGTTTCCCTCGCTGCCTGCATGAGCAATTCCGCCCAGAGCGCCCCAAACTGTTATATCTCCCTGTGCATGAACCTCTGAACCGGGGTGGCAGTCGCCGATAATAACAAGATTGCCCTCTGCTTTTATAACCTGACCTGAACGAACTGTTTGTTTTATGTATTTTGTGGGCATTTTTAAAATCAGATAGTCCTCTTCGGTCAATTCTTCCTGAGGAATCTCAATTTCAAAGCCCTCTTTTGCTTCTGGGAAGTTTTTAGCCTCCTGCGCAAAGATATTTTCAAGTTTGTTTTCAGAATCAAAAATGCTGTCCAATTCATCCTGTATGGATTTTTCTTCCGGCTCGCTTTTTGCCGTAATTTCTAAATCAGAAGCGCTGTTTTCTGCATTTTCAGCAACAGGCGCAAAATCCTGTATTTCATCATCGGAAATTTCGGGTACAGTCTCCGTTTCTGCGGCTTCTTGAGGCGTTTCGGGTTCTTTTTCTTCCTTTGCAACCTCCAGCTGTGTTTCAAAAGGTTTTGCGCTCTCACCGAAGATTTTTTCTTTAGCTTTTTGAGCCGCAAGCATCATTTTTTCTTCAAAATCCTCTTCAATTTTTTCCTCAGAAACCTCAAATTCCTTTTCAGCCTCTTCCTCAGATTCCTCGATGGCTTCTTCGAGTTTCTGTTCCGCAGTTTCGAGGTGTTCTGTCATCGGAACATATTGAGAAACCGGTTTTTCTTCTTCTGTGCTATCTTCCGGATTTGCACTGCTAATTAAAAATCCCAGTGTTGCCGCAGCAAGCTCTGTTTGCTTTGATTCGGAGGAAACAACAGAAAGTGTTGAATTTATACTGTTTATAAGCGAGTTTATGCTCAAAAGCTGTGATTGGTTGAGGTCAACTCCGCCTAGTTTTAAGAATACTTTTTGATTATGAGCTGCCTCCGCGTCGATTATTGTACTTAGCTCAAATACAACATCCGCCGGAGTTTTAGCATAAGTTAAATCAATAACATACAAATTTTCCGTTGAACTGTTTTCCATATAAATCCTTTAACCATTCTCTTTCTTAAAGGATATATGAAATATTTACGAAATACAAATTTTTTGCAATGTTTTGTATCAAAAAATTTATAATTTAATCTCATCAAACGCAAAAACAAAAACTCCGCCAATTACGGAGTTTTTATTCTTCATCATTTTCTTCGTCCAATCCGAGTTCGATGTCTTTTCCGAGCTGAAGAGCTTCAAGTCTGTTTTCAAGTTCAATTTTTTCGTTTTTAGCTTTTTGAATTTTAGCCGGAAGCTTGGATTTATTAGTTTGAAGAGCTTTGAGCTCATTTTCTTTTGTTGTAGTTATTGATTTTCTTTTTTCGTAGATTTTGTGGATTTTTTCCTGTTGCTGTTTAAGTTTTTCAACCTCTGCAGCTGCTTCACCAAAAGTTTTATGAGCTTTGATTCTGGTTTGTACAGCTTCTTCATATTTTTGTTTTGCATTCACTTTTTCTTCGTAAAGCTTGTCAACTTTTGCTTTCATATCAGCATAACCCGGGTCTGAAGTTTGCATTTTGTTCAAAGCAAGTTTTGCTTTATCATATTTTGAGCTTGCGTTTGTATATGCGTCCATAGCCGAAGATTCATCATCTTTTGCTTTTTCAAATGCGTCGTTGAGCTTTTGGGATTCTTTGTCTTTAATTTTTACTGAATCATCGATTGTTTTTACCGCTTTTTCAGCTTTTTCTTCGCCCTGTCTTGCTTCAAGAACTTCATTTGTTTTATCATCAATGTCTTCATCAATATCAGCAAGTTCTCGCTCTGCAGCGGCAATACTTGAATCGAGTTTGTCAACTCCAGCTTTAACTTCATCAATATTTTCAGAATCAGAAAGTGCTTTTGATGATTTTACTGCGCCGTCTATAGCTGTAGTTTCAGCTGTTGCACCTTTTTTAACTGTAGGAGCTGAACTTGAAGAATTTTCAACCTTAACTTTTGTTTCATTATCGTTTTTGGTTTTTTTGCTGCCAAAAAGGTTGCTCAAAGAACCGATTATTGAAGTAGCAGCAGTTGCAATACCAAAAACTCCAAACATTTTAGTAATGAAATTTAAGAATCCGTTTCCGCTGTTTCTGTAATTAGAAACATAATTTGTTGTAGGATATAAATCTTTGAGATTGTAACCTGTGTTGAAGTATTTGCAAGAATCTTTTCCATAAGCAAGTGAAAATACATCTGCTGATTTTGTATCAATTCTTGATACATCCCTGCCAACATTCAAATTGCTGGGGGAAACTCTAGAAACATTGAAAGGCTGCGCCCAAATATTTATCTTAGCCGCATTAGAACCGAGGCTTGTATATGCAGGCGAGCAGCTATTAGAAGCTGTTGCCTTTTTAGTTAAATTTTGTTTTACTTCTCCGCTCATATCGACCTCGTTTTATATATCTGTATATATAATAAGTATATAACTTTTCAAAAATTGCCTTTTTGTATATACTTTGCGTTACATTTCTTAATATTTCATATAAATTTGAACAAAACAGCAATCTGTGATACATTTTTGCTATGGGAGAAAATTTAGATATAATAACCATAGGAGAGGGGCTGGTAGAGCTTTCGAGCAACAAAAGTCTTACCTATGCGCAAACGCTGGATAAATATTACGGAGGAGATACGCTCTGCACGGCGGTTGCTGCGCAAAGGCTCGGCTCAAAAGTCGGATATATAACCCGCGTGGGAACCGACCATTTTAAGGAATTCCTTTTGGACAGCTGGCAGCTTGAGGGGCTGGATATATCGCAGGTAAAGCTTGTTGAGGGGATAAACGGCATATATTTTGTTGCGCTGCCCGAAGACGGCGACAAGGAATTTTCTTTTTACCGCAAAAAAACAGCTGCAACCAGACTTTCAGTGGATGATATATCCGAAGAATACATAAAAAGCGCTTCAATTGTATATTCGACGGGCGTAACGCAGGCACTTTCAATTTCTGCAAGAGAAGCGGTTAAAAAAGCATTTGAACTCGCCAAAAAACACAACATAGCAACAGCCTACGACCCGAATTACGATTCAGGGCTGCACAATATTGAAGAAGCTAAAGAGGAACTGGACGAAATTATTGATTTTACAGATATTCTCTTTTTGAACCTCCAATATGACGCGCAAAAGCTTTTTGAGCTGGAATCGCCGGAAAAAATCATAAAACACTTCTGGGACAAAGGCGTTAGCACGGTCGTTGTAAAATCAATCAAAGACGGCGGCTATCATGTGGGTTATGCGGGCGATATTAACTTTATCGGTTTCTGGTCAACGGAAATTGTTGATTCTACGGGCTCGGGAGATGCGTTTAACGGCGCATTTATCCACGCGATGAGCTCCGGAATGTCGGCTGTTGAATCAACAAGGCTTGCGTCAATAGTTGCGGGCATGCAGTGCAAGGGAATCGGCGCAATTAAATCAATTCCTTACAAAGAGCAGGTATATTCGGCATTTTATGGATAAAAAAATCAAAGCGGCTATTTCTGGATATTATGGTTTTGACAATTTCGGCGACGAAGCGATTTTAAGCTCGCTTGTCAGCGAATTGAAGAAAAACGACATAGATATCACCGTATTTTCAAAAAATCCGCCAAAAACCTCGGAAAATCTCGGGGTTATGTCGGTAGGCACTTTTGATATCAAAAAAATACTTGAGGTTTTAAAAAATACCGACGTGCTTATAAGCGGCGGGGGAAGCCTGCTTCAGGACGCAACAAGCCTGAAAAGCCTTTTGTATTACCTTTTTGTTATTTCAGCGGCTTTGCACTATAAAAAAAGGGTTATAATTTTTGCTCAGGGCATTGGCCCCATAAAAAACCTTTTCGGGCGGCTTCTGACAAAGTCTGTACTTAAAAAATGCACTTATATCACTGTTAGAGATGAAAAAAGCCTTTTCAGGGTGCGAGGATGGGGCGCAAAGGCTGATTTAGTAAATGATCCGGTCTGGGGAATGCCACTTTATCCGGCAATTCCTATGGGCAGGGTCGGAATACAGCTCAGGGATTGGAAAAGCCTGAGCGGAAAGTACCTTTTTACGCTTGCACGTCAGGTTGCAATGAATTTTTCCGACAAAGAAATATATATATATTCTTTTCAGGACGCGCTGGATTTGGAAATCTGCAAAAAGTTTGAGGGTAATTTAAAACTCGCAAATCCTGCAATAAAAACGAAAATTATCAGCGGTTTGAGCATTGACGGAGTGCTGAAATCATTTTCAAATCTGGATTATCTCATCGGCATGCGATATCATGCCTGCCTTCTGGCGCTAAAATACGGAATAAAAACACTTGCATTGAGCTATGACGAAAAAGTCGAAAAACTGGCAAAAAGGTTTGAAATTCCCTGCTCAAATTTAAACGACACGCAATGTCTGGAAGAAAAAATAGACAAACTCAAAAAACTCGACCCCAAAGAGCTAAAAACCAAAGCGGACGCGGTTATTTTTGACTTTTCAGGAACGCTCAAAGCGATTAAAAGCTAATCAAGAACGACTTTTTTCAGCCCTTTTGGCTGATCGGGGTTTCTTTTCAGGAGATTTGCAATTTCGCATGCAATAAGCTGCAAAGTAATGAGCGAGCCGAAAATAGCCTTGATTTTTTTGCTGGTCTTAATATATATATTCATATCCCCGCAATCAGCCGTCTGCACAGAGGTTATACAGGCGATTTCCGGCGTGTAATCCGCTCTGATTTTTTGAATATTTCGTTTTGCTGAAATTTCGTTTTCGTCATCAATAATTGTAATAACAAACGCCCTGTTATTAAGCACTGCAACATGCCCGTGCATAAATTCACCGAACGGATACGCCATGACGTTTATGTAGGAGGTTTCTTTGATTTTTAATGCCCCCTCTTTTGCCACGGGGTAGTAATTTTTGTTCCCGAGAATAACAATATTGCTGTGAGTCGAGGCTTCTTTGGCGACTTCATTGATTTTTTCGACATTTCCGATAATTCGTTCAAGATAAAGCGGCAAACGGCGCAAAGCCCTCAAATCAACAAACAAATCCTCGCCTCGGAATTCTTTTATCTTCAAAATAATAAAAATCATGCAAAGAAGCTGCGCACAAAGGGCTTTTGTCGAGGCAATGCTCTTTTCAACACCCGCGTCGGACAATATTTTGTAGTCGCAGCCGTTCCAGAGGGTGGAATTTCGGGCGTTTGTTATGCACATGGTTCTTCCGCCCTTTTCTTTGATAATTTTCAGCGCGTTGAGCGTGTCAGAAGTTTCTCCTGACTGGGAAATAAAGATGAAAAGCGTTTTCGGGGTTACAAAATGATTTTTTTGAAGAATAAATTCACTTGAATACTCGTATTCGCAAGGAACGCCCACCATTTCTTTAAATAAAGGCGCTGCGATTGCCGCACAGTTGTACGAGGAGCCGCTCGCTGAAATCACGATGTTGTCTATATCTTCCGGCAGCGCAATATTTATGTGATTTTCATCTGTAACGTACATGCCAAGCAATTTTTGCACAACAGAAGGCTGCTCAAAAATTTCTTTTTGCATAATTGATTTAAGCTTCTGGTTTTCCATCACAACCTCACTTCTTATTACATTCTGCCGTAAATTATCAAAACTTACACTATCATTATCGGCCTAATCTTATTAAAAGTTTAATAAAGTTGCAAAACTTTACAATTTTCAATAAAAATCAGCAAAAAAATTTTTTTATGAACTTAAATCATAAAAAAGGGAGAAAGAAAATGTTCAAAATAAACCTCAAACCCTTAAAAAGCACAATCCGCACAATAGATCAGGAAATGAACCAAACACGTGCAAGATACGCAAAATATCTTGAAGAAACAAGCCGCGATTTTGTCGCAAAACGCAGCAATGTTGAGATAAGAGACCCGCACACTATGGCAGGAAACTCATACTGGGAATTAAGAGAAAAAATCGACCCGATAAATGACTTAGCAAAAAAAGCCGACAAAAATGTCAAGTTTGAAGACGCAAGAGCCCTCATAAGGGGTGATGAATTTGCTTCCGCCACAATAGAAAACAGGCTTTCTTCAGAAATTCTTGTCACAACCCTTGATAAAAAGACCGGAATCACGAACTACACGCTTATTGACAGGCTAAAATACACGGCAGATGAGTTTTTGGTAAAAATTGCAGATTTTATTAAAGCACCGATTAAGCCGTAGTATCCTTATTAGTAGAATTCGCCAACACCAAACGTGAAAGCGCCTTTGCTGGTGCCCTCAGGCACGCCTGTGAGCGGATAGCCCCAGTCGATGGCAAGCGGCCCGACGCCCGGAACAAATACTCTTACACCTATACCGGCTGTGATGGCATGGAGCGGACGGTTGTATATTTCGTTTGTAACTGTTGAGCCGTAAATCTGACCTGCGTCAACAAAAGCCGCAAGTCTGATGTTTTCGAGGAATTTTGCTTCGGTAAATCTGTCAATAAACGGAATTGGCGTCAGGAATTCAGCAGAACCCATCATAAATCCGGTACCTGTACCGATTCCGCTCATTCTGAAACCTCTAACCGTATAAGGGCCGCCTAAACGATATGCCATAACCTCGGGCATGCTGTCGCCATGAACTTTTCCGCCGGCTCTGAAAGCAAGTGACACAGTCGATTTTTTACCGACAGGATAGTAGCGTTTAATGCTTCCGGTAAGCTTTCCGTATGTGTTTTCAAACCCGTCAAGCGCAATTGCCTCGTCAAATCTTGCAGTTGCAAACACACCTTTTCTCGGATTTGTCTGATTATCTCTTGTATCATATATCAAGCTGGGTGAAAGCGTCAGGAAAACGCCGCCCTGCAGCTGTTTTGCACGCTCGGAAATAGGAATTCTGTGGGCATTATACAAACCGAGAATCTGGTTGTAATCCCCCTCTTTTACATCAACATTTTCGAGCCCGATTCCAAAAGAACCGCTAAGATTTTTATACTCTTTAAACGGATGGGATATAGTCGCCTCAATACCATAACGCTGCTCAATAGCAAGAGGAATCTGATAGCTGGCAAAATCCCTGCCGAACGCTTTTACCATTAAAGAGTTGTCAGAACCCTTGAGTTTTGGCTCAAACCAGCTGATTTCGGCCTGCAAATTGGCCCTGTTAAGAGTTGAGCTGTCTGCCATGATTACACCGGTACCGGCAAGGACGTTAAGCGAAATTCTCTGCCCCATGCCGCGGAAATTGTTCTCAGTAAAGCCCGCAGAACCGAAAAGCCCCGTCGCCGTATCCAAACCGCCGCCTATTGAAATAGTTCCCGTTCTTTGTTCCTCAAGATGTATCGTTACATCATAACGTTCGGGATTTTCCTCGCTTCTTTCGATTGTGCGCTTAACATCTTTAAATGCCTGAGTGCCGTAAAGGCGCATTAAATCCATTTTTATGAGATTTTCGTTATAAACCGTACCCGGCTGCGTAAGAACATTTCTTCGCACAACGAATTCTTTTGTTTTTTTGTTGCCCTGAATAATTATTGAATTAATCGTGCCCTCATCAATGGTTAAATTAACAGTTCCGTCCGGATCATCAGTAACATTCGTTACGCGCGCAAGAATATACCCCTGACTTGCGTATAAATCCTGAATTTGTTCGATGGCGTCATTTAAATCATGGATATTTTGAGGTTTTTCGAGCATGGGCTCAAGTATTTTCAAAATTTCGCCGGTTGAAATTGATTCGTTGCCCTCAATCATAAAATCAGTAACAGGCAGGTTTTCCTCGACAATAATTTTAAGTTTTATGTTGTTATCATCCAGTTTCACAGGCACAGCTTTGATTTTTTCACTAAAATAGCCCATGTTATAGATAGATTTGAGGTTCTGCTGGACAACTTCCGCGCTGAAAGCGTCACCGGGCTTCAACTCCATCTGGCGATAAACCGTATCAGTGTCAATAAGCCTGTTTCCTGTAATTTCGATGTTTTTAATGTAAACGGCAGATTTCGGAAGTTCCTGCTTAACTTCTTCCTGTTGAGGCTCTTCGGAGGAGGGATATGCAGTGTTAAAAAGGGATTCGGTGTTCAAATCACCAAAAATTGAGCCGCGCGAAGACGGAGAATCCTCCCCTTCGGCAAATGCAGGCGCAGCCAGCATCATAAGAATCCCCAAAGCTATTGATATTGTCTTTATATTATTCCCAAAAGTATTAATTTCTCAATTCCTATTTGTGAACCTCTTCCTAAATATTATAACCTTAAAAAATAAAAAGTATCAACACCGCTTAGTAATACAGGCAACTTAGTTATATAATCTTTATATTTGTTAATAAAGTTTGAATTGCGGGTTTAAAAATTGAAAAAAAGTGGTATTATATAAATATGTAAACTACTGTTAATGTAGGATTACTTTGTGCAAGGAGTGCACTACAATTTGTTAAGGAAACAACTGAGGTGAAATAGCATGACAATAAGTTTTTCAGGATTAGGTTCAGGACTCCCGATAGATGAATGGATTACAGCTCTTTGCAGCTCAAAACAAGCAACTATCGATAACTTGACCGCAAAGCAGACCACTTTGCAAACAAAAAGTTCGACTCTGAACTCTTTAAAATCCCTATATTCAACACTGGAAACAACAGCAACAAAATGGACAGATTCTCTTCTCGGACCGACTTCTGACTTATTTTCAAAAGTCACTGTTAAGTCATCCGAGGATTCAAAAGAAAATAAGGCAATCACTGCAACAGTGACAAACCTTTCAACACCGTCCGAATTTGATATAACTGTAGAAAGCCTGGCTTCACAGACTTCCACGGTTACAGATAAAAATGACGCATGGAAAAATGCATCCAACAAGCTCTCAGAACTCGGTTTTTCCGGAAAAGGAACTTTGAGCATAAACGGCACTGACATTACTGTTTCCGATGATATGTCAGTAAGCGAACTTGTCTATAAAATCGGCAATTCTGGTGCCGGCGTCAACGCTTATTTAAAAGGCGGCCAGCTTGTTCTTGAAAACAAAGAGTACGGCGCAAAAGAAATGACAATTTCCGGCGATTTTGCTGATGCTGTCGGCCTTAGCAAAACAGAAAACCAGACAATCGGCGACAACGCAGTTTATACCATCAACGGAGAACAGAAAACTGCGTCCTCAAACAGCCTCGATAGCTCCGACACAGGCATTATAGGGCTTTCAATTGAATTAAATTCAGTAACAACCGACCCTGTAACGCTTAGAATCTCCAGAGAAGCTGACGAATCCGGCGTTAAAACAGCTTTAGACGAATTTGTCAGCGCTTTTAACAGCGTTATTTCAAAAACAGACAGCGCTACAGCTGTCGGAGGCGACCTTAACGGCGAATCATCGCTTAATTATATAAGAAATGATTTAAGAACCCTCATCACAAGCAATGTTGGCAGCGGAAAATACAAATCGCTTGCAGATATCGGCATTACAACCGGTGCTGTCGGCGCCAGCGTAGATGCTGACACTTCCCAGCTGGTTATTGATGAAGAAAAATTTAAAGCTGCGTTCGAGGCTGACCCTGACGCGGTTAAAGAACTTCTTGTCGGCAGCACGGAAAAAGGCACAACAGGCTTAATGCAGGAGCTTCAAACCGCACTTAAACCTGCTTTGGATTCTCAATCAGGATATTTCAAAGCCCGCAGCGATTCTTTGAGCAGCGAACTTTCCAATATTGCATCTAATATTGAGAATAAAAATTCTGCGCTGGAAACTTACAAAGCAAACTTAACAAAAAAATACACAAATATGGATTTGATGATAGCTAAACTGAACCAGCAATTCACACAGCTGCAAAGCACGCTTTCAGCGCTTTTCCCGTCTTCTGACAGCTAATATTAAAAAATATATAAATAAAAGAGGCATTTTCGACAATGCCTCTTTTTTATACCTCTCTTCTGCATTCGATAGCTTTTGCAAGCGTAATTTCATCGGCAAACTCAATGTCAGAACCGATAGGAATCCCGAAAGCAATGCGGCTCACTTTAATATTGAACGGTTTTAGGAGTTTTGTAAGATACAAAGCCGTAGCCTCGCCCTCAACAGAAGGGCTGAGCGCAAGAATAACCTCTTTTATTTCAGTATCCGCAACTCTTTGCAAAAGCTCTTTAATTCTTATGTCCTCCGCGCCGATTCCGTCCATAGGCGAAATCAATCCTTGCAAAACATGGTATTTTCCCTTGTATTCATTGGTTTTTTCGATTGCAATCAAATCCTTTGTCTCGGCAACAACGCAGATAATCGAATTATCACGGGAATTTGAGCTGCAAATTTCACAGGGGTTTGTTGCCGACATATTAAAGCATATATCGCAATAGTGAATTGTTTCTTTTGCGGTAATTATTGCCTGAGCAAATTTTTCCACCTCATGCTTTGGCATTTTCAAAAGATGGAAAGCAATTCTTTGCGCAGAACGCGGCCCAATCCCGGGAAAACGCTGGAAAAAGTCGATTAAATTGGCTAAAGGTTTAGTGTATTGCATTAAAACAGTCCCGGAATATGAATACCGCCCGTAAGCGATTTCATTTTAGCTTCCATTGCTGTTGAAGCCTGTTCTGTAGCCTGTTTCATGGCAGTAGCAATCAAATCCTCGAGCATTTCGAGCGTATCATCATCAACAGAATCCGGATTTTCAGGGTTCAAAGCAGCTTTTGTTAATTTCAAAGCCTTAAATTTGCCCTGACCGTCGCAAATTGCTGTTACAGCCCCGTTTCCTGACACAGCAGTGAATTCTGTATTTGCCAGTTCGGTTTGAGCTTCCTGCAATTTCTTTTGCATTTGCTGTGCCTGTTTCATCATGCTTGCGATATTCATTGTTTATCTCCCCAATCTTATTAATTTTACGTGTAATAAGATTATAAAATAAAAGGCGCGCTATTTGCAAACACTTGAAAAATAGGAGCATTAAACGTATAATTTTTTTAAGAAATTTTAATAAAATTGTGGAGTAATAATGGAATTTTCAAAAGTTTTAAGCTATGTACCTATGGTAATTGAATCTTCATCACGCGGTGAACGTTCTTTTGATATTTTTTCAAGACTTTTAAGAGAAAGAATCGTTTTTCTGGGCGAAGAAATTGATGACGAGCTGGCAAACTCGATTGTAGCGCAGCTTTTGCTGCTCGATTCGGAAAATCCTGAAAAAGACATTATGCTCTATATAAACAGCCCCGGCGGCGTTATTACTGCTGGAATGGCGATTTATGACACGATGAAAAGCCTCAGATGCGACGTAAGCACAATTTGCATAGGCGAAGCAGCAAGCATGGGCTCATTCTTGCTCTCATCAGGTACAAAAGGCAAAAGGCTTTCGCTCCCGAGCTCAAGAATTATGATTCACCAGCCTTTAGGAGGGGCACAGGGGCAGGCTACCGATATTGAAATCGAAGCAAAAGAGATTATAAGAATGAAAAACATGCTCAACGGCATACTTTCCGAAAACTCGGGGCAGCCTATTGAAAAAATCAAGCAGGACACCGAACGCGACTACTACATGTCAGCTCAGGAGGCTGTTGAATACGGTTTGATTGACAAAGTCATTACCCGCGCTTAATATTTCTTAATAATTTTGAAAAAGTTTCTATCTAATTGTTCATTATTTTATATTTATTTTGTGATGAATAATTATAGATTTTTTATATATTTTGAGCATTCTAAAAGTCCCAAAAGGCTTGTTCTGACTTAATTTGAAGGCATTTTGCATTTTTCATGAAAAATAAAAGATGATTTGCGCAATTTTGATTTAAAAAATGTTTTTATATAAGAGTAAGGTTAGAATAATTGGTTACGGTAGGAGAACTAAAGTGTACGCAATATTTACAATGCGAAAACTGCAATTGACTCAGCGCATCAACCAGCTTCAATACAGGCAGATGCAGCTGGCACAAAGGCTACAGGATTTAGCCGCTTATGCAGCAAATATTGCAGACGGTGTGATTACACCGGGCGAATTTATGAGCAGTCCGGCAAGCATTTTCGGGGTTCAGCAAAACTACCTGAACAGCAGCATTCCGAAAGCACTCTTCCAGGCCAGCATGACCACACAGATGTACATGAATAATATGATGCAGATGAACGCACAATCAGGCGGCCAATATGGAATGGCGGTTGACCCGTCGAACCCGAATTCGATTAATATGAATCAATTCTTTATATTCAATTCGTTCTTCAGACAGGCTCTTGACGCTGCGGGCAAGGCTCAGCAGGCGCAGGTCAAGAAAATGGAAACAGAAATCCAGAATGAAAAGCTGCAAATCGAAACACAGCTCAAAGCTGCCGAAGCAGAAATGGAAAGTGTAACAAAAGCAGAAGAACAGGGCATAAAAGAGTCCGCTCCTAAATATGCTTAATAAAAATGATTAATTATTCCTCGAAAGTGTGTATGAAGTAAATAAAAACAGCCTCCAAAACGGGGGCTTTCTTTTTAAATGACAAAAAAATTTTTTAGATGTTTTTGAAAAGTATGAAGATAGCGCCGATTTTTATACTTCCTAATTACAAAATCAGAGATAGCCGCACATCATGCCCCTTTACTACGGGACGTGATGAATTTATCCGCACACAAAAGCCGCTAAACCCATCATTTAAAGCAAAAAATACCCGAAAACCGGAAAATTTAGCGGTAAATTACCTGAAAGAACGCAATATAGAGGATTCAGAAGTCGATAAAATACTTGAAGAGTGCTCAAAAAAAGATGGAAGGCTAAATTTAAAGGTTTTTGAAAAATTGCAAGAATTCATAGAAAACCCGAAACTAAAAAGAAAACCGGAGGTTTTCAGCCTCATTGCCGGCTGCATAAACGACCGTAAAAATGGCAAAGTAAATGAAAAAGCGCTCCGGATGATAAAAGAAATTGCAGCGAATGAAACTCCGCACATTTTATTGGAAATCCTGAGCTCATCCTACGATAACGATGACAAAATCTTTTACGAAGAAGACATGAACAATTTTTATGAGGTATTAAGCAAAGCAAAATTGCACAAACAGGAGTTGAGAAGTGCGGCTGACGACCTGAATGATGAAATACTAGCAGAAAATTTCATTGAAAAGTATTGTGAAATAACAAATGCAGCCCAACTTATAGGAATAAACGGGATTGTCAGCGCTTTTTCGCTGAAAATCGACAATTTTTTACAGGCAATGGACTGTGTAGCAGAAGCATACACAACCCTGGCTTTGCGATGCAATAAAGAGGTGCTTGAAAAATTTTTAAAGATTGCGAATCCGACCGAATCTAATGAATACAAAACATTGCAGAAGAAAATCAACAAACTCAAACAAAAAATTACAAATTCAAAAACTGATGAGCAAAAAAGCACCGAAGAAAAGAAAAAATTAACAATAAACAGGCTAAAAAATGAAATTTCAAGCCTAAAAATACAGCTTTCTTCATCCGAAACGACAGATATGCAAAAAAATGCGATTAAAAAGGAAATCAAGGCAAAGCTGGATGAAATTGGCGCAATCAAAGCGGAATTGCGGCCTTTTGCAAATGAAAAAACGCCTCAGGATATCAAAAATACAATAAAAGAAATAAACTCGCTGCAAAATAAGCAAAAAATTCTACGCGAAAATGCGATTAAAGACCCGCAGGATATCATTGAAAAGCTCATGATATTCTCTGCGCTGCGTTTTAAGGGCATAGATTACTCGGAATTTATTGAAAAAATGAACACGAAAACGCCGGAGGAAAAAGCCGAATTTAAAGATTATGTTTCTCAAAAATTGTATGATTTTCTTGGGTGTAAATACGACAAAAAGGCTGCAGAAAGGCTCGGACTGGAAAAAAGTAAGTATTTTGCGAATATTTTTATGGAAAATATAGATTCTCTTGATTTTCGTGAGTATTTCGGTATTTTGTACGACCTCATCAGAGAAAATCCCCAAAAAACCAACAAGGATATTTTCAATTCGCTTGAACAGAACATTTTAACAAAGGAAATCTTTGAGGAGCACGGTATAAACTACGACAGGTGGGTTGAAGCCGATAAAAATTCTTTCGTCAGGGTAAAAGTACAGAAAAATGCAGAAAAAGCCAGAAAATCCGCAGTTTTAAACCTTGAAAAAGACCTTAACGACCCGATTTTTGCGCAAATCCCCAAAAAAGAAGCGGAAAAATTCTTCAATGCGCTGAAAAATGCAGGAATTGAGATTATAGAAAAAACTCAATTGGCCTACGATGAAGACGGGTTCATAACCGGCCAAAATAAGAGGAAACATCTATATTATGCCGGCCAGCCAATGGATTTTGCACATCTGAAAACCGCAATACACGCAATAAAAGAATTTTTCAACAAAGAAGACTTCTGGAATATTGAAAACAACGACCCAAAAGTAGAAAATGCAAGGCAAACAATCCTGAACCACCTTTTAAATCTGCGAAAAAACGACTACAAAAACGCTCTGAGGCTAAAACAAGACGAAACGGCAGAGATTGAAGTACAAAAAACCGACATGAATGACATTTCTCACTCACTTTTCCTCGGGAACGATGCCAGCTGCTGCACAGCAATAGGCACGGGCATAAACTCCTGGAGCGCACCCGCTTATATTATGAACAAATGCATTTCGAGCATAGAAATCAAAGACGGAAGCAAATTTGTCGGAAACACAATGTGCTACATTGCGAAAGTTGATGAAAAACCGGCTCTTGTGCTTGATAATATTGAATTAGAAACGCAATATCAGTACAACGACAAAATTAAAGACGCAATAATTGAATATGCAAAAGAACTCACGCGCGAAATCGGGCAGCCCCAAATGCCAATCTACGCAGGCCCCTACAGGCACAAGGTTGATTTTAGCGAATATCCTTATGCAAATCATTATGTAAATATTTTAGGAAAAACCTTTGATGAAGTTTATATAGATTACCTCGCAAGCGGAAAAGTAATTGATAACACAGCTGACAGGACAAAATTGTACAAAATCAGATAAAAAAGCTCCCCAAAATCGGGGAGCCGTAGGGTGAATTATGAAATTAGAAGCCCATTGATGTAAAGAAATTGCCGAAAGTGTTCTGGTAAACGGTTCTTGTCCCGTCATAAACACGTGTGAAGAAAGATTTTTTCTCGGCCTTTTTTTCTCCGCAGCAAGGGTTACAGCAGGGGTTTTGTACCGCAGGAACCACAACAACTGGTCTTGCAATACTAACT
Source organism: uncultured bacterium (assembly GCA_900547155.1). GTDB lineage: Bacteria > Cyanobacteriota > Vampirovibrionia > Gastranaerophilales > Gastranaerophilaceae > Spyradomonas > Spyradomonas excrementavium. Next base: position 3,956 of record URFH01000003.1, on the reverse strand, counting down.
CTGTTCATATCATAAGCATAAGGGTTCGGATTCGGGCAGTTGCAGATTGCAAATGCGCTTGAAGTTCCTAAAACGACCGTCAAAGCGGTCAATAAAGCTATCTTTTTCATGTTTTTCTCCTGTCTTTTTCATTTCTGCGCCATCAGGCACCTTTTCATTTTGTCATCTTTGAAATTTATTTCATTAGAATATCGGGCAGGGTTAAACACTGCACTTTTTCGCTAAAATTGTTAAAATATATGAAAAAACATACTGCTATCAGGCACATTTTCATTGTCAGGAGGTTTATAATTATGTCAGACACGGCATGCAGGTAAATTTATGAAAATAGCACCAAATTTCAGCATAAATAAAGGTTTTGAGCCGCAATCGTTCAAAGCGGAGCAGCAAAAAACCGCAACTGCCGCAAATCTTCAACAAAAACCCGTGCCGGCGCCTACACTTTTAGCTTATATGCTTGGAAAATCGCTAAAAACCCAATCATTAAACATAAAATTCTACAATTCTCCCTCAATATCGGAGCTAGACAGCAAATACGGGGAAATTGCCCGAAAAGACATAACAGAACTTGCGCAAAGAGCGTCAAAACCCGGGCAGGTGCTAAACTGGATAGAATCACTCCCCGCAGAACAGCTGAAAAGGCTGGATGAAATCTATGCACTTGCGGATTCTATGAAGAAAAACGGCGGCAAAAAGCTCGGAATAATCGGAATCGGCGGTTCAAAGCACACTATCGAAAACCTACTCTCGCTCAATGGAAAATCCGACAATATTATCTTCCTTTCTGCGGTAGATCCGGAAAGTATGGACAAATTCGTCGAAAAATTAGGCGATTTAAAAGGCGCAAGCATAATGATAGCCTCAAAATCCGGCACAACGCTTGAACCATCCACAGGTTACGAATATGTTGAGAAAAAATTCGTTGAAAAGTTCAAAAATGATTATATTGCGGCAGGATTGAACGAAAACGAAGCTCAAAAAGCCGCAGAAACCGAAGCAGCAAAGCATTTTGTGAGCATTACGGACAAAAATCCCCAGGCAAGCCGTTTAAGAAAGATTTCAGAAGAAAAAGGATACAAAACAGGGGTTATTCATGACGATTGCGGCGGAAGATTCGGCGCCTTTGACGACCATGCGCTTACAGCGCTTGCGTATGCGGGAATGAGCAAAGAAGACATGAAAAAAATGCTGCAATCCGCTCAAAAAGCCCAGAAAAAGTTCCTATCTGCCGACATAAACAACAATCCGGCAGCGCAGAGGGCACTTTTTAACGCAGATTGTATTTTAAAAGGCAAAACAAACCAGTATGATTACTATTTTGGCGACAGATTTGAGGGAACAAAGCTCTGGAACACGCAGATGAAAAAAGAATCGCACAAAGCGCTCTACAAGCCTGCAGATTTAATCGGGCCGGAATTCCTGCACAATTCCACAGAAAGCGACCTTGATTCGGGCAACACAACCTCATTTTACACCTTTAACACAATCAAAAACGGCGGCACAAATGATTACAAAGCATACAATGCCCTTGTTGGCGGCAGTTTAAAAGCATATTCGCAGCGCCATCCGGTTTCTGTAATAGAATTCAAGGATTTTTCACCCGAAACCATCGGAGAATACGTTGAACTCAAGCATTTTGAAGCAATTTACACCGGAATGTTCTCAAGAAGCCTGAAAGGCGCCGCACATCCGCAAGTTTTGCCGGAAGTAGAGCAGCCCAACGTAAAAATCTACAAACGCGAAGTCGAATCGCTTTTAAAAGCATAATCCGATTTCACCTGAGCATTCACAAGCCAGCCGGTAAGGTCTTTTATGTATTTTTTTTGTTTTGCAAGGTAGCTTTCGTACCCCTTTAGTTCGCCTCTGGCTACCAGTTCGTCAATTTTATTAAAATATTTTTTATAGTTGTGTTTCATGCGGGGATTGATTTTCAGCCATATCGGGAATTCGTAATCTGATTTGCGCTTGTTGCAATCATCGCAAAGCACCGCAAGATTCTCAATTTCATTACTTCCGCCTTTGTTTTTTGGCTGAAGATGGTCAATTGTAGCCGTTGAGCGTTTCAAAATATCCTGCATAACACATTTTAAGGCAGAGCCGACCTTATAGGTTGTTGAACCCAGCGGGAAAAGCAGCAATTGTTCTGAAGACGCGGCACGTACAGGTTCTTTTGCCATTGAACGGATGCGTTTTTCATCATACTGCCCGAGTTTTCGCACTATATTTTTAACATCGTTTTTATATTCTTCATAAGGAAACTCTTTCAGGTAGTCGTAGTCATAATATTTGGTTTTAATAAGTTCCCTAAACTCCTCGATATGAGCGGAATACGACGGGGGAAGTTTCCTCAGTTCTGCAACTTTTTCCAGTTTTTCAGCAGCCTTTTCCAGCGCATTATTCAGGTTCTGCTGCTCATACAGCCTCATTCTGAAAAGAATTTCCCTTTCAGTAAGGTTTTCATTAACCCCGTTTTCAGCAATCTCCAAAAGCGGCCTGTATTTTTCATGAATAAATCCGCTAACCCCGTTCATAATCGAAAGTATGCTTTTTAAATCAGGCGCATTTTTAATTTTCTCCATCAAAGCGCATTTTTCCTCGTGGGTAATTGTTGATATTCCGCAGCAAGCGCAGGGTATGCCGCTTATTTTGACAGGTTTAAAGTCAATTTCTTCATGAAAATCCCTAAAATTTTTCATCTTTATATCAAATTTTAATTTTTCATCTTCAAAAGGCACGAGGCGCCCGTTAGAGAGCTTTTTAAGAAGACCGTTAAGTTCAATAGGATACATTTTGTTAGCAGAAATATTCCCCTTAACAATTTCACGGGTTATATCAGCGAGATATGCTTTAAAATTTTCATCAGTTTGTTCATTTCCGTTATAAAGCGCCCGTAGAAACGCCTGTTTATCGAAGTTGCAGCCCTTGCACAACATAATTACATTGAAATTTTTCTCTTTATCAAACGGGAGTTTTTCCTGCACTTTCCGCAGGTTGATTTCAGAGTTTGAAAAGAGGTTTTCAAGTATAATTTTCAGTCTTTTACCGGAATCAAAAGCACCATAGCGGAAGAGAGATTTGTAATTTGAACGTTTTATTATTTCTTTTTTAATAGAGTCATAAATTTCCCATTTTTCAGGATTTTCCATCACTGCAACGGTTTCGCCGAGGATTTTTTTAACATCTGTAACGACTCGGCGTTTATCCCGCTGTTGCGTGAGCTCAGCCAGCCTCATTTTGCACTCGTCAGCCAGGACCTCATCGCTGTCAGAGAAAATTTTTTGATTTTGCTTTTCGTTAATCAGAGCAATACCATCACGCAAAGCAAAATCAATCTTTTTCGATGCTTCTCCGCTAAGAATATTCGCAAAGCCAGTTGGTTCAATTTCCGGCATTTTTTGGAGAAGCTCATCAGCCTTGCGCAATAAGCGTTCTGCAAATGCAGGGATATTTTCCTGATGGTTTTTCAACACCCTCAAAAAATCCTCTGCTGTTTCAACTCTGGAGATTTCGATTCCTATATACTGCAAATCCTCATAGGACAGCATTTTTTTGCTGCACACAGGACATCTTACATCATGCAGCGCTTTCAATTCGTTTTCAAACTCGGGGTTGACCATTGCGCCAAATGAAACAGGTTTATAATATCCCGCAGGCAGCAGTAGTTCCTTGCCCTCTGGCATGGTTTGAGCTGGAAATGTGGGCGCAGATAGCGGTTTTATTAAAAAGTGGGAATTAATTACCGGCAGAATTTTCATACTGACTTAAAACACGTAAATAAAATTTTTGCCATTATTATGAAAATGTAAAGTTTTGTAACAGTATATACTAAAGTCTGCAATTTTTAGTTTCGTATATACTTTATATATACGTAAGACAAAACAAACCAAGCATTAAATAAACACAAAGATTTAAATAAGATGAGACTTTCACACTAACCTACCTAACTTCCTAACCTT
>URFH01000002.1 GCA_900547155.1 uncultured bacterium | reverse complement strand
ATATACCCGATATCTAGTCAACTGGTGTGCCAAAAAACAGCATTAAACGCTCAATTTCTTAATAAAAGTACATAAATTAAGTTTTTGTCAGAGTAAAACAAAATTATTTTTAAGCAAAAAGAAAAAACTCATAAATTGTCAGAATTCCGTTGTCATTTTTATTTATTTTTTTCAACAACCTTAAAACCGCCCCATTTGTAAAAGTTTTGCGGGTAATATTCTTTAAAAAACATATCATTTTTGAAATTAGACTTTGTCGCTAAAAAGCCTGTTATAGTCATTAATGTTTGGACAAGTAAACAGCCCTTGGCTCTGTTTTTAGGTTCACTAATGATGGCACAGAAACCTGTAAAAGCTGTAGGGAGCACGCCTGCATAAAAAATGAACTTGTTTCTCTTAACTACTTTGTCAGCATACTCTTTACTAACAGGGGTGCCGTCTTTTTTCTGAACTTCATAATTCTTTTTATATTTCAATTGTGTCCCAAAAGATATAGAACTTATGCTCATACTTACCCTCATAACATCGTATTTATTATAAAACGAAATTTAATTTTTTTTGCTAGTCAATTTATAAAGGAACGGAAAAGGGTATAAAACCTATAGGTCAGGCCTACTAGCCCAACAACAAAAATTTATAAAACGGAGAGGGTGGGATTCGAACCCACGGTGGGGGTGAGCCCACACAGACTTTCGAGGTCCGCACCTTAAACCACTCGGACACCTCTCCTCGGTAAAATTATTCTAGCATAATTCATTTAAAACATAAAGGCGATTTTGGCGGGAGTTTGTTATGCGCGTCCCATCCGGCTTTTTTCGCTTTGAATAGGGGTACATTCGGAACAATACATTTGTAATTTAGCGCGTAAATCCCCTTTTACACATACATTACATGCTCAAAAGTGTGATAAACATCCTGCGTGAAATTGCGTGCATGGTCAGCAGTTGAAAAAACTCCGTCCCAGTGGCGTTCACACTCTGTCCAGGCGCCGCCTGCGGACATTTGGTGCGGGTGTTCCATTGTTTCATGCGTGTTTATGTATGGAGAAAGCGGAAAAATGTCGTTTATCTGCATAAAAGATGGCAATTTTTGCCCGATATGGTCATAACCCCAGAGAATTGAATTAAGGCGGTTCAGGCGCTGCTCATAAAACATTCCGCCGTAGTCATTGTCGTTTGAAACCTCGGGGCCGGCAGCGTATTCGCTGTTCCAGCTCTGTTTTCTTGCTTCCCATTTGACACTGTTTATATCATCGGATTGTCCCCAGTCGGTTCCGGCCGTGAAACCCATTTCTTTGAACTCATTGTTGTCATTGCATTTTTCCCCGATGAAAGAAAGGTCATTTCTGCCGGTTTTCTGGCGAATTTCATATAAAATATAAGCCATCTGCCCTTTGTTCGGCAGGTCGCCGACGCCGCAGTAGCCGTTTCCGTCAATAATGTGTTTTCCGCTGTCAAAATAAATAGAATCAAACCCGAGCTCAATAGCCCATACACACGCGTCAATATATGCTTTTTCATGTTCGTACCAGTTGAACTGATTTCCATGAACTCTTAGCTGGCCGGCAGAAAGGGGCATTCTTATGCCTGTTTTGAAGCCCATAAGGTGTGCCAAATCGTTGAACGCTTTCACCTGTTCATCAGCTCCCATTTTCCCGTATAAACCGGGGCTTGTGAGGTTTTTGCTTATTCCTTCGTGGAGGTTTGTGCAATATAATCCGCTGTCAGATGTTGTTCCGTCGCCATAAAGCGTGGGATATAGCTGGGAAAGTACAATGCAATTGGCAAACGATTTCGGAGAGGGCGGAATTGCCGGCAGGAGCTTCATTACGCCGAATAACCCTTCTGAAATCTGTCCGTTTTCATATTTTGCGACGAGTCTGGGGTTAATTTCGATATAATTTGCCCGCCTGCCCCATTTGTCACCGTAATTTGGCGACGGAATGTAGGACGGAATTCCCGGGTACTGGTTATTGGGCTTTGTAAGCGTGCAAATCGACTGAATTGCCTGTTCCGGACTTCTTTTTAAAAGGTCGTTCGGATAAGCGTTGACCCATTTTTTGTTTCCGACCGTGTAAATATGTTCATGCGTCCAATTGTCTTCATAAATGTCATTTCTGCCGGTAAGATTCCAGAATAATTTTTTTGCCGGCTGCCAATCTCCATAATAACCTTTAAAATTTATCATTGCTTTGTTTGCAGAAGCAATTGCGCCGGCATGCCGGAAAAAGGAATTTTTATTGACAGAATTTGCCGTATCTTCTGCAGGCTGCAATCCCTCACGCCTGCGTGAAGTTGAGGTGTTATGAATGCCGGTGCCTGACAGCATGATTTTTTGAATACCCAGTCCCATATCAGCAGTAAAACACAAACAAGAATTTTTTTGCTAGTTTATGCGGACAAACCAAGCTCATTTTTTTGTTTGTTTACATGATATGCAAGGTCTTTTTTTGTTATCTGGTTGTCGTTATCAATGTCCAGCTTATAGTTGCTGTATTTGTCGTATGCGTCTTCGCCTTTTTGCGCAAGTACTTCATTTCCCGCATAAGCCGGCCTGAAAGTCATTGCATAAAGCGTTCCGCCGTCTATTTTTTGCCCTTCGGGTATGCGTAGGCGGGATTTTACCATTTTGTAATATTTTACAACATATTTGAGCTGCTCATTGTAGTCCATTTTTGCAATGTCTTCCTGCGTGGTACCTAAATCTTTAGCCGCTGCTTTCCCAAACTGGATTAATCCGACATTTCCGGAGCCTGCATGGTTCTTTTCGGCCGGTTTTAGTCTGGATTCGTTGTACATTATTGCAATAAGGTCGTTAGGGTCGCAGTTTATTTCTTTTGCGGCCTGCTCTGTTGCTGCAATCTGGTCTGCTGTGAGCATGCTCAGCGCATTTGTTTGCTTTATTCGGGTTGATTGCGTGCCGGTGGGCAGATTTTGCGTACTATTTAAGGGTGTGGAGCCGTTTTTTGTTATGTCTGAAAATGAAACGGTTATTTTTTCCATTGATTTTGAAATATTGCTCAAAAATCCGTTAAACATGTCCATCAAACAGTCATTTCCGCCATTATAAAACATTGGAATCCCGATATAAGGCATTGTGCCCGCTACTGAGGTTCCGGACATAAGAAACGGCAGATAAGTCGGCTGCGCTGTTGTGTCTTTCAGACCAAAAGACTGGAACATGTTGTCGAACATATTTGTATAGTTCGTTGAAACTTTTATTGTTAAATCCTCTTTTCCCATGGTTAATTTTTCTCCCTTATTTATATAAAGTAAATTTCGCACAAAAAATTGCCTGTTTTGTGATAAGATTTATTCATAAGTTTTCATCAAAAGGGGAGTTTGTAATGAAGCTTTGCGTAATTGGAACAGGGTATGTCGGATTGGTCGCCGGAACTTGTTTTGCATCAATGGGAAATGACGTAATCTGCGTCGACAAAGATACAGAAAAACTCAAAAAACTCGAAAAGGGCATAATTCCGATTTTTGAACCGGGCCTTGACAGCCTGATTCTTGAAAATGTCAGGGAAAACAGGCTGAAATTCACTGATGACCTTGATTTCGCCGTAAAACACAGCAAGGTATGCTTTATTGCTGTAGGAACCCCTCAAAAAGAAGACGGCTCGGCTGATTTGAGCGCTGTTTTTGAGGTTGCGGAACAAATCGCTGCTTCAATGAACGAATACAAGGTGATTGTCAACAAATCCACGGTTCCTGTCGGCACCTGCGAAAAAATAGCGGAAATTATCAAAAATAAAACCGGCTGCGCTTTTGATGTTGTTTCAAATCCGGAATTTTTAAAACAGGGCGCGGCTGTTGAGGACTTTTTGAAGCCTGACAGGGTCATTATCGGCGCAGAAACCGAAGAATCCGCAAAAATCATGAACGAAATATATTCGCCTTTCCTGAGAACCGGAAATCCTGTTATTACAATGGATATCAAGTCCGCAGAAATGACAAAATACGCGGCGAATGCCTTTTTGGCGGTAAAAATTTCTTATGCAAACGAAATTGCGAATATTTGCGAAAATATCGGCGCAAACGCCGAAATGGTGCGAAAAGGCATGTGCGCAGACAAAAGAATCGGCTCATTATTTCTCTTTCCGGGGCTTGGATATGGCGGTTCCTGCTTCCCTAAAGACGTGAAAGCGCTTATGTCCCTCTCTAAAGAAAAAGGCTATACCTGCGAAATGCTCATAGCCTGCGACAACATAAATTTGCGACAGCGCTATATTTTTATAAACAAAATTTTCAAAAAACTGGGGCGCGATTTGTCCGGCATGACGTTTGCGCTCTGGGGATTGGCATTTAAGCCCAATACCAATGACATGAGGGAGGCTCCGGCGATTACAATTATAAATGAGCTCACCAAAGCAGGCGCAAAAATACAGGCTTTTGACCCGAAAGCCGTTGATAGTGCAAAATCTATCTTCGGGGATTCAATTAAATATTCGGAGTCGGCGTATGAAGCGCTGGAGGGCGCTGACGCGCTTATTCTTGCAACAGAATGGAACGAATTCAGAAATCCTGATTTTGAGCTGATAAAAAACAAGCTCAAATCACCTCTTATTTTTGACGGACGAAACCAGTATAACGTTGAAACAATGAAAAAATATGGTTTCGACTATATTTGCGTAGGGAGAAAGCCTGAATGAAGAAGATTTTAGTAACCGGCGGCGCGGGATTTATCGGCAGCAACCTCTGTGAGCGACTTCTCAATGAGGGTAACAAAGTAATATGCCTTGATAACCTTTTTACGGGCAGTATTGATAATATAAAGCATTTGCTGCTAAATCCTGATTTTGAATTTGTTGAACATGACATTGTTGACGCTTTTTCAGAGGATGTTGAGCAGATTTACAACCTTGCCTGCCCTGCGAGCCCTCAGCATTATCAACATGACCCGATAAAAACTTTTAAAACGTCCGTAATCGGTATTTTGAACATGCTTGAGCTCGCGCAAAGCTGCGGGGCAAGGCTTTTGCAGGCTTCAACCTCGGAAGTCTACGGCGACCCCAAAGTTCACCCTCAAACAGAAAACTATTGGGGAAATGTTAATATAAACGGCGTCAGAAGCTGCTATGACGAAGGAAAACGCGCTGCTGAAACGCTCATGTGCGATTTTTACCGGCAAAACAAAACGGATATTAAAATTATCAGAATTTTTAACACTTACGGCCCCAAAATGGATATTAACGACGGGCGCGTGGTTTCAAATTTCATTGTTCAGGCCCTGAAAGGCGAAGATATTACGATTTACGGCGACGGAAGCCAGACACGCTCATTCTGTTTTGTTGATGATTTGATTGAGGGCATTATCCGGATGATGAATACCGAAAATTTCACAGGGCCGGTGAATCTAGGGAATGATTCCGAGCGCACAATAAACGAATTTGCAAAAAATATTCTGGAAATTACCGCCTCAAAGTCAAAACTTGTTTATCTCCCGCTTCCGTCTGATGATCCGACCCAGCGGCGTCCGGATTTGGCGCTTGCTGCGGAAAAACTCAACTGGCGCCCGAAAACTTCGCTGCATGACGGATTGCTAAAAACCATTGAGTATTTTAAGCTGAAAATAAAGGATTAGGGTTTGGCTGACAGCGCAGAATATTTTAAGATAATTAAATGCATAGAAAATGAATTTTCTTTTTTTGATAAATGCTTTGAATCGCGCATAAAAAAAGAAATTCCGGCAAAATTCGGTGAAATTCTGGATTTTTATTTTTCTAAAAAGGGCAAACGGCTCCGTCCTGCGTTGATTTTTCTGATTTTGAAATCAATGGGGCTTGAAATTGCGGAAAAACACTACCTGCTTGCCTTTGCAAACGAAATGATTCACAATGCAACGCTTTTGCACGACGATATTATTGACAATGCGGCTTTTCGCCATTCCCTGCCCGCGCTGAATGCTCTTTATGACAACAAAATGGCGGTTCTTGCGGGTGATTATCTTCTTTCGCTTGCATTGGGGGCGCTTTCTGAATTGGGTTCGGCCGGGGTGATAAAAATCCATGCGAATTCAATTTCAAACCTGATTTCAGGCGAAATCGGGCAGTATTTTGAAAAAGATTCTGAAGTAACCATTGTGCAGTACATTGAAAAATCAAAAAATAAGACAGCAGAGCTTTTCAGGGCGGGGATTGCGGGCGCTCTGGCGCTGATGGAACAAGAAATTGCGCACAAAAATGAAATTGAAGCGTTTGCGCTGAATTTTGGCATTGCTTTTCAAATAAAAAATGACCTCGGCGGGCTTGAGGAGGATATAAAAAACGGTGTAAAAACCGCTCCGATAATTTATTATAAAGAATTGACACAAAAACCGCTATCTGTTGAAGCAATCCAAAACAGCGCAGCTATTGAGAAAACAAAAAATCTGATTAGGTTATACACGGGCAGGGCTATTGAAAATATTGCGTTTATTGAGGATAATCAGTATAAGAAAGCAATCTGTGATTTGTGCAGAATCATAAATCAATGATAAAATATTGACAGAGGATAGAAAATTGCAGCTAGATAAAGAAAAAATTAAAGCGGGTTTAAAAGAAACCATCGAAACCATTGTTTTTGTGGTCGTTATGGTTGTGATAATAAGATTTTTCCTCGGCGAAATCCGCTGGATTCCGTCTGCTTCAATGCATCCGACCCTGCTTGAGGGCGACAGGATTTTTGTGGAAAGGCTTTCCAGATTTTATTCATCGCCTGAGCGCGGCGATATAATGGTTTTTTATCCTCCGTTTGAAGAAATAAAAACTGACGCACTTTCAATATTTTCCCGTTTGACCGGCTTTTTCTGCAAGGATATTGCTTATATAAAACGCGTAGTCGGAATGCCCGGCGATAAACTCGAGATTAAAAAGGATTCCGGCGGAGAATACCACGTTTTTATTAACGACAAAGCGCTGGATGAGCCTTATATTTTAAGCGATACGGACTATATTCCCTGCTCCGGCGAAATGTACTGCGGCCCGATGAAAATTCCAGCAGGACATTATTTTATGATGGGTGACAACCGCGGAAATTCGCAGGATTCAAGGTTCTGGGGGCTTTTGCCAAAAGAACGGATGATTGGGCGTGCGGTGGTGCTTTTCTGGCCTTTAAATCGTCTGGATTATTTTGAACGCCCCTCATATTAAGGAAAAAACAATAAAATAAAAGCAAATTTTTCCACAAAGCCCCGTTTCAAAGAACTTTCAAAGCAAAATGCCGCAATATTGATTTTTCCGGCTCAATTTGCCGCGCTCATAGGCGTTTAAAAATTAATATTGCTGAAATTTTCGCCATTTTAATAATTATTTGACCACGGGAGTGCCTTAACCCTTGTTATTATCGGTTTTAAGCGGTGACATGATTTTGTCAAAGTTTTCTTTGAAGAAATCCGTGTTAATATTCAGCCTTGTTCCGAGTTCGAGCAAAAGCAGAATGAATTTTCGGTCATAATCGTCCCTGACATCATCAGGCTGCTCTGCAAATTCCTCAAGCAAATCTTTCATCTTCACAAAATACGTATTTTGCGCCTCTGAAATATCAACATTCAAATCAAGCAGCTCAACGCATTTGAAAAGGTCGAGAATTATCTCAATACGGTGAATTTCGGGGTTTTTAGCGAGCTCAAAAACTGCTTTGTAAATCTTTTCTCCGAAAATCGTGTTTGCTGCTTTCTTGTCAAGCTGAATTCCGATTGTTTTCGCCTGTTCGTTTATGTCAATCGCCGCCTGAATGTCGTGCGGAAGCAGATATTTGTCAAAATTCTGCATTAACAGGTTGAATTCACGGCTCAGAGTGTATGCAGTCGCGATTTTGAATTCTTTTGGCGCTTCGAGACCAAGGCTGTTGTAGTGATAAATCGAGCCTTTGCCCTCTTCGTAGATTTCTTTGTACAGATTCGTGAATTTGTTTGTTTTATTTTGTAAAAGCAGGTTAAGAATTTTTCTGCGCTCTTCAATGAAGATATTTTTGAGCGTGTAATATTCTTTTCCGAACTCTTCGTCAAGTTTTCTGATAATTTCAGTCAAAGGCTGGTTCAAAAACGTTTCCATCAGCTCTTTTTGAATTCTCGAGTATTCTGACGAATCTGTGTATTCCTTGATTGCGCAGTGGAAATCTTCGCCGGAAAATTTCAAAAGCGCATAAATCATATCATATTTTTCCAGCGTAATTTTTGACTGAACCTCTATTCTGCCGACCGAAAGCGTGTTTTTGCCGCTGGATTCGACTTTGTTGTCGATTTTTCTTATGTCGTAAGAGTAGAAAGTTTTTTCATCGCCGAAATCCTCGTACAGCGCGGAAATCGCATAAAGGCTTACGATTTGTTTGATTGTAACAACGGCAGGTTTTACGAATTTTTCGTAAATATCTTTTCCTGTGCCGAATTCTTTAATATTGCTCTGCGCGTTGTCGAGGATTTTTAAAAATTCGGATTCAAAATCCTCTGTTGTGAAATCACCCGCAAGCTGCATTGCGCGTGCTGCGTATTTCATTATCTGGGTTGTTTCAATGCCCGAAATATCAGCGAAAAACCACCCGCAGCTCGTGTACATGAGCATTGATTGGCGCTGGATTTCCAGAAGTTTCATTGCTGCTGCTTTGCCGCTGTCGTCAATATCCGGATTGAGCACATTTTTAAGGAAATATTTTACATTGAGCTCACTTCTGTCGAGGATTACGGAAATATAGTCATTTCTGACCTCCCAGATGTCTTTGTTGAAGTATTTTGGGGCTTCCGCTTCAAATAATTCGATAAATCTGTCGCGAAGATAATCAAGAGCGTCCCTCAATGGCTTTCTCCAGCGCTGATTCCAGCCGGGCTGACCGCCTGTTGAGCAGCCGCAGTCCTCTTTCCATCTGCCGACGCCGTGAAAACAGCTCCATGAGGAAGCCTGCTTGATGTCACCCTCAAATTCAACGCCGAATTTGTCGAGATATTCGGGATAATTTGTTAAAGTGAAGCCTTCTTCTCTTGCTTTTACGCGCAAAACATAAGAAAGTGCCATATCACCGAATTTTGTATGGTGGCCGTAGCTTTCGCCGTCTGTTGCGATGTTGACAATTTGCGGGTAGTCACGAAATTCTGAAACACCGTCTTTTAAGCGTTTTGCAAATTTGTTCCCGTCCTTTAAAAGGTTGTCAAAAGCGACCGAGCGTGAAATTGCGCCGTCATAGAAGAATAAATCCACGTATTTTTCCGGATTATTTTTAATAAAATATCTGTAAGGGCGTGCAGGGTCGATATTTCCCCAGCTGACGTCCTGCCATTCTTTTGTGCCTATTTTGCGGCAGCGAAGCGCCTGAAACGGGGATAAAACAGTGAATTTTATGCCGTTATCAGCAAGAACTTCAAGGGTTTCATCATCAACAGCCGTTTCCGCAAGCCAGATGCCCTCCGGATCGCGCCCGTATCTGTATTTAAAATCCTGAATGCCCCACTTTACCTGTGTTTCCTTGTCGCGCCTGTTGGCTAAAGGCATGATTATGTGGTTATAGACCTGCGCCATTGCGTTTCCATGGCCGGAAAAGCGGTCGCGGCTTTCTACATCGGCTTTGATGATTCTTTCGTAGGTCAAAGGCGCATGATGTTCCATCCAGGACATCAGCGTTGGCCCGAAATTGAAGCTCATGAGCGAATAATTGCTTACAACATCAAGAACCTTGTTTTTGCTGTCAACAATACGTGAGGCGGAATTGGGGTTGTAGCATTCAAGGTTGATTCTTTCGTTCCAGTCGTGGAACGGAAGCGCGCTGTCCTGCTGTTCTATCGCCTCAAGCCATGGATTTTCTCTCGGGGGCTGGTAAAAATGCCCGTGGATGGTGAGGTAATTGCCTTTTTTAGTCTTTTCGGACTTATTTTTATCTTTATCTGCCACTTATAAACCCTCTTTTCCTCTTTCCAACCGTACGGAATTATTGTTTTTCCGGTTCTTTTGCCTGTGATTTTGTTTTATCAGCAGTTTTATTCTTTTTGTCAGTTATGATTAATTTATCCACATCAACCCAGGGATCGCCGAGCGCTGTTGAAAATACATGACCGTAAATTGTGATTTTGTCGCCTGATTCAAGGTCAATGAACTTTTCTGCATAATCTCTCAGCAGAAATATTTTCATCTCTGAAAGCGGGATTGTGTGGTCGGTTACATCATCGCGTTTTATGAGAAAAGATATGAATTCTTCTGCTTTTCTGTACGCCGGAGTGTAATCAAGACCCAGTGTTGAAAATTTGTCAAAAGTTGCGTCCATTTTTATGTTTTTGCCAACATATTGCCCCGGATTTGAGACAACGTCAAGCGATTTTACTGCCGTGTAATCCGCAGGATTGATTTTCTTTTCTACAAATTTAGGTTTTTCCGGTTTTGTTGCTGCATTTTCAACAACTTTCAGCTCCTGTTTTGTTTTTTCTGCCGGAGTCTGGGTTTTGTCTGCCAGCGCAAATGAGCTGCCCAAAAGCAGTACCGCAGACATCAATACCAGTATAATTTTATTTTTCATTGCATTTTCCTCTTCATTTTTTAATATTTTAGCATATATTGAAAAAATAGTAATAATTATTTCGTCCTATTTTCCCGAATTACTAATCCTAATAGCAAGATACTAAAAGGCAGCATTTGGAGCATTATCCTGTCCAGCGAATTTTCTAAATGCCAGTCCAAATCATGCGGCGAAAGCAAATAAATAAGAAAATGTCCGGCCGCCATTAGTAAAAATATGCTCAAAAGCAGGATTATGGGCGTTTTTTGCTTTTGCTTTATATCAATACCCGCACCGAGCGGTATTAAAAGCAAAAACATTATATTTAACCTTGTAAAAAGCATGAAAAAGAATGTTTTCACCACAAGGAGGTATTTTGAGATATCCAGAAAGTGATTGTACGTTTTAAGGGTTGTAATGCCCCAAATTACGTCATTTGGTGTGTGCGCGATGTGTTTGAAAGCACCGATAAGGGCTGCAAACGGCAAAAAAGCCAGAAAAAGCGCAAAAATGTTCCTCCATTCCCTTTTAAAGAGAAAATAACACCCCAAAACCCAGCAATAAACGAGCAAAAACATCATTCCCTCGTTTTTTGTCCATGCGCTCATTCCCGCAAAGAAAGTCCCCAGCGCAAGGTATGAGGTTTGATTTTTTTCAAAAAACAGAACCAGAGATACCGCAGAGCATAAGTACAGGAACGAAAGCGGGATATCAGCCGCCTGAGCTGCGCCGTTTGCCAGAAATAGCGGGCTTAGCGAGAGAATTGAGGCGTAAAGCGCGGCAATTCCCTTATTTTTAAATGTTTTTAGCGCGAAAAACAGCAAAAATATTGACGAAAATGTGAAAATAAGCCCGAAAATATTCGGTGCGTCGCAATAAAAACCTCCGCTGTAATGCCACAACCTTGCAAAATTTGCCGGAACAAAAAGCGGATAGTCATTGTGCATCATAAAATGAGGGAGCTGAAAAACCCGTTCCCAGAGCGGCGACATTTCGTATAAAAATTTTGCCTTTATGCCCCAGATTCTAAATCCGTCCCAGCTTCCGAGCGCGTTGATTATAAAATATTTCATATAAACAGCAAAACCAACAATCAGCGCGCAAAGAAACGGTATTGATATTTCCGGATTTTGGGTTTTCAGGTTGATTTTGCTCTTTCTGGCAAAGAAAATGCCGCCGAGAAGAATTAATATTGCCATTTCGCAAAAAACATAAACCCCGAAATGAGAAACCTGAAGAACTTTTAAAAAGAAGTACAAAACCGAATAAATCCCGAATCCCGCGCCGATTCCGAGTAAAATCTTAATCGGAAGTTCAACTTCTTTTGCAGTTATCGACACTGCAAAAAATCCGCAAAAAATTGTGCTCAAAATACACAGCAATAAACCCTCTGCCCCTAAAAAGCTCATTTTTCGCTCCTTTTAAAAACAAAAATGTCCGGACTCAGCTGCCTGTAAATCGAAAGCCCTTTGTCAATTCGCACGATTTTGTCGTAAATCCCCACAGTATAAGGAAATTCAGAGCCCTTTTTTACGATCGCCGGCGTGAGTGCGTACTGGGCAATGTAAAAGTTCAAAATAGGGTCGGAAAGCAGCATTATGTTATCATCCTTGACCTCGCTTATGAACCCGACTTCTTTCTCCTGCTTTAAAAACCCCGCTTTTTGCTCCAGAATTTGCAGTTTTCTTGAATAAATATTCATATTTCTGAAATCATTATTAAAAAATGAAAAAGGAACCTTTAAAATGAGCGGAAGATAATTAATACTGAACAAAAATAGCAGAAAAAAGGTTATTTTAGTCAGCTTTTCGGGATTCATGCTCTCAATCTTTCAATTATTTTGTTAATCTGCAATTCCAACTCAAGAATATCGTTGTTGTTTTCGATGATAAAATCAGCGATATTTCGTTTTTCTTCCTGTGAAATCTGCGAATTTATCCGCTCAAGCGCGTGCTCAAGGCTGTATCCGTTCCTGTTCATGAGACGCTGGAGGCGGATTTTCTTGTCCGCACAAACGAGAATCGTTTTATCAAACATCGGCTGGATATCTATCTCAAAAAGAAGCGGAACTGACGCAATAACAATGTCCTCGCTGCGTTTTTCGTCGAAAAATTCTTCGATTTTTTTGATTACGGCAGGATGAAGGATGTTTTCGAGTTCTTCGAGCTTGTCCTGGTCAGAAAAAACGATTTTTCCGATTTTTGCTCTTGAAATAGCGCCGTTTTCGTCAAGAATATCCTCATTTTCAAAGAGTTTTTTAATTCTTTGTTGAATATTCCGGTCTTTGTCGATTAGTTCATGCGTGACATCATCGGCGTTTATGACAGAAATACCTTTTTTTTCAAAATAGCTTTCAACAATAGATTTTCCGGATGCAATATTTCCGGTGAGACCAACACTTAGCATATTATTTCAACTCCCAATTCGTAACTCCGTCTTTGGTGTCCTTTAACACAATATTAACTTTAGCAAGCCCGTCGCGAATTTTGTCGGCAACTGCCCAGTTTTTCTGTGCGCGTGCTTCATTTCTTGCTTTTATTATTTCGTTCATAATCTCAAATGCAGGTGCTTCCTTGTTTTCGAGAAAATCAAACTCTGAAACAATCTCATCGAGCTTTTCTTTGAGCTGTTCTTCTGACAGTTCGACTTTTTCAAAGTCAAATCCGAGAATTCTCGCAATCGTCATCAAAGAGGAAAGATATTTTGTCGCTGAATCCTTATCCTGCGAATCTTTTGCCCTGTTTGCTTTTGTCGCAAGCTCAAACATAACAGCAAGCGCCTTTGATGTGTTAAAATCATCATTCATCGCGTCTTTGAACTGGTTTATTTCATCAGATTCAATATTTTCGATGAGATTTTCTTTTCCGACGTAGTTCATAAGGTCGTTTACCGAGTTTTTGACGCGCTTAATGCCTGCTGCTGCGGATTCGAGCGCTTCGTCGTTGAATTCAACCGGCATTCTGTAATGATTCGTCAAAATAAAGAACCTGATTGTGTTTGCGTCATATTTTTCCAGAATTCCGTCGATTGTGATGAAATTTCCGAGGGATTTTGACATTTTTTCTTTGTTTATCGTAACAAAACCGTTGTGCAGCCAGTATTTTACAAACTGACAGCCGTTTGCGCATTCGGATTGCGCAATTTCGTTTTCATGGTGCGGAAAAATCAAATCAGCTCCGCCCGCGTGGATGTCAATTTCCGGCGCAAGGTGTTTTCTTGCCATTGCCGAGCATTCAATGTGCCAGCCCGGGCGCCCGATTCCCCAGGGGGATTTGTAGCCGTGCTTTTCGTCTTTTTTCCACAATGCAAAGTCCAGAACATCCTCTTTTTTAGAAGAAGCTTCGACTCTGGCACCGGCTACGAGGTCATCAATGGGCTGTTTGCTTAATGCGCCGTATTTATTAAATTTTTTAACCCTGAAATAAACATCGCCATCGGCTTCGTACGCGTATCCGTTGTCAATAAGCTTTTTGACGATGGAAATCATCTCGCCGAGGTTCTTTGTTGCGAAAGGTTCGATGTCGGGCTTTGAATTTCCGAGCTTTTTCATTGATTCTGAAAAAACATCGTAGTATTTTTTAGCAACTTCATCAGGTGTGATTCCCTCTTTTTCAGAGCGGGCAAGGATTTTGTCATCAACATCGGTTACATTGCGGCAATATGTTACGTCGTAGCCGAGAAATTTTAAATATCTGTAAACCACGTCCCATGTGATGTAGCAGCGTGCATGTCCGAGGTGCGGATTGTCATAAACGGTCGGGCCGCATACGTACATATTAACTTTTTTGCCGTTAATCGGCTCGAATTCTTCAATTTTATCTGAATAAGTATTAAATAATTTCAACATAACAAAATCCTCTTGAATAAAACAATATTACACCAAAAACCTCAATCAAAGAACCCCCTTTCTGCAATTCTGTTGAATAGTTTTTTCGTTACGGGGATGTTGTTTTCTTCCGGAAGTCATTGTGCTCAAAAGAGCTAATTCAGAACCGCTGAAAATATGCCTTTTCGGGTGATATAACTCTTTAAATTGAATTATTAGTATAATTTTATGAAACTTTATAAAATTATACTAATATTTGCGTGTGTTCTTTTATTAACGCCGGATGCAGGCGCAAACACTATTGATATAAGCACATTTTATCAATTATTGAATTCTGTCTTGCAAAACGGCGATACTTATAGCTTTACTGATGATTTGGACTCGACGTCAACTATTGACAGGCGTTTTTATAACTACGATATTAATTTTGAGGGGCATAATCATTCAATAGACGGTAATAATGCCTATGGCGGCTTTGTTTTGGGGCAGGATAACAATTTTAATGAAGTTATAATCCAAAATTGTATCGGTCAGGTCGATAGAGGCTCATATTTTGCCGGTGCAATTTATAACAGCGGCGGACACACAGATATAGAAAATTCCGCTTTTGTTTCTAATTTTTCTGATTCAGGTTCGAGCTCTTTTGCTGTTGCAGGTGCTGTTTACAACCTTTACGGCGGAAGCATGAACATTCAAAATACGGATTTTGAAAAAAATTATACTTCCGGAGCATTGTCATACGGCGGGGCCTTATCAAATGGTTATCTCGACAACGGAACTGCGCAGATGTCTGTTGATTCTGCAATATTCAGGGAAAATCATTCAAGAGGCAGTCTGTATGCTTATGGCGGAGCCGTTAATAATGAGGGAAATATAACAATCAGCAATACTGATTTTGAAAATAACTATGTTGAGGGCGTACAAAATTCTGACAGAGATTTTCCATTTGCGTACGGCGGCGCAATCCATAACAAAGGCACTATGATAATCACTGACAGCGTGTTTAATAACAACTACGGAGGCGGCACTTCCAACAATATTACATTCGGCGGTGCAATCGCAAACTCGGGTTCAATCGTGATAAACAATTCACTAATCAACGACAGCAAAATAACCTCCGGTGAGCAGGGCTATGGCGGGGCAATTGTAAATAATCTGGGCGCAACAATCACAATTAACGATTCAACAATACAAAACAGCAGCATTTCAAACTCTCTAAACGCCGGAAAAGGCGGTGCTGTATATAATGCAGGAACAGTTAATCTCAACAATACAAATTTAAAAAATAATTACGAAACCGGCAGCACTCCAAACGATATATTTAACACCTCAACCGGCATAATAAACTTTCTGGGTACAGGCACAAACAATATCCTGAGCGGGATTGAGGGTACAGGAAATATCTATAAAAAAGAGGGCGGAATTCTTAATCTTGGCGGTGAAAATGCCGCATTTACCGGTACATTCAATTTTGATGAGGGAACAGTTAAACTCCTGCCCGACAGCACTTATTTTAATGCTGCTAATTCCAATTTCGGCAATAATGTTAATTTTAATATGCAAAACAATCAAATAAATAATATAAATTTTGGAAATCTGTCTTTGGCGGGAACGACTAATATCTTTGCGGATGTAAATTTTGCCGATAATACAATGGACAGGATAAACGCGGATTCTTTGAGCGGAAGCGGCTCTTTATTTGTTGCGGGATTGAATTTAGAGGGCGCTCCTACGGCTGCTGATATCATTATTCCGTTTGCGGATGATACATTAAAAAATTCCGTAGAATATACTCCTTCTACTCTTAACACGCCCATATATGATTATAGTATTTCATATGACAGCAGTAGCGGGAATTTTCAATTTTTGCGGCAGGGTTTTGATTCTGCAATACTTGCGTCCGAGGTTGCAACCCAGCTTGCAGGGTATTTAACGCAGATTGATACATACAGAAATATATTTGCGAACCTTGATATGGTAATGATTACACCTCCGGAAATAAAAACAAAGTTTTCAATGCAAAATAAACTTGCTATGAACGGAACTTTTGCTTATTCACCTTTTATAATGCCCGAGCAAGGAGGCGGGATATGGTTTAAACCTTATTCAACCTTTGAATCTGTGGGCTTAAAAAACGGCCCCCGTGTTTCAAATGTCAGTTATGGCAGCCTTGTTGGCGTCGAGAGCGGATTGACAAAACTAAATAACGGCTGGTATTCAATTTACGGTGTATATGCGTCATATAACGGCTCACATCAGGCCTATAGCGGAAACAGTATTTATAATAACGGAGGATTGGCGGGGCTTAATGCTGTGTTTTATAAAGGCGGCTTTTTCAGCGCATGGACTGCAAACGCAGGCGCTTCTTCCGCAGAAGCCTCAACGCGCTATGGCAGAGAAAATTTTGCAATGTTTAGTACCGGAATTGCCCAAATGACAGGCTATAATTTTGAAATATTTGAGCGAAAATTCATAATCCAGCCCGCTTTTCTTGCGTCATATACGTTTGTAAATACTTTCAATTATAAAACCGCCTCCAATGTAAATATAAACACGCGACCGTTGAACGCATTGCAAATTGAGCCGAGAATAAAGCTCATCGGCAATTTCAAAAATTATGTTCAGCCGTATATTGCGGTTTCTGTTGTGTGGAACATAATAGATAAAACAAAATTTAAGGCAAATGATGTTTATCTTCCGGATTTGTCAATAGACCCGTTTGTTCAGTATGGTGCCGGCATTCAAAAACGGTGGGGCGACAGGGCTACGGGCTTTTTTGAAACTATGCTGAGAAACGGTGGGCGTAACGGGGTTGCCTTGCTGTTCGGTATAAGAATAAGCATATAATCATTCAAATTTCAAAAGTTCACAAAGCTCCATATCATAGGCTTTGGCCAGTTTGAGCAATGTCAGGTATTTTGCCTCAACGATTCCGGCTTCAATCCTGCTGACCGTTGACGGTTCAAGCCCGTTACGGTAGCAAAGAGCGCTGAGAGTAAGTTTTTTGCTTTTTCTCAAGTTTTTTAGATATTTACCCAATTTTTGCAATTCGTTTTGTTGCATACATGCAATTTTAATGGTATTATTGAAGAAAATTTTGCATGCGTGCAAAAAATCGGTGATTTTTCTTTTTCGGGAGTATAAAATTGCATAAAATAAATATCTGTATCTCCTGCGATGGCAATTATGTGCCGCTTTTTTGCTGATTAAAGAGTTGTTTTGAGGGGCTTTTTGAAGAAAAAGACTTTATAAGGAGTTCGTTTAATCCGGACTAGCAAAAAATTTTTTTACCTGTTTTTATTTCATCAAAATATATTTAAGGAGAAAAATAATGCAAATAAACAACATGACTTCACAGCCAAATAACTCTTCAAATAAGTACAACCCAAATTTTACATCAATCAAAAGTATAAAATGTAAAGGATTGTATAAAAAATATCCGCAATTTGCGAATTCATTAGTTGAATCTTTTCAAAAGAATCCAAAGGCAATAGAATTTTGTAAAAAATACGATGTAGATATTGTTTTTTATGCTGTAAAACAGATGATAGATTCAGTTCAAAGTTCTGTGCATATTTTCTTTGATAATACTGCAAAAAGCAAGACTAGAAAGCTTTTTGATAAACTTGCAGGCAAAAGTGATGACAAAATTGAAGTATATGCCTGGGCAAAGAAATATTCACTCCCTCACAGTATAGAGGAAAGTACAGCAAATTTAATAGAGGCAATGTCGCCGGAAAGAAAAGTTGCTAATGGTTATTGTGGTGGATTCTTAGATTCTAATATAAAATTTGCCGAAGAAAAAATTCAAAAAGCACTAAGTGAAAAAGCTAAAATTGTTGAACAAAAAGCAGCCGAATCCGCAGCCGCAAAAGCCGCCAAAGCACAATATAGAAATGATGTTTCTAAACTACAAAATTCTATAAAAGAGCTTATTAATAAGGGAAAATAATCGACAAAATTATTTATTCCTGCTCCTGTTTGTTCGCCCCGCAGCAATTTTTGTATTTTTTACCGCTTCCGCACGGGCATGGGTCGTTTCTGCCGATTTTTTCAGCAGCTTTGTAAGGAGTTTGCGGCTCAGCTTCATCTTCTTCCGATTCGGGCTGAAAAGTTTCCGCAGCCTGTGAAAGTTGTGTTCTGATGACGTTATCTTCGCGTTTGTCAACGATTTGGACGCCGAACCTCGTTCTGAACAGGTATTTGACCGTTTCTGACTGGATTTCGTACATCATATTGTTGAAAAGGTCGTATGCCTCTTTTTTGTATTCGATTAGCGGGTCTTTTTGGCCGTAAGCGCGAAGCCCGATGCCGTCACGCAGCATATCAATGTTGTGCAGATGGTCAATCCACTTGTTGTCAACAACGCGCAGCAAAATGTCTTTTTCAATGTTCCTCATTACGTTGTTAGAGGTAAATGGCTCTTCACGCAGGAAGTTTTCGTCATATTGCGAGGCAATATCATTGTAAAAACCAACGGTTTTCTCCTCATGGTCACGATAGGCCATTACTGCAAGGTGTTTGAGCTTTTCAAAAATTCCTTCGTAATCAAGCCCCTGAATATTGCTCACTTCAAGGTAAGAAAGCTGCGGAATGAGCGAATGCACCTCTCTCATCATTGCTGCGAGGTCTTCGTAAATGAATTCCTGCGGGTTCATGCCAGGCGCAACGTAGCTTTTGATAATTCTGTCAATTTCACGCTCAATCATATACGCAATGTCGCCGGAAAGGTTGTCACCGGCAAGAACGCGTCTTCGCTGGTTGTAGAATTTTTCACGCTGAACATTCATAACATCGTCATATTCAAGAACGCTTTTTCTTATGTCAAAATGATAAGTTTCGACTTTCTTTTGCGCAGAAGCAATCTGGCGCGTAATCATCGGGTGCTCGATTGCCATATCTTCGTCCGCATTGAGCGTATCCATAAGATTTATAATGTGCTGACCGCCGAAAATTCTCATCAAATCGTCTTCAAGCGAGAGGAAGAACCTTGTTGAGCCCGGATCGCCCTGACGTGCAGCACGGCCGCGCAGCTGGTTGTCAATACGGCGCGATTCGTGGCGTTCTGTGCCGATTACGTGCAATCCGCCGGCTTCAACAACGAGTTTGTGCTCTTTTTCCGTGAGAGCGCGTGCAGAAGCGAGCGCTTCGTTTTTTCTGTCTTCATAATCGGGCGTGTTTTCCGGTGAAAGGTTTTTTGCCTCAAGTTCTTCTTTTGCAAGGTATTCGGGGTTGCCGCCGAGCAGAATATCCGTTCCGCGGCCTGCCATGTTCGTTGCAATCGTTACAGCGCCGACGCGGCCGGCCTGAGCAATGATATTTGCTTCTTTTTCGTGATGTTTTGCGTTAAGAATGTTGTGTTTAACGCCTTTTTGCCTCAAAAGCGACGAAAGATATTCGGATTTGTCAATGCTGATTGTTCCGACCAGAACGGGGCGGCCTTTTTCGTGCATTTTTACGATTTCATCCACAACCGCCAGATATTTTTGTTTCTGCGTTTTGTAGATTACGTCGGGCATGTCGATTCTTATGTCCGTTTTGTTTGTCGGGATGGTTGTAACTTCAAGGTTGTAAATTTTGCCGAATTCTGCTTCTTCGGTCATTGCAGTACCGGTCATGCCGGAAAGTTTCGGATAAAGTCTGAAAAGATTCTGGAAAGTTATGCTTGCAAGGGTTTGAGTTTCGTCCTGAATTTTTGCGCCCTCTTTTGCTTCAACCGCCTGATGAAGCCCGTCCGACCAGCGGCGCCCTTCCATCAATCTGCCTGTAAATTCGTCAACAATGATGACTTCACCGTTTTTGATTACATAATCCGTGTCTTTCTGGTAGAGTTCTTTTGCTTTCAGCGCCTGCAAAAGATGATGTGCGTATTGATTTTCCACATCAAACAGGTCTGAAATGTTCAAAAGCTCCTGGGCATGGTCAATTCCCTCTTCTGAGAGGATAATGTTTTTATTTTTTTCATCAACCTCGTAATCAACGTCTTTTTTCAGCTGCGGCGCTACTTTTGCCATTGTTCTGTACAATTCTGCTGATTTTTCAAGTCGCCCGCTGATAATAAGCGGTGTTCTGGCTTCGTCAATCAAAATACTGTCAACTTCGTCGATAATTGCGTAGTTATACGGGCGTTGAACGCACTGGTCAAGGCTTCCGGCCATGTTGTCACGCAAATAGTCGAAACCGAATTCATTATTTGTGCCGTATGTGATATCGCATGCGTAGGCTTCTTTTTTGCGTTCAAATTCGTTAAAATCGCGGGTATTAGAAAGAACTACGCCAACGGTTAAGCCTAAAAATTTGAAAATTTTACCCATCCATTCGCTGTCGCGCTTTGCCAGATAGTCGTTGACGGTAATAACGTGAACGCCTTTGCCTGTGAGGGCGTTCAGGTAGGCAGGAAGGGTCGCAACAAGGGTCTTACCTTCACCTGTTCTCATTTCAGCGATATGGCCGTTATGCAGGAAGTATCCGCCGATGAGCTGGACGTCAAAATGGCGCATGTTTAAGACCCTTTTGCCCGCTTCACGCACTACTGCGAACGCTTCCGGCAGGATTTTATCAAGCGCTTCTTTTTCTAACGCCCTGTCGCGTTTTTTATCGTTTGAGGTTTCTCTGTTTTTTAAAATTTCTTTGAATTCTGCTGTTTTTTCGCGCAGCTGGTCATCCGTGAGCTGCTCAAATTCCGGTTCAAGAGCGTTTATGTGCTCTATAACCGGCATTATTTTTTTAACCTTTTTTTCGTTTGGGTCGCCTAGTAGTTTTAATAGTAAATTTATCATTATAAAATATCCCTCAAGTCTTCCTCTGGCAAAAATTCTACCACAAGCATGAAAATTTTTATAGCCCGATTGAGCTAAGCCGTTTGGAGCTTGTTGGCTGCGCAAAGTCGAAGTTAGGTCTATTTGTAGTGACTATGGGGGAGACCTCAATAAACAAGATAGCTGTTAACAAATTTTCGCGTGGTCGGAGGAATCGGAACGGAAAATAGACCTAACTTCGACTCTGTTTTGTGCGTGAACGGATTTTTGAATTAAAAAAGCCCCTTTTTCGGGGCTTTTTGTTGTGAATTTATTAAACTTCGACATATTCGCGAAGACGTTTGCTTCTGTTGGGATGTCTGAGTTTTCTGAGGGCTTTTGCTTCGATTTGTCTGATACGTTCGCGGGTAACGCCGAAAAGCTGCCCTACTTCTTCAAGCGTTCTCTGGCGTCCGTCGTCCATTCCGAAACGAAGCCTCAAAACATCGCGCTCACGCGGCGAAAGTCCGCTCAAAACTTCTGCGAGGTCTTCTCTGAGAAGTTCATGAGCAACTGTTTTTACCGGTGCGTCAGCGTCTTTGTCTTCAATAAAGTCACCCAGCCTTGAATCTTCTTCTTTTCCGATAGGAGTTTCAAGTGAAAGCGGTTCTTGCGCTACTTTGATGATTTCTCTTAATTTTGAAATAGAAATGCTCATTTCCTGTGCCAGTTCTTCTTCGGTCGGCTTTCTGGAAAGCTCCTGAGCGAGTTTTCTTGTGACTTTTTTGAGTTTGTTGATTGTTTCGACCATGTGAACGGGGATTCTGATGGTTCTTGCCTGGTCTGCAATGGCTCTTGTGATTGCCTGCCTAATCCACCATGTTGCATAAGTTGAGAATTTGTATCCTCTTTCGTGGTCGAATTTTTCAGCGGCACGGATTAAGCCTAAATTTCCTTCCTGAATAAGGTCAAGGAAAAGCATTCCGCGTCCTACGTATTTTTTTGCAATAGAAACAACAAGTCTGAGGTTCGCCTGAACGAGTTTTCTTTTTGCTACAGCGCCAACATTACCACCTTGAATAATTTTGCGCGCTAAATCAATTTCTTCTTCAGCTGTGAGAAGCTTAATTCTTCCGATTTCGCGAAGATACATTCTGACAGGGTCGTCTAACGAAATACCGCGGGGAACTGTAACATCTGCGGTTTCATCTGCGTCAACATCTTCTGTTGACTGTACAAAAATGTCGTCGGTTGCTATGGCACCGGCTTTGCCTATAACTACGTCCATATTTTCGGCTACGATTGTTTCAGGCTCACTGAACAAATCATCAGAGCCCACATCATCATGAAGATCTTCTTCGTCGATTATGCTGACCAGTGATTTGTCTGACATTCTTTTTCTACTCATTAATTGTCTCCAGTTCTTAGCTTGTTTTTAATTTTTTCTCTTAGTTGCATTTGAATTTGGACTGCTTGAAGCTCATCATCGTTGGCTTTTTTGTATTCTGATTGCAATTGTTTTTGAGCTTCTTTGATTTTGAAAGTTTTGATTCGGTCAATATTCTCTTCAATCGCTATTTTAAAATCCTTATCGGACAGGCTTTTGAAGCTGTCGGATAAGTATATCAAATCTGTTATAATTTCTTTGAGTTCATTGTCCTCGGCAAATTCTGTGTACAGGGTTTCGGTTAATTCCTTAACATTATTTACCGCTTGTGACAATTTGTCAATTGTATTTTTTACAATTATTAACTTATCATTTGTAAATTCGACTTCTTTTAGAATATTGTTCAGGGTTTGAAAATTGATAGAACTTTCATTTACTAAATACATCGACAATAAATTTTTTTGCGCTTTTTCCGAAATATTTAAACTTTTCTTTACAATTGGTTTTTTTTGCGGAGAATACCGGGGTTTTTCGGGAGCCGATTGTAAAGATAACACTTTTTTAAGCGAAGATTCTTCTATTTCCAGCTGAGTTGCAACGATTTTTATGTACTCATCGCGCACGATACTGTTGTTAATCTCGTTTAAATAAGGCACAACCTGTTTTACAAGGTCATTTTTCTCAAGCGGGGACATCTGCGGCTTTTTGTTCTTCAAAACCTGATTAATCTGAAAATCAATGAGCAGCTGGGCTGATTCTACGTATTTTTTATATTCTTCGGAGCCGTGCTCGCGGATGAATTCGTCAGGGTCTTTGCCGTCTGGTGGGGTGATTACGCGGATTTCGCAGGCATATCGGTCATTGTTGAGCGTGTTGAAGCTTTCGTCGTACTGTTTTATGTTTCCGAGCCCTTCAAATGCCTCTTTTATAGTTGCTGCACCTCTTTCTGTGGCTTTTCTGCCTGCTCCGTCAGAGTCAAATGCAAGGAAAATTCTTCTGGAGGCGCTATATCTGGAAATCATCTTTACATGGTTGTCCGTCAGGGCTGTTCCGCAGGCTCCTACTGCATTTCCGACGCCGTTTACCTGCGCGGAGATTACGTCAAAGTAACCCTCCATAATAATTACGGAATCTTCTTTTTTTATGGCTTCTTTTGCCTGATATAATCCGTATAAAATCTGGCTTTTGTTGTAAACGAGCGATTCTGACGAATTCAGGTACTTGGGGGTGCCGTCTTTTTCAAGGGTACGCGCGCCGAAAGCAACGACATTGCCTTTTTCGTCAAAAATAGGTATCATAAGCCGGTTTTTAAAGCGGTCAACGTAGCCTCTGTCCCTGTCGCGCTTTATTACAAGTCCTGATTTTTCAAGGATTTCGATATTGTGCTTTTTTAAAAGTTTTCTGTGCAAATCTTCGTAGCTGTCTTTTGAAACCCCTAATTTATATTTATAAATAACATCATCTCCGAATCCGCGTTTTTGCAGGTATTTGTAAGCCTCGCAGTTCTTGTCCGAAAGAAGATTTTCCGTGTAGTAATCGGCCGCGGCAAGAAGTGCGTCGCACATTTGCTGTTTTATGCTCTGGTTTGCGTCGGAATACTGTTTTGGCATTTCGATTCCGAGGATTTCTGCCTGTTCTTTAACTACTTCGTTAAAGGATTGGTTGTTGATTTTCATCAAAAAGCTCAAAACATCCCCGCCTTCGCCGCAGCCAAAGCATTTAAAGATTTGTTTCTGGGCGTTCACGCTGAAAGAGGGGGTTTTTTCGTTGTGAAACGGACACAATCCCCAGTAATTGCCTCCGGTTTTTTTGAGAATAACCCTTCTTGATATAACATCGACTATGTCCAGCCGGTCTTTTATTTGCGATACGACATCTTTGTAGGTAATTTCGTTGCTCATTTGATTAAATTATAGCATGCTAAAAATTTTGTTTAAATTTATCTTCTGAAGAGCGGGCTATTCATGATATTTTATTTATATGACAAATTTCGATTTTTTAAAAAATATTGATAAAAATCTCTATGAACTAGCAAAAGAAGCCGAAAAACTCTACGCGGACGAGTATTTTGAGCAATGTATGACCCAGACAAGGCGCCTCGGGGAGAATATTTGCCGGCTTATCTTAAAAGAGAAAGCTTCTTCTGCGGATACTTTCGATGATATGATTGAAATGCTCAAAGACAAAGCAACCGGAAGCATTCGCGAAAAAGAGTTTATTGAGGATTTGTATTTTCTTAAAAAGGCGGGAAATGCTTCTGTTCATTCGGGAAGCGTCAAAAAAGACGGGCTGACGGCGCTTGAATGCCTACAGCGCTCGTTTGAAGCCTGTATTAATTACGCAATTGCGAAAAAAGGCCCTGATTCAAAGATTGCTTCGCTGTGCTATGATGAAGAGCTGCTTGTGACGGGCAAAAGAGGCAGCGCAAATAAAACCCTCAAGCAAAAATACCTTGAAAAGAAAGAATCTGCAAAAAAAACACCGCCCAAAAGAACAAAGTCAAAAGATATTGCCTCAAGAAGACCCGTTGTTCAGGAAAAAGAGCGTTTTAATTCTTCTGAATTTGCACAAAAGGTTAAACAGCTTGCTATGGTTGCAGGTTTTTGGACAATTATGATTTTCGGGTTTGTTGTGTATGTGATGAGGCTGATTCAAAAATAAAAAGCCGTGCCACTGTCTATCGACAAATACAAATCCGACTCCTTGAAATATTTTCCTACTTTGACGAATTTTTCACCCGAAAGTTGAATCTTAGTGCTGCTTCGTTCCCGATCTGACACGGTTCGACTGCTTTCGCCGAAAAATCCGGCACTATCAACGGAAAATATTTAATTTATCGTCTCCGTAAAAGCCTCACAACAGGCTCTTCACCCCGCATAAGCGTTCGGGTCGAGGGATCCGCAAATTCCCCGTGGAGCACGGCTATGTTATTTTAACTTAAAAATTTATTACATTCAACCGTAGCAAATTATATTTTTACGTGTTTTAATTCTCATATACACAGCACGCTAATAACATGATTAAATTAGAAACCGGGTATAAATATTTAGGCGAAATAAAAAACGCGATTAAGAGCAAAATACCTGCGGAATTACCGTTTGCGGGGGAGATTTTTGCGTCCAAACTCTTTCCGCTAAAGGCTGATACTATAGAACTTGGCGCGTCTGTCCCTTTTTTGCAAAGAAGTGAACAACAAATCAAACTTTCTATAAAAAAAGCGCTTAAAAAAGAATGTATTGGTCATGGCGCGGAAGCAAAAGTATATAGAATACCAGATACGGACTATGTTGTGAGAGTTCATAAAGGTTTCAAACCGGATTTTAACAGTCCGATTTCGTTTGATATGAGCACGGGGGATAAATTCAACCATTATGTGGCAAAAATAGGCGACTCCGTAGAAATTGGTGAATATATAAAGGGTGAAAATGCCTGTTGTCTTAACGGTTATACAAATAAAATGAGCGACAAGCAGCACAATCTCAATCTCAAAATAGTTGAAATGCCTGTTTCTTCTTATCGTGATTTTATGAAAACCATTTTTGAGGCAGCAAAGCAAAATATGGCTTTTGATTGCGCAGGAAGAAATGTTATTGTAGATATTGCGCAGAAGAAGTTCATTCCCATTGATTTTGAGTACGGTTTTGCAAAAAATCCGCGTCAGCGCATTTTTAACCCTATTTTGTGCATGCACAGCGGGTTTTCTGTGAGAGAACCGGATTTGCAGTTTAAATTTATCAAAAAGGTGCTGGACGCGTTCGGGCTTCTTGCCAAATCAGATTATGATTTTACACTTTCAAGCTGTAAATTTGAACCGCGTTTAAATATGCTGCCTTTTAACCTTCAAAAAATAAAAAATAAGCAATTTTATGACGATGTTGAGATTCTAAATAATTATATACAAAATGTAGCTGCTGCAAAGCTAATGAATGCGCACAGTCCAATGTTTACACCCGCTCATGTTGTTCAAGACGCTGTTAAACAGCTTTCGGAACAGACTTCTCTGTTTGTGGAAAAATACACGGGATAATCTTTTATTTTTATCATAAAAAAGATAGTACATTTATACACCCTGTACATTGTACATTGGTATATTTTATCTTTTTGAGAAATTGTTTACACTACATATACATTACGAAAGACAAACGACTTTCTTTGAAATTTGATTTGCCGCATCGGAATTTGCACTCGTTGTTTTGTCAGGTTCTGGAACGGATAGAATGCGGCGGGTTAAAACATCGTCTTAGGGAGGTTAGGCAATGCTTACTGACAGATATACAGATAATTTGAACCAGAGAAAGGAAATGGAATTCAATAACATAAGCAAGGAAATGCTCCCCTGGCTGGAGGACATTGCCCTTGAACATAACTGCAAAATTGAACGCAAAGAATGGAAAAGCAAATACAACAGCTATGTAATTTATGATTATGAACCTCCCTCCTCGGACGGTTTTGAGATAAATGTGGTTATTTCATCTTTAAGCCGTGAACATCTGGAATTTTTGCGTTATCTTTACGATAACAAATTGAATACAATCGAATATCTAAACAATTGCGTGATAAGTTAAGCCGTGAACGCGGCAAAGCCCGTTTCGTGTAAAAACGGGGCGGGCAACCTATCATCTTCTTATAAAACGGGTCAAAAACCCGGGCAGCAATGGTCGGAGGCGAAACACAGTTTCATTTTAACGCTCTCCGGCCGCTGTTTTTTATTAAAATTCTGATTGCGCAAAGCTAAAGGGTGTTCACTTTTCCGTTCCGATTCCTCCGACCTCCGGTGTTTGTTTTCTACTATTAACGCCCGTTGAGGTCTCCCCCATAGTCACTCCAAAGTAAACACCCTTTAGCTTTGGGTTATTTATAGGGTGCAAAACTGCCCAAATTCAGGCATTACAAATGATTATGCGACTTTATTCTTACTCCGTCGACTTCATGAACGTTTTCTATTGCTATAAATGCCGTCGGGTCAATGGATTTTACAAGAGTTTTCAGTTTTGCAACTTCAAGCCTGTTGATTACGCAATAAATTATCTTCTTTTCCTGCATTGAATAGCCGCCGCGGCCTGCAATGTAAGTTATGCTTATATCAAAATGCTTCATAATTGCAGGGCCGATTTCTCTGGACGCGTCAGAGATGACAAAAATGGATTTTGACTCGTTGAGCCCTTCGATTACGATATCAATAACCTTGTAAGCGATGAAATATGTGAGAATTGAGTACATCGCGCTCTGCCAGCTGTCGTAAACAATTCCTGCTGCCATGAATATGAACAAATTAAAAAACATAATGATTTCGCCGACTGAAAAACCGAATTTTTTTGCAAACCTGATTGCAACAATTTCTGTTCCGTCGGTGGAACCGTTATTTCTCAAAATCAACCCGACACCGGTGCCGAGAATTACGCCGCCGAATATACAAGCAAGAAACGGGTCTGAAACATGCTTGCCATGGAGCCAGACCGGCAGCATTGTTACCCCTAATGCAAGCATAATTACTGCGTAAAAGGTTGAAAATACGAATAATTTCCCCATTTTCTGCCAGGCAAGGCAAATAAACGGAAAATTCAACACGACGATAAATAATCCGAGCGGCAGTTTTGTTTTGAAAGCTGCCATCATTGAAATACCAATTATCCCGCCGTCAATAATTGAATTGGGAACAAGAAAACATTCGATTGCAAACGCTGCAATGAACGCCCCGACAGCCAAAAACAATAAATTGATTAAAGTTTTCTTCATATAAATAATTTATCATATTGAAGTTTTTTGCACAATAATTTTTAAAAAATTAAAGGATTTGTATGCTAAATTGTTCCAAAGCTCCTTCCACCGGCCGGGATGGGGGCTTTTTTAAGGTTTCAAGGTCGTTCCCCACCCGCATTCGTACGCAATACTGACGTATTACAACGACTGCCCCCTCCCCGGGTTGGGGAGGGGGAATGTGCGCAAAATTGCATATGCCCCCAAAAATTAATTATTCATCCCTGTATTTTGTCTGCACAAACTTCAAACTGCCGTCAATTTGAGGCTCGAGCTGCAATTTGTTATCTTTTTCTTCGGGCAGAACATAGAGTTTTGTTCCTGTGCCGTTGATAAATTTTTCCATTTCATCAAAATCTTCCGCCAGCATGTTTATGCAGCCGAAAGACATTCTGTTGTCTGCAATTGTGCCGTTTTTGAAAAGTCCTTTGCGCTGCGCAAGGCGCTGCGTCGGAATCTGGTGGATTGCGGCGACCTGCTCGTTTACAGAGTCTTTTGCAACACCGTCGCCCTCCATTATGAAGAGATTTGAGCCGTATTTTTTGTCTGCTGTGTTTGATTGTTCTCCCAGCGTATATTCGCCAGGTGCTGTGTATTTCCTGATTTTTGAAGCTACTCCGCAGTTGTATCCGCCGGCTTTTTTGTCGCCGATGTCCATTCCGAGCCCGACTTCAAATTTTTTCAATGCTTTTCCGCTTTTGTCATATACTGTTGCGCTGCAATCTGACTTGTCAACTATTATATAATTGCCTTTTGCATTCTTTTTGTTGTATTCAATAACCCTTTCCCTGTCGGAGGAGTAAGAATTGATTCTTGTGATTTCCTGTTCTTGAGGGTTTGCGGGCATGCCGATTGATTCGCCGAGGGAAACGCGTTTTTTGCCTATTGGCACGCTGATTTTTGCGGTGTCGTTTTTAATTTCGCCGGTTTGTTTTGCGTTTTTTGCTGATGTTGATGTGTATAAAGCAACAAACATCTTTTTATCTCCTCGTATCTCTCAGACACAGTTGTGGTGTGTTCTTATATATATAAAGTATTTTTTGCATAAAAAATTGCCATTTTCGCAAAAAAAATATAAAACAGCCGGCAGTTTGCAAACACCGGATGTTTTATATATGCTTTAAATATGAAAGGAACGCTAAAAAGAACGCTTTCCCTTACGGATTCGATTTCAGTAGTTTCCGGTTCAATGATAGGGTGCGGAATATTTATAGTTTCAGCCGACATTGCAAGACAGGTTCAATCGGGCGTTTTGCTGATTCTTACCTGGATGCTTGCCGGATTTGTAACCCTTTGCGGGGCGCTTTCTTTTGCCGAACTTGCGGCAAATATCACCGAAGAAGGCGGGCAATATGTTTATTTGAAGAAGATTTTCAATGAAAAAATCGCATTTCTCTATGGCTGGACGACCTTTCTCGTAATACAAACCGGCACTCTTGCGGCTGTTTGCGTTGCTTTTGCGAAATTTTTGGGGCTGCTTGTTCCTTTTATAAGCGCCCATCTTTTTGTGGTAAATTGCGGCGGTGTTACTTTGTCAACCCAGCAGGTTTGCGCAATATTTACCGTGGTATTTTTAAGCTATATAAACTCAAAAGGCATAAAATACGGCGTAATCACGCAGAATCTTTTCACCGCAACAAAAGTTCTTTCAATAATCGGGATAATCCTTGCAGGACTGTTTTTCGGCTTCCACTGGAAAACTATCATTGCTAATTCATACATTCCGCAGTTTTCCCTGCTTACAAACTCTAAAATCGTGTTCACCGCGGTTGTTGGCGCGCTTTTTTCTTCAATTACCTGGAATAATATCACATTTATTGCCGGAGAAATCAAAGAACCCTCAAAAAACATCCCCAAAGCGCTTGCATACGGTACAGGGCTGGTCGTTCTGCTTTATTTGTTGATAAATACGATTTATCTTGGTGTTTTGCCGCTTGAGGCGATTCAAAATGCTCCCGAGGACATTGTCGGCGCCCGTATGATGGCGGAAATCTTCGGAACTGCCGGAAAAGATATTGCAGCGCTGATTATTATGATATCTGCGTTTGGATGTGCGAACGGAATGATTCTGGCGGGCTCAAGGGTTTATTACAAAATGGCAAAAGACCGTGCTTTTTTCAGGCCGCTTGCAGTAATTGACAGAAAAACAAAAGTTCCGGTAAATTCGCTGTGGGCGCAGTGTTTGTGGATTTGTATCCTTATTTTGTGGGGAAATTATACCCAGCTTCTGGATTTTGTGATTTACGCATCGCTGATTTTTTACATAATTACAACTGCGGGCATTTTTGTTTACAGAAAACGCAGAAAAAATGCAAATCTTATCTTTAGAATTAACAATTTCTTCCCTGTAAGCTTTTTGATTCTTGCCGGCATAATTATTATCTGCCTGACGCTTTACAAACCCTTATATACTCTCCCCGGGCTGTTGATTACGCTTGCGGGAATTCCTGTTTTTCATATTTGGAATAAAAACAAAGATAAATAGCTTTTTTCGGTTAATTTGATTAAAAAATTTGTTTATTATAATTTATTAAATACAGGTTGATTAGTAGAAAGAGTATGAAATGATTACACAAACATCGATGAAAACGCATTATAACGAAACATTGAGTATTGATAACATTAATGAAACCGTTACTCTTGCGGGCTGGGTTTCCGCGGTAAGAGATTTGGGCGGTATTATTTTTATCGAATTGAGAGATAAAACCGGATTTTTTCAGGTTGTTGCTGACCCGCAGATAAATCCTGAGGTTCATAATATATTTTCCGGTATTAAAGACGAATTTGTAATCCAGGTTACGGGAAAAATCACAAAACGCCCGCCTGAAACATACAATCCCGATTTGAAAACCGGCGAAATCGAAATGTATCCCGAAAAAGTCGAAATCCTGTCAAAAGCTAAACTTTTGCCGTTTGAGCTTTCTTCTGACGATACAAAAGAAGATATCCGCTTAAAATACAGATATCTTGATATCCGCCGTCCGGCAATGGTTAATAATCTTAAACTTCGCCATGATATTGTGCGCGCAATCAGAGATTACATGAATAATCTTGATTTTATGGAAGTTGAAACCCCTATTTTGATTAACACAACGCCGGAGGGGGCACGTGATTACCTCGTTCCGAGCCGTGTTCAGGAGGGTAAATTCTATGCGCTTCCGCAGTCCCCGCAAATTTTTAAACAACTCCTTATGGTCGGCGGACTTGAAAGATATTATCAGATTGCAAGATGTTTCCGCGATGAAGACCTCAGAGCCGACAGACAGCCTGAATTTACGCAGGTTGATATTGAAATGTCGTTTGTCGGGCAGGATGATATTATTAATTTGACCGAAGGGCTTATTGTTGAGGCTTTTAAAGCCGCAAATGTCGAGGTAAAACCGCCTTTCACCAGAATTAGCTGGCAAGAAGCCATGGACAGATTCGGTTCTGACAAACCTGATGCAAGATTCGGGCTGGAACTTTTTGATATTGGCGATATTTTGATGGAATCAACCTTTGAACCCGTCAAAGAAACCCTCAAAAACGGCGGAATCGCTAAAGCTATAAAAATCCCCGGTATTGCCGGCTACTCCAGAAAAGAAATGGACGATGTCCGCTCGCTGGCTATTTCTTACGGGGCAAAAGGGCTTGCATGGATTACATATATGGAAGACGGAACGGTCAAATCGCCTGTTCTTAAGTTCTTAAACGATGAACAAATCAAAAAACTTCAGGAACGCGCTGACGCAAAACCCGGTGATATAGTGTTCTTCGTGGCGGATGAGCCGAAAACAACTTATGATGTAATGGGCAGGTTCAGACTTTTCTTTGGCGACAAACTCGGATTGATTGATGAAAACAAACATGCGCTTTTGTGGGTTGTTGACTTCCCGATGTTTGAATACAGCAAGGAATTTGACCGCGTAATGGCAATGCACCATCCGTTCACCTCGCCGAACCTTGAAGATGTCGACAAAATGGCAACCGAACCGCTAAAATGCCGTTCAATCGCTTACGATATTGTATATAACGGCACAGAACTCGGCGGCGGCAGCGTTAGAATCCATTCTCCCGAAGTTCAGCAGAAAGTTTTCAAGGCTCTGGGATTGGAGGATGAAGAAATCGAAAGAAAATTCGGTTTTATGCTTCAGGCGTTCCAGTACGGCACTCCTCCGCATGCAGGACTGGCAATCGGGCTCGACAGATTGGTCGCTTTGCTTGCACATCAGTCTTCTATCCGCGAAGTTATTGCTTTTCCGAAAAATTCTGCGGCAAAATGCTTAATGACCAACGCGCCGGCCGTTGTTTCGGAAGAACAGCTTCAGGAACTTCACCTGAAATCAACAATAAAGGCTCCGATTCACTAAAATGCGGATTCAGGGCACTTATAATAAATTTATCAACATTCAGGCTCAAAAGGGAAAAGTTTCAGTTATTTCCCCTGCCAAAGCTATGCGAATTGATGAAAAAATCGCAGATTCATTTCATAGAGCGGCAAAAAGTGCACTAAAAAAGCAGAGGAATTCGGAAAATCTTTTGAAAAATCGGGAGATATATGGATAAATTTGAAGAAAAAACCTTATCATCAAAAACCGTCTATAATGGACGGATTTTTGATATTACAAAGGATGAAATTGAGCTTTCCGACGGGCTGAAACGCGAGCGGGAAATCATCCATCATCCGGGCGGTGTGGTGATTTGCGCGCAAAAAGAAAACGGAAACATTCTTTTTGTAAAACAGTACCGTTACGCTGTGAAATCAGTCCAGACGGAGCTTCCGGCAGGCCGCCTTGAAAAAGGTGAAGACCCCTTGTTTGCGGCAAAGCGTGAATTGAGGGAAGAAACAGGATATCTTGCTCAAAACTGGGATTCTCTCGGGTTTATTTTTACAACTTTTGGCATTTGCGACGAAAAATTGTACCTTTTTAAGGCAACCGGATTGACTTTTGACTGTCCGGAGCCGGATGAGGGCGAGATTTTGGATTATTTTGAACTTCCGTTAAGCGAAGTGTACAATCTCATAAAAAATGGTACAATTAATGATGCGAAAACAATATGTGCTCTTATGCGCGCATTTAAGCTGACGGATTAGTTATTATGATAAAAATGCTGGTTCTCGACATCGACGGAACTATATTCAGAAAAGATTATACCGCCTCCCAAAGGGTTAAAGATACCCTGAAACGCCTTTCTGAGAAAGGAATAAAGGTTGTTTTGTGCACGGGACGGATGTATGCGGCAACAAAATTAATCGCAGAAGAACTCGGTCTCAAAACTCCTGTAATCTGCTACCAGGGCGGGCTCGTCAAGGATTTTTGCAACGAAGAAAAGACGCTCCATGAGTGCACAATGCCTCCGGAACTTGCCCGCGGAGTTATAACAGAGCTCAAAAAGCGTAATGTATTCTTTAATTTGTATGTTAATGATGTTTTGATGGTCGAAGAGGACAGCAGGCTGATTAGGGATTATGTTGACGCCAGAAATATTGAATATAAAGTCATCGGAACCTGTGACGGGCTGGATTTGAACGGTGTGAACAAGATTCTTGCGATTGACGATGACACGGAATTGATAGAGAAGCTCCAAAAAGAAATGGCGGAAAAATATAAGGATAAATTGTACGTTGTGCGCTCAACGCCGCGTTTTTGCGAGTTTTCGAGCCTTGACGCCACAAAAGGCAACGCCGTTAGATTTCTTGCTGAATTATGGGGCATAAAAAAAGAAGAAATCATGGCCTGCGGTGATCAGGATAACGATATTGAAATGCTGCTTGCCGCAGGGACAAAAGTCGCAATGGGAAATGGCTCAGAGGCGCTGAAAGCGGTAGCGGATTATGTAACGGACACGGTTGATAATGACGGCGTGCCCAAAGCAGTAGAAAAATTCATTGATTTGTAAAATAAGGAGAGTTTTATGTACAGAATAGGACAGGGGTTTGATATTCACCAGCTTGTTGAGGAAAGGGATTTGATTCTTGGCGGTGTGCGCATAGAAAACTGCAAAGGGCTGCTCGGTCATTCCGATGCTGACGCGCTTTGCCATGCAATTATCGATGCAATGCTCGGTGCGCTGGCTCTCGGGGATATCGGCATGCATTTTCCTGACGATGACCCTCAATATTACGGCTGTGATAGCACAGAGCTTTTAAAAGACGTTTTATATCTTGTAATTAAAAACGGTTACAGAATCGGCAATATTGATTGTACGATTAAAGCCCAAACCCCAAAACTTTCGCCCTACATTGATGAAATCAGAAGCAATTTGGCCAATATATTGAAAATCAGGATGAATCAGATTTCTGTCAAGGCGAAAACAATGGAAGGAATGGGGCCAATCGGCGAAAGCAAGGCTATTGCCGTTGATGCGGTCGTTCTTCTTGAAGAAATAATCGTCTAAATACTTTCAATATCGAAATTTTCAGCATTGACCTCCCGCAGGAAACCTACCCAGCTGTTGTAGTATTCTGCGAGGGTCTTTGTGTATTCGATTATGATGGATTTGTAGGATTGTTCCATTACGATAAAGGTTGTCAGGTTTGATTTTCCGGCTCCATAGTTCTTTTTGGAAAGGTTTATCATTTCTTTTGAACATTTAAGCAGTTTTTCGTTGTAATCGTTGAGATTCATTTTTGCTGTAACAAAACGCTCATACGCGCTGCTCAAATCCTTGAGAGCTTTGTTTTCTGCCGACTGGTAGTTCAATTCAGCTTTATCTATTTCAAGTTTTGCATTTGCGATTTCGGGTTTGTAAGAATAAAAAAGCGGAATGTTTGTGATATTTGCCCCTGCGTATGCTCCGCCCTGAAATTTTCCCTCCTCGCTCATTGCTCTGGTCTGATAACCGTATCCGCCGAAAAACTCCAAATCCGGAATTCTCTGGCGCGCCACAAGTGTAAGATTTTTCTGCGCAACATCTATTTTTTGTTTTGCAATCCTTATATCATAGCGGTTTGAGAGGCTTTTTTGCGCAATCAGCTCAAACAGCGGCAGCTTTGTTTTGGGCGGAGGGGTCATAAGCGCGTCAAAATCGTCCTTTTCATCAAAAAGGCTGTCAATCGCGTCAAACTCAACTTCGGTCATCCCCTGCGGGTTAATAACTTTGTTAAAATTGTGCAAAGCGGCTTTAACCTCTGCTCTGGCGGTGTTTACATGCGTAACCATTTGATTTATCGCGATTTCAGCCTGAAGTACATCCATTTCCGTTGTCTCGCCGGCTGCAACTTTCTTTTTGGCAATTGAAAGCAGCTCTTCAAGCAGTTTTTGCTGCATTTGGAGGTTGTTCAGAATGGATTTTGACACCGCAAGCTTGATGTATGCTTCTCTGACATCCATTTTTAAGTCAAATTCGTAATAACCTACATTTTCCTTTGTTAAAAGCAGGTTTGATTCTGCAAGTTTCTTTCTGGCGTCCCTTTTGGCGATTTCTACGCCCTGTGTTGCGCCCAGCATTTGCGGATTCCCGCGGGCAATGCTGCCGATATTAAAAAATGTGTTTATTTCTGTTGGCTGGAGCTTGTTTGCGGATTTTATGTTGTTTTTTGCAATTTCCACATCAATTTGCGCTGCTTTGTAGTCAATATTGTTTTGTACGGCTATGTCTATTGCCTGCTGCAGCGTAATTTTCCGCGGCTGCGCACAGAATGCGCTGTTTGCGCACAGAAACAAAGCCAGAAGTGTAAAAAATCCAATAAATTTTCTCATAACAAAATAATAACATGGAAAAATTCTGCTTCTTTTGATAAAATTGGCATGTAAGGAGTTATTTATGCAAATTTCACCGATTTTTTCGCCCTCTTTCGGGAGCGGTCAAAAAAAGAGATACAATCCTTTGAAAATCACCGGCTACGGGGCTGTTGCCGCCGGCGTTGCAAGCGCTGTTGCGGGGCATTCTCATAAAATAACCGCGCATAAGTATCTTGCAGGAGCCGCAGGGCTATTTACGCTTGCGCATATCTATTTGATTGAAAGATTTAGGTTTAACAAGGGGTAGATTTTAGGTTGTTGCAGTAAAAATTAAGATATTTCTCTTTTCCGTTCCGATTCTTACGGTGGGGGGCTCTCAAATACCCTCACACAGGTCTGTTTTTCCCCTACGGGCAGGCCCTCACCCGCCCTACGGGCACCCTCTCCCATCGGAGAGGGAAATTTTGCTCCCTCGCCCCTACTTATTTACCTTAATTATTCTCCCTCCCCATACGGGGGAGGGCTGGGGGGGGGGACAACCCGGAGGGGAAGCCAGAGAGGGTTGGGAAGAGGGGGTGACCGCTTGCAGCCTCAAAAAATGAACAATTTTTTGTGCAGAATTTCATAAACCCGGAAAGTGCCGGAATTCCCTTTTGTAGTGACTATGGGGGAGGCAGCTTTATCTGCAAAATCCCGCTTTTTCTCTGTTCTGCCGGAGGAATCGGAACGGAAAAAGGGAATTCCGGCACTTTCGCCCCCCTTTGCCCAAAAACAAACGAAATTCCCCCCTTAATCTTTACATAATTTAAATAAAAACTTGCATAACTTATTTTTTTGATAAAAAATTATATACGAGGTATTTATGCAACTAGAATATTTATACTCCAAAATCCACAGAGCGACTGTGACCGAAGCAAATCTTGAATACGTCGGCTCAATAACCATTGACCAAGAACTTATGGACGCGGCAAAGCTTCAGGAAGGTCAAAAAGTCGATATTCTCGACATTAATAACGGAGAAAGATTTCAAACTTATGTTATAAAAGGCGAATACGGCAAACGTGATATCTGTTTGAACGGAGCCGCCGCAAGAAAAGTCCAGATTGGCGATAAGGTCATTATTGTGTCCTATGCGTCAATGACATTGGAAGAAAAAGCTGAATTTGAACCCAGCGTGGTAATAGTTGATGAAAATAACGATATCGTGTCCGTTTCGGGCGTTCCCGGAAAACCGATGGAGAAATTTCTCGCAGGTTCAGCTTCATTATCTTAAAAAATCTTAAAAAACCGTCAAATTTCAATTTGTTCGGTTTTTTGTTTAAGTAAATAAAAAAAGCAGGAGAAAAACCTTGCCCACAACAATAACAAAACCCCAACAGAAACTGTCTGAATCCCCGAAAGCAAAAATTCTCGCTCCGTACGTGCAAATGAGATTAAATAAGATTTTTTATGACGAATTAAACTCGCACGACTCGATTTTTGTTAAATTTGATAAAAATATAATAAGAAAAATCGCCTCGTTCATCTCCGGCGAAACAAAACGCTCCTGCGCAATCGGCATTGCCGGCGAAACTGCCAGCGGAAAATCGACCATCGCAATGGACATAATCGACACAATCAACATGTTCACGCGAGAATATTGCCTTGAAAACACCATTACAAGGATAAATACTGACGATTATTACTACGACCGCTCGGAAATGGTCAAGACTGCGGGCAGTTTTGCGGAATTTGCAAAGAATTATGACCTTGATGTGCCCGAGGCGCTTGAGCTTGACCTGATGGCGTCCCATATTAAACAGCTTCTTGCCGGAAGAAAGGTTCTTCTGCCAAAATATGACCTTTCCGGCACCGCAAAAAGATATGACAACTACACTCCTGCCGACCCTGCAAATATTATCATTTCAGAGGGGCTTTTTACTTTGACAGAGAAGATTGCGGGCGTTTTTGACATAAAAATTTATGTTGATGTAAGCGCAAATGTGCAAAAAGACCGCTTTTACAAGCGCGCAGCCGAAAGAAACCTCGGCGATTCGGCTGATGAGGTTTATGAAAACGCCTCTTCAAAGGCAAAAATCCACATCCACCCGACCGCAGAAACCGCAGATATTATACTTACAGGCGAAGCTGACAGGGAACGCTACAAACAGTTTATAAATCGCGTTCTTTGCGTTGTTGAAGAACTTCATCACAAGGATTTGGTGCTTTTTTAATGAAATTATGCGTGTTTCAGGGAACTTTCAACCCGATTCATAACGCGCATTTGGGCGTGTGTGAATATATCGTTAAAAATCTCAATTTTGATAAGGTTCTGCTCATTCCTGCGCAAAATCCCCCGCACAAAGAGCTGGATTCGTCGCTTGCCGCCCACAGACTCGAGATGGTCAAACTTGCTGCTTCAGAACATGATTATCTTGGCGTAAGCGACATTGAATATCGCAGAAATACCCCGTCTTACACTTATGAAACCATAAAACAGCTTTACAATGATTATGAAATTGACGGTAAAATCAATTTTATTATAGGCACGGACGCTTTCCGAAAGATTGAGAGCTGGTACGAATCGGACAAACTCAAAGAACTTGTCGATTTTCTGCTGTTTTTACGCGATAATGAGTATGACAGTGAGAATTTTGAAAATCTTCGCGCAAAAGGGTATAATTTCCGTTTGATGAAAATGCCTTTTAACGATATTTCTTCAACGCAAATAAGAAATCTCGCTGCAAACTCAAAACCAATCTCGAATATCGTGCCGAAATCCATAGAGGAGTATATAAAAAAACATGGGTTGTACAGAATTCACAAAATATAAAAGCCTTGATGAGATAAAAGGCTGGCTAAAACGCAATTTGAATGAAGAACGCTACGAACACACGCTCGGAACCGCTGATATGGCGGAGCGGCTGGCTGAAATGCTTAATCTTGATAAAAATAAGGCTAAACTGGCGGGGCTTCTTCACGACTGCGCAAAATGCTTTCCTAATGAAAAACTTCTTGAAATTATTCATTCAAAAATCCCCGATGTCGATGAATGCGAGCTTTTGAACTACAAAACCCTGCATGCACCTGTCAGCGCGTACATTGCGAAAGAAGAATTCGGCGTTGATGACGCTGAAATCCTCAGCGCAATCAGATGGCACACGCTTGCTTATTGCGGGATGACGGATTTTGAAAAAATCGTTTTTCTTGCGGACAAAATCGAAGAAAATACGCGCGATTTAACGTTTTCCGGTGAATGCCTTGCGCTTTTGAAAGAGAAAAACGGGCTGGATAAGGCGATGTTTAAGTGTTTTGAGGCTACGATAAAGAGCCTTGTCGATAGAAGGTTGGCGATTTGTCATATCACTATTGATGTTTACAATGAGCTTCTGGGGAAAATATAAGGTTTATACAGGGGCAAGAATTGGGCAAAATGTTCTGCTAAACTTGTTTTGGCCTTTTATTATTCAAAAGAGCAGAAATTAACCTAAAATTGGCCGCAAAGAAGCATAATTCAATTTTTCTGCCTCGATTCGCTTCGCTGGAATAGGTCAGAAAAATTAAATTATGCTTCTTTGCTCGAAAATTGCGGTATTTAGGGGGAGGATTGTTAAGAAATATTAAATTAAATCAAAAAGCAAGCCGTTAAAGCCTGCTTTTTTGTTAATTCAGTATCCTTACCCCCGCACCGCTGCCAATATTTTTGTTGTTGTAGTAGCCGCCGGTGTTCCCCATATAATAATCCTGCATTCCGGCGCCGTTTCCGGGGTTGTACTGGCTGTAGCCGCCGAATTGCGAATAAGGGTCATACATTGACGGCGTAAATCCGGTCATCGTGCCCATTCCAAAGCCTCCTGCCACGTAATCAAGGAACTTCCCGAGGAAAGACTGGCGCTGCATTCTCGGAGAATTATAATAATTCGGCGAAAAAGCGGAATTTCTTGCTGCTATTTCGGGGTAGGTGTTGTAATGTTTTGCGGCGGTTTTTACTGTCTGAAATCTTTGCCTTAAATTCCCGCCCTGCATTGCACCCAGCATTTCTTTTTCGAGCCTTGTTATCCGCGTTTCCGAGTCATCCTGCGGAAATGTACGCCCGAAAACCCTGCTTTCGAGTTTTGCAATATCCCGTGAAGAAATTCCGTACATCATGCCCTCATCAACATTTGCGAGAATATTGTCCATTCTGCTGGCAAGCGGCATTCCGGAGAACTTTCTGCGAAACATTTTTTGCTCAATTCGATTCAATCTGTTATAAATATCTTCTCTTTCGTAAGTTCGATGAAAGAGTATGCCCTCGACCTGTGATATTTTCGGATAATTTTCATGTGTAGTGCGTCTGCTGAGCTGATTTGCGGTTGTTGCCGGTACAGGCAGCCGGCTCACCGGCTGGAGCGGCTGAAATGTTGTGACTTTATATGCAAATGCCTCGTTTCCTGCAATCAATAGAAAAACAGCCAAAATTATAATGCTGCGCATGCTTATCTCCCTTTTTTAATGCTCAAATCCGATATTAAAGCGAAGAGAGAACCTCCGCATTAGCCGTCAGGCCCGACAAAAGGGCTAATTTGCGTCGCGCAAAAGCTGCAAAGTCGCTTTTAGCTCATGAGAAAAGTATTCGACCTGTTTTTGGATGTTTTCTTTGCTATATACCTGCCCTTCGTTCTGATAGGTCAGATATTTTAAATAAATTTGCGCCTCACAGCGTAATGTCGCCACAGCACGTGCCTGCGCGGAAAGTTCCTGTAGCTTTTTAAACGAAATGTAAAATCTTTCCGGTTTGTCAGCGTATTTTTCTGTTAAATAATCTGCATGGTCAATGATTGAGCTCGCTATTGCGTTGAATTTTTGAACATCACCCTGTTTTTCGA
Source organism: uncultured bacterium (assembly GCA_900547155.1). Taxonomy (GTDB): domain Bacteria; phylum Cyanobacteriota; class Vampirovibrionia; order Gastranaerophilales; family Gastranaerophilaceae; genus Spyradomonas; species Spyradomonas excrementavium. The sequence continues at coordinate 95,068 of URFH01000002.1, read as the reverse complement.
TACATTTTTGCATTTTTTCAAGAATCGGGATTACGTCGTTAATATCATTGATATACGGGGATGTTTTGTCTTTTTTGAGGATAATATCTATGTAGGTAGGGTGATTTCTCGGCGATGGGGTAAGTTTTACCGGCGAATCCAGCTCATCAGCCGGCGTAAAAAGCTGCTGCGTGACAGCAGGAGTAGTTTTTAAGTACTCAAATTGCGGTTCAATCTTTGGGAGTGAACCTTTGTAACCTGCGCCGGAGAATAGGACTGCACAAAATATTATGCTCAATATTCTTTTCATATTTCTATTATAACGAAATAAATGCCGGTGTCATTCTTCGGATAATGGAGATTTTGTGCGGGTGCGGGAAAGATTTGAAGATTGGGGTGCTTTGACATCGAAAAAGGTGCGGGATATGATGTTTAAATGAACTTGTTTGACGAATTGGAAAAATCTAATAAACAAATCCCGCTAGCGGAGCTTCTGCGCCCGAAAACCGTTGATGAGTACCTCGGACAAGGGCAAATTGTCGGGGAAAATGCCGCTTTTATGAACCTTTTGCGCTCCGGACGGCTTTTTTCATGTATTTTCTGGGGACCTCCGGGCTGCGGGAAAACTACGCTGGCAAGATTGATTGCGGGCAGCACAAACAGCGATTTTATTGAGCTCAGCGCTGTTACTTCGGGCATAAAAGAGATAAAAGACGCGGTTGACAGGGCAAAAGAGTCCCTGCGCTATAACAAAAAAACAATTCTTTTCATAGATGAAATCCATCGTTATAGCAAAACCCAGCAGGATGCGCTTTTGCCCCATCTTGAGAACGGAACGCTTTATTTAATCGGTTCTACGACGGAAAATCCGTCTTTTCAGGTCGTTCCGGCGCTGGTTTCGAGGGTTCAGGTCATAAGGCTCAACCCGATTGATGACGAAAATATAATGAATATTGTCAAAAAAGGATTCGGCTATCTTTCTCAAAAACACGGTGTTATTACAACTACCAATGAAATTCTTGAATATATTGTAAGATATGCCCGCGGTGACGCAAGATTGGCGCTAAATCTTGTTGAAAATTCGTTTTTTGCGGCTGATTTTAAGGAAAATAAAAGAAATTTAACCCTTGAAATTTTGGAGGGGCTTGCGCAGGAAAAAAGAATACAATATGCCAGACAGGAGCATTATGACTGCGCTTCGGCGTTCCAGAAGAGCTTGCGCGGCTCGGATAAGGACGCAGCAATTTATTGGCTTGCTAAAATGATTGTTGCGGGCGAAGATCCCAGATTTATTGCAAGAAGATTGATTGTTTGCGCTGCCGAGGACGTTGGAAATGCCGACCCGATGGCGCTTGTCGTTGCAATGAACGCCTATCGGGCTGTTGAGCTCGTTGGAATGCCCGAGGGACGGATTCCGTTGGCTCAGGCAGTTGAATATGTTGCCTGCGCGCCGAAATCCAACAGGGCAATCTGCGCTGTTGACGCGGCGGTTGCAGATATTTCGAGCGGGCTGGATTTCCCGCCGCCTATGCATTTGCGCGACGCTCATTATAAAGATGCTCAAAAATACGGTTTTGGAAAAGGTTATATTTATACCCATGAAAACCCCGATGCAAAACAGCAGTTTATGCCGGACGAATTGAAAGACAAAAAGTATTTTAAAGAATAAACGCAACAAAAAAGCCGGATTTAAGTCCGGCTTTTTTATAATTAGTATAACCACTATGCGAATTTCGGTGCTGAGTTCTTGATTTCGTTTTCTTCTGCCTTTTCGACCGATTGTCTTTCTGCCGTAAGGGCTTGAACCTGAGTTTCGAGATTTTTTCTTTCGAGTTCTATCTGGTTTTCCATTTCTTTTACGCTCTGTAAATCGCCTGAGCTTTGGAAATCTATCATCATACCTGCGAACTGGAACTGTTGAGCCATTGCATTTTGCATTGCATAAGAACCGCTCAAGAGCTGTTGTAATGCTGCCGGATCATTTCCTGCTTGATTAATTGCAGCCTGTGTTTGCAAGTTCATTCTTTGAGTGAAAGCGTTGCCGATTGTGTTGAACATACCCTTAATCCACGAGATCTGCCTTTCTTTGTCACCGGCAGCCTTTGATAAGGTCTGTTGTTGTTGTGATAACTGCATAATCCTGAAGTTTAGTTGATTAATGCGGTTAGTCAACATCAATTTTCTAGCTGTGAAAACTGCGTAACCCATTTCTTAGGTGTCCTCTCGTGTTTTGTAGTCCTCGTATTTAAATAAAAACATTTTAGAATTGATAATTGCCTTTTTAGTGCATGTTTTATCAATTTTTGTTAACATAACTTAACATAAAGTATATAAAAAGTAGCTATAACTTGATTTTTACTTTTTTAAGCTTTTAGCAAAGTTTTTGACAAATTCAAGCATGTGAGGGTGTTTCTGGTGGTTGTAGCCCATTGTAAAGAACTCAAAAACAGCTTCATGAAAAGATTTAATCCTGAATTGCAGTTCATAAAGCGCAATCATTGTACCTGTGCGGTCTTTTCCGTGCTTGCAGTGAACAAAAACCTTTTTATGGGCTTTTCTTGCCTTGTCCATATAGTCCAGAAACCCCTGTGCAGTTTCATTTGTCGGGCCGATTTTGGAGTTTATTGGGAAATTTACGTATTCCATCCCGATTTTCTTCACAAGAGCGCGTTCTTTCGTACCTTTTTTATCAAAACCGCTTCGCAGGCTTATTACCGAGTCAAAACCGAGCCTTTTTAGCTCTAAAAATTCTTCCGGTTCCGGCAATGCGCCGCGATAGAGAGTTTCATCCACTTTTCGGAAGTTTTCTATGCTTGTTTTTATTACGTTTTTTTGAGGCATAGGATAAATCTTAAATGGCATATATTGTTCCGGGTTGTAAACTTGTTTTATCTAAAATCCTGTAAAAAAATATTTTGCTACTTATTATTATATAGTTTTACGAATTTTTACAAGCTACTGCCCGTTTTCGTAGATTGAGTATTCTTTTGATTCTTCTTCCCAGTCGTTGCGCTCAACTTTGAATGCATGTGACCAGAATTTTTCGATTGCGTAAGTTTCACGCTCCTCTTTGTGCAGAACATGTACGATAACATCGCCATAATCAAGGAGATTCCACCTGTTTTTAAGGTCGTTTTCCTCGCCGGCGGGAATTCTTCCGAAAAGGTGCTTAACACGTTCTCTGACGTTTTCAGTAAGCGCTTTTACCTGCGTATTTGTGTCAGCCGAACAAATCACAAAGTAATCGGCCAGCATGGAAACATTGCTGATGTTCAGGATTGTGATATCTTTTGCCAATTTGTCGTCCAGAATTCTTGCGAGAATGCTTGCGAATTTATATGAGCTGAGTTCTTCCATTTTTTCTCCTTAATTAAACTTTTTCATCATGTTCAATGTGAAGCGTGCGCTGGGGAAAGGGGATTTCAATGCCGGCTTCATCAAATTTGTCTTTAATTGCCTTGTAAAACGCTCTTCCTACCTGCCACTGGTATCTGGGACGGGTTTTGTAGCGGGCTTTTATAACTACAGCAGAATCCCCCAGGCTGTCAACCCCGAGCAGCTCCAGCGGGGCATAAACATCCTCTTTGTGTTCATAATTCTGCCGGAAATCTTTGTCGAGCTCTTTTATGACCTCATAAACCCGGTCGAGGTTCTCTTTGTATGCTACACCAATATCAAAAACATAATAAGAATAGTCGCGTGTCATATTTGTTACAATATCTATCATACCGTTTCTTATATAATGCACATTCCCCGACATATCCCTCAACACGACGAGTTTTATATCGACTTTTTCGACTGTTCCGAGCTTTCCGGCTATTTCAACAACATCTCCGACCCTGATTTGCCCCTCCAGAATCAAAACCAGCCCTGTAATCAAATCTTCGACAAATCTTTTTGAGCCAAAACCTACAGCAACCCCCAGAACCCCTGCTGCTGTCAATATCGGGCGAATATCAATGCCTAATTTGTTCAAAATGTACATTCCGCCCAGAATTATAATTACAGCGTCAACAGCTGACTGGATAAGGTGCTGGGTTGTATTAATTTGTTTGATAAATTCCGTATCTTTGCTAAAATTCCGCGCTCTTTCGGCAAATCTGCCGATAATAAAGTGTGCAGCTTTAATTATTAACGCAAAAAATATAATCTGTGTGCAAACTATAAAAGCATCGCTTTGAACTATGGTAGTTATTAAATCTATTTTTTCCTGACGCATATTATACTCCCTCGGTCTTTATTAATTGTAATTAAAATCTTTAGTTAATGCAAACAATCAGAAGTTAGCCGTCCGGCTATGTATAAAAATTTTTTTGAGCGTGGATAATATGAATATTACTGATTTATCAATGAATCATTTGTCATGCCGGACTTGTTACGGCAGCGCAAGGTCATTGCGGCTCTAAAACGGGCTCAAAATGACGGCTTTGAAAATTATTAATAAGGAGAGAATAATGAATAAAAGAGTTTTGTTATGTATTATGGACGGCTGGGGCATTAACAAAGACTGCCCGAAAGACGCGACCAAAACGGCCGAAACGCCGAACTTTGACCGATTAAAATCCACTGAAAAATACACACAAATCAACGCTTCAGGCGAATATGTGGGGCTTCCTGACGGCCAGATGGGAAATTCCGAGGTCGGCCACCTGAATCTCGGCGCAGGCCGCGTTGTTTATCAGGATTTAACAAGAATCAACAAGGAAATCCGCGAAGGAAAATTTTTTGAAAACAAAGCGTTTAAAGCTGCAATCGACCATGTTAAAAAGAACGATTCCTCGCTTCATCTTTACGGACTTGTTTCAACAGGCGGCGTTCACAGCTCTTTTGATCATATAAAAGCCCTTATAAAAATGGCTGCTGACAACGGTTTGAAAAAAGTTTATGTTCACGCGTTCCTCGATGGCCGTGACACGCCCCCGAAAAGCGCTGTTGAGTTCCTCGCTGAGCTGGAAAATGAGCTGAAAAAATACAATCTTCCCCAAATCGCCACAATCTCGGGCAGATATTATGCAATGGACAGAGATAACAGATGGGAAAGGGTTGAAAAAGCATATAATGCGCTGCTTTTTGGTGAAAGCGAAAAGGCTGACAATTCCGATGACGCAATTAAAGCTTCTTATGCAAAAGATGTCACGGATGAATTCGTTTTGCCCACAATAACAAATTCTGACCCGAATTCAAGAATTAAAGATAATGACGCGATTATTTTCTTCAATTACAGACCTGACAGAGCACGCGAAATCACCAGAGCGATGACTTTTGAGAATTTTGACGGTTTTGTCAGAAAAGCAAGAAGAAATAACCTTTTCTACGTTTGTATGGCGCAGTATGATGAAACTTTCCCGCTCGCAATTGCTTATCCGCCGGAAAAACTCGTGAATATTCTCGGCGATGTCCTCGACGAAAACGGAATTAAGCAGTTCAGAACAGCTGAAACCGAAAAATATGCGCACATAACATTTTTCTTTAACGGCGGTGAAGAAAAATCAGGAAAACTCGAAACCAGAGCGCTTGTTGCGTCGCCCAAGGTGCCTACTTACGATATGCAGCCTGAAATGAGCGCTCCGGAAGTTTGCGAAAACGTTTTAAAAGCGCTGGATAACCCTGAATACGGATTTATCCTCGTAAACTTTGCAAACCCCGATATGGTCGGCCATACAGGCGTTTTTGAGGCTGCTGTTAAGGCTGATGAAACAGTTGATAAATGCGTTGGCAGAATTGCCGAAAAAGCTAAAGAAAACGGCGTAATTATGCTGCTTACCGCTGACCACGGCAACTCCGAATGCATGGAAGACCCTGTAACGCACGCACCTTTCACGGCTCACACGACAAATCCTGTTCCGTTCCTGCTTATTAACGGGAATAATGCTTATGAGCTGAAAGAAACAGGCGCTTTGTGCGATGTTGCGCCGACTGTATTGCAGCTTCTTGGCATAAAACAGCCTGAAGAAATGACCGGGCAAAGCCTTATCAAGTAGTATTAATTAAGAATTGTAAATATTAACATAAAAAGCGTCAAAATTTGAACTTGACGCTTTTTATTCCCGCAGTAGCCGAAATAATAATCATATAAGGAGAAAATAATGATTAAATTTAACCCGAGTACAGTTATCCCCAAAGCAGCTGACATAGAAGCAGCAGCTCAAAAGGCAATGAGCAGAATAGACGCACAATTGAGCAAACTGCCCCCTGTTCAGCCAAAAAGAACTTTCAATTCTGAGCTTCCTCCGCTCAAAAAGCCGGCAAGCGCTGCTGATACTTTTCCGGGTATCTATGACAACCCTGTTGTAACTTTCTTCTCTCCGAGAACTACAGAAGCAACAAAAAAACTCAGCGCAGATGCAGCTATTAAACAATACGGCTTCTTTGGCTAGTATTTGACATTAGAATATTTACTTTTTAAGATAGGTCTATGAATTTAGACCTATCTTCTTGTATTTTCAAAGAAAAAATAAGAAAACTAGACTTAAACGGGGCAAATATTGGCGGGGATTCGTCATACTCTTTTATGGGGGAAAACAATAATTCCGCACAACCCTTTTTTGCGCTGGAAATTCCTTATGCAAAGGACAATTTCTATCCGGATTATATTAACGAAGCTTTCGGCACAGAAGATTTTTATGAAAAATTAAAAATTGCGCTGAATTCCGGCGCTGATATGGTTTCTGTAAAATTCAATGCTGATGAAAGCTCGCTTGAAGCGCTTTGTGAAGAAATTCCCTCAATAATCGCCCAAATTGAGGCTTTTTCATCAAAACCAATGATTTACAGGGGCGCAAATAATACTGAAATTGATAAAATTCTTCTCCCTAAAATCGCTGAATCAGCGAAAAAACAGTCAATTATCTCTTTTGCTGACGAAACAAACTACGAGGAAATTGTTCCTCCCGTTGTGAATGCCGGTCATTGCCTGGTTTTGCGCACTCCGATTGACATAAACCTTGCAAAAGAGCTGAATATCCTCACAATCGACAAAAACCTGCTTCCTGACAGGATTTTAATTGATCCTGATATGGGCGGGCTGGGCTACGGGCTTGAATATGGCTACAGCATAGTCGAAAAAATTAAACAGGCGGGCTTTGACGGCGATACAATGCTCAATATGCCGATAATCGCCTTTATCGGGGAAGAAACCTGCAAGGCAAAAGAGGCAAAAAGCGAAAAATTTGATGAAAATTGGGGAATCTACGAAGAGCGGGCCGCAATGTGGGAAATTTCTGCGGCCTCGGCAATGATTTGTGCGGGGGTAAACCTGCTGGTTCTCTGGAATCCTGAAACTATAAAAACGCTGAAAGGGTTGATAAAATGAGCTTGACCGGTATGCAAATTTTTAAATACCTCCCTGCCGCAAAAAAATCCGAAGGCACAAATTGCAAAAAATGCGGCTGCCCGACCTGCATGGCGTTTGCACTGAAGCTTGCAAAACAGCAAATCAGCGTTGAAAAATGCCCTTTTGCTCCGGCAGAGCTGGTTGAGCAGTGTAAAGAATGCTCCAAAACCCAGCAGCATGAAATTCAGCTCTCAAAAGACTGCAAAGTGGGCGGGGAAACCGTTATGTTCAGGCATGAAAAAACATTTGTGAATCCTGCTGCTATTTTTGTAAAACTCGACCCTGATTCGGCTGATTTTGAGAAAACTTTTGAAAAAATCAGGAAATATTCTATTGAGCGCGTCGGAGAAACCTTTAAAATCAACGGAATCTATTTAACCGGCGAAAATCCGGGCATAGAAAAAGAAATAACCGGCGCCGGATTTGCTCTTTTGAAAGAAAATGACGCTCGTATCGTCAGAGGAGCGAATCTTCAAGAACTTGCCTGCAATTCTATGAACAAAATCAATCAGGGCGAAAATCAGCTTCTTTTAATGCCTGAAATCAAGGAATTTAGCGTTCAAAAAATCCTCGAAACCTTTACACAGATAAGAAGAAAGGCGATTCTTGACCGTTATGAGCCTTTTACTTATCCTGTGATTGCTGATTTGCCTCATTTTGATGATGTTTATAAAATCTGCGCTCTTGCGTCCATGCTGATTTGCCGTTATGCAAGCATTATTGTGCTCGATACTTTTAATGAAGCGCTTCTTGCGTCTTTGTTTACGCTGAGGCAAAATATCTACACAAATCCGCAAAAACCGCTCCAGGTCGAGTCTAAAGTGTATGAATTTAACGAACCGGACGAAAATTCCGTGGTTTTGATGACGACGAACTTTGCGCTGACCTATTTTGCTGTTGCGGGCGAGCTGGAATCGATGCCTTTTGGCTCTTACCTTGTTGTTACGCCATCTGACGGCATGAGTGTGCTTACGGCATGGTCAGCTGATAAATTTAATGCGGAAATTGTCGCAAAAATGCTGAAAAAGGTCGATTTGGCGTCCAAAATTAAGACGAGAAAAATTATTATCCCCGGGCTTCTTGCTCATATGAAAGAGGAGCTGGAAGAAGCGCTGCCGGAATGGGAAATTGTTGTCGGCACAATTGAAGCTTTCGGGCTTTATGATTTTATAAAAAATAATGCGCTAAATTAGCGTTATTGACGGGTTTTTGCCGTTTGTAAAGTTTTTGTAATGTTTAATAAATCAAAAGTGTTGACATTTTTTATTATGGTGTCATAATAAATAAGTAAGGTTTAAGTGTAGTCGAAACACTAAATAACATTAATAACCCCGAACACATATAAACTCCTAAATAATAAACACAAAAGAGACCATTAGGATGCAGAAAACAAACCACTCAATCGAGTGGCTTTTTTTTACTTAATATGTAATTATTACGTAAACGGGTAAAAATTTGATTTAATAAGTGTTAAATTTACAATAATCGGGGGCTTCTTATACTTTTGTATGGCTCTTTGTTTCAAAAATCCTATAAAAAGATGATTATGTCTTAAATATTAAATGATATCTTTAATGAATAAATCTGGAACAACTATTCAGGAAAGGAAATGTAATGGATAAAATCAGTATCGCTAAGGTGTCCCAAAATATTTTTAAACCCCGTTCAACAGAAAACAATCAATCAGCAGCCCACACTTCAAACCCTTTTGGTATAAACTTTAAAGGCAATGTTCTGGCTGCGGATGTTTTTGAATCCTCTGCGCCGAAAGAATCAAATGGTTCTAATAACCCGTTTGCCGCCGCAGGACAAAAATCAAAACTCTTTGCAAGCGCAATTGTCGGCGGAATCAACTCTTTTAACGAAGCTTTCAAATCCAGAATGAATGCGGTTATCTCTTTTGGTCGCAAAGTTAGGGATAATATCGCGCAATCCTGGGAAACAGCTAAAAATACGGAAATCAGCTTTGATGTAAAAGGTCTTGCTGAAAGCATTTCTAATAAATTTAACAATCCGTACAGCGTTAACAATCTTGCAAAACGGCCCGTTGCGGATTTGGAATCAATGTTAAAACAAGAATTGGAGGCGTAGGAGAAGCAATGAATCAGGACAGAATTTCTAATATTATTGAAGCACTCGGCAAACATAGCGATGAAGATTCAATCAGAGTATTGAACGAAATCGGCACCAACTCATCAATTGATGAAATCAGAGAAAAAACAGCTCATGCTTTAATCAGAAAAAATTCCCCCGAGGCATTGCGTCTTGTAGTTGCGTCGGAAGGCAAAGGAATCAACGATATGAGCGCCAGAGTTGCAATGAGCTCTATCAATGAAATCCTTGAAATGGAAGACAAATCAAAAGTTCTCGAGGTTCTCGACGAAACTCTTGAAAACTCCCAGATTCAGCAGGTAAAAGATACTGCACGCTCTGTAAAAACGCTGATTACTTATTCTGTGTAGTCATTTTAACAAAAAATAAGCCTAAAAAGTCCGGTAAAAAGCCGGACTTTTTATTTTTTCATATAATATTGCCTCAGCCCGGGCGAAAGGCGTTCAATTGCATATCTTAGCGCTGTTCTGGGCATTGTTTTGCAGTGTTTGTCCAAAAATCCGAGCAAAACCGCCTCATCTTGTTTTCCTGCCTCTCGGAGCATCCAGCCCACGGCCTTGTGCATTAAATCATGCCTGTGCGTAAGGAATTTTTCGCATAAGTCAAGAAGCAGAGCGTATTCTTTTGTTTTTACAATGCTCCATTGCGCTACAACCGCAATCCTTTCTGACCAGAGGTGGTTTGACTCGGCGAGTTTTTTTATAATTTTCGGGTTTTTCGTTTTTATGTAGTGCGCGCCGATGATTTTGTGCGCTGTATTGTCGACTAAATCCCAGTTGTTGATGTTTTTTGTGTTTTTCAGGTAAAGATTTACAATTTCTTCTTTTCTATCCGTTTTTTCGTAAATAAAAACCATCATAAGCAGCGCACATAGGCGAATTTCGTGGTATGGATTGTCCAGCATTCTCTGGATTTCGGTTAAGGGCGTGGTTTTGTAATATTTTTTTGCAATTTCTCTTGTTTTTGGCGCACGAATCCCGAGGAATTTGTCGCCCTCGCCGTATTGCCCTTTTCCTGTTTTAAAAAAGCGCATTAAGTGCTGTGCCAGTTCGTCGTTTTTTAATTTTAAGAGTTCTTGTGCTGCGTTCATTTACATATCCATTACTAAAAAGTGTCCGGTAGTGCGAAATATGCGTATTGGTAAATTCTATTGGGTTTCCGGAGTATTAAAAAAGAGCCCGAAAGCCCTAAATATGGGCGTTGAGAGGCTCGCTTGAGTCGTAGGCGAGGTAACCCGAGACGTACGAATCAGGATACCCGAACGGGTAGAACTCGGTAAGATGCGACAACGAGAGCATCTTACAGTTTGAGCCTCCGAGCATTAAAAAAGAGCCCTAAGGCTCTAAAATATGGGCGTTGAGAGGCTCGAACTCCCGACATCTTCCTTGTAAGGGAAGCGCTCTACCAACTGAGCTAAACGCCCTAAAACTATTTAATTTTCACGCGCTTCCCTCGTGGAAGCTTTATCATATACGCAGGATTATCCCCGCCACACCCCGGCTAAACGCCCGAATCAACTGGTGTATAACTATATTACTAAATAAATGTTTTCTGTCAATAAGGTTTTTGGGCATGGAACTATTTTTTTGTAAAAAATCCGATAATTTTGTCCAAAAATCCTTCCTCCTCAACAATTTCACCCGATGTAAGAAGTTGATAACGCTTTTGAGCCTTTTCTTTTTCTTCACCTGTTGGTGCGAATTTTAAATATTGCTCGTAGTAATTGATTGCTTCGCCTACCTGCCTGTTTCCGTCGCAGTGTTTTGCGAGCTTGAGCAGCGTTTCGTAATCTTTCGGGTTGATTTCATTCAGTGCGTAAAGATATTGTATGGTTTTTTCCTCATATCCCTCATGTTCGTAGAAATTTACGAGCTTTTTGAGGGTGGGCACATCGTCTTTTTCGATTTCAACGAGCTTTTCCGAAAACTCAATCGACGCAACCCTGTCATCCATTGCAATATAAAGGTTAATTAGCTCTCTGATGACGCCAACCTGCTTTTTATCAGCAGAATAAGCGTTCAAAAACTCATTCAGCGCCAAATCGTTTGCGTTTTTCAAAAGATAATATTTGCCCCAGTTAAAATGAGCGTCATATTCTTTGTTCTGCTTTTCAAAAACCAGCGCTCTCATCTGCGACGCAAGCGGGCTTTTGGGCTCTTTAGCCTCGTATTTTTCAATATACTGCAATGCCGAATCAAATTCATCGTTGTTGTAATAATATTCGGCGACCATTGCAAAATATTGCGGCGTTGATTTGTCCTTGTCGCTCAATGACTGCAAAATCTCAAAAGCTTCGTCATTTTTTTCCTGTAAAAGCAAAATTTTCGCTCTGGAAAGGTTGTTTGTCGAATATTCAAGCGCTTCTTCGTATTTTCCGAGCTCCATGTAAATTTTTGATAAAAGTTCTTTAAATTCCATGTTTTGTGGGAATTCTTTGAGCGCCTGCGCCAGAATATTTGCCGCTGCCGGCTTGTCAGTGCTGTAATAAATCTTTGCAAGCGAACTGTATGCGTTTTCGTTGTGCTCGTAATCCAAAATCCTCAAATATTCATCAATCGCCTGCATTGGCTTTTCGATTATTTCATAAGTCTGCGCAAGAAGGTATCTTGCCGTGATAATTTCTTTTTCTTCTGTTGTATTGGAGAGCGCTTTTTTGTAATCCGCAACAGACTGGTCTAAACGCCCCTCAAGCGTTTTAAGCTTTGCCCTTGTCATGTAATAATCATATTTGTTTGAATGGAAATAAATATCCATTAATTGATGGTAAGGAAGCGGGTTTTCGGGCGTATGCATAAGCATAATATTCCAGTATTCAACGGCTTCTTGCGTTTTCCCGAGGTGCTGCGCCGAAATTGCCAGCTGAGAAAGCACATCCATATCATTTTGATTGGCTTTGTAGGCCTCTTTGTAGCATTCGTATGCCTGTTCGTGCTTGTCGTTTTCTTCAAATTCTGCGGCTTTCGCAAGTACCTGCGCAACTGTTCTGCTGTTCATGATTCTCTCCCTTAGTGTATATTGATTTTACTATACTTGTGATTTGAAGACAAGGACAACCGAATGTAACCGGATTACTGTACTTAATTATATGCTTGTGCTACAAATATATTAGGAATCAAAGATTGGAGAAAAATTTAATATATGGCTGACAATATAAGAGTGTATGAACTGGCTAAAGAGCTGAATAAAACGAATAAGGAAGTGCTTGACGTTCTTGAAAATAAAATGGGCGTAAAGGGAAAATCGCATTCCAGCGTGATTACTGATGAACAGGCAAAAAAAATCAAAGAATTGATTCTTGAACCTGCACAGGAGGTTAAGAAAAAGCCAAAAGCTTTCATCGTGAAAAAAGCTAAGCCGGCTCCCGCTCCGGAAACGCAGGAACCTAAAAAAGAAGAACCAAAACCCGTGATTCCTCAACAAAAGGTGATTGAAAAAGTAAACCTTTCACCTGCTGCGGCAGTTAAAAAAGCTCCGGTTCAGCCGCAAAGACCTGTTCAGCCTGCAAAACCCCAAAAAACAGCGGAAACGGCAAGGTTGGATAGAAAAAAAGATGTAAAACCCGAGTCAGCCTCAAAAACTCAACCGGCAAAAACCGAAAAACCGCAAAAAACTTCCGGTGATTCTGCTGCGGAGAGAAAACCGATACAGCGCCATATAATTTCTCAGGATATTTATGAAGGAAAAGGCGCCGGCAAAAAGAAAACCGGCAAGAAAAAAGAAAAAATCTTCAAAAGCAAAGAAGAAGAACAGGAAAGAATCAGCCTTGAAAAAGCAAGCGCTCAAAAACACAAAAAACGCAGCCATGCCCAGGAGGCCGAGGAGGTTGTTAAGCAGGTTGTTATTAACCAGCCTGTAACCGTTGGCGAACTTGCTGAAAAAATCAACAAACCGTCTGCCGAAATCGTGAAATTTCTTATGATGCAGGGCGTTCTTGCTACGGTGAACGAGGTTATTGACGTACCGACCGCGAAAAAGGCTGCAGAAAGCTTTGATATTGAAGTTCTTGAAGAAGATTTGGACGCTTTCATCGAAGAAGAGATGAAAAAAGAAGAAAAAGCCAAAGCGCTTTCTGAAATTGATGAAAAATTGCTGAAAAGACGCGCACCTGTCGTAAGTATCATGGGGCACGTTGACCATGGCAAAACAACTCTTCTTGACTCAATCAGAGCCTCAAAACACAAAATTGTTGCGACCGAAGCCGGCGGAATCACCCAGTCAATCGGTGCTTATACCGTTCATCTTGATAAAAAGAAAATTGTTTTCATTGATACCCCCGGCCACGAGGCATTTACCGAAATGCGTGCCAGAGGCGCAAAATCTACGGATATTGCAATCCTTGTAGTCGCTGCTGACGACGGAATTATGCCCCAGACGATTGAAGCTATTAACCACGCTAAAGCTGCGGAAATTCCGATTATTGTTGCGGTTAATAAAATTGATAAACCCGACGCAAATCCGGATAAAATCCTCCAGCAGCTGACAGAACACGGCCTTGTGCCCGAAGAATGGGGCGGCGAAACTGTTTGCGTTAAAGTCAGTGCTTTGCAGGGCACAGGAATTGATGAACTCCTTGAATATATCCTGCTGATTGCGGAAGTGCAGGATTTGAAAGCAAATCCCGATGCTTCTGCGTCCGGTGTTGTTATTGAGGCTAACCTCGACAAAGGTAAAGGCCCTGTTGCGACGCTTCTTGTCCAGAACGGAACCTTGAAAACGAGCGATTGCGTTGTTGCCGGCACTGTTTGCGGCCGCGTAAGGGCGCTTTTGTCCGATTCCGGCGAAAGAGTCAAAAAAGCCGGCCCATCCACCCCTGTTGAGATTCTGGGGCTTACCGAAGTTCCGCAGGCGGGTGATACTTTTGAAGTTGTTGCGAATGACAAGCTCATGAAGAGCATTGTTTCCGAAAGAAAAGAAAAAGAAAGAACCTCAAGGCTCGAAGCAATGGTTCCCGCGCATATTAGAAACGAAATTGTGGGTGAAAATGAGGATGAAATCCAGCACCTTAACTTAATTATCAAGGCTAACACTCATGGCTCTGCAGAGGCGTTGTCGCAGGCTATTAACCAGTTCAAATCCAATGAAATTGTCATAAAACTGGTTCATGTGGGCGTAGGTGATATTTCAGAAGCCGATGTAATGCTTGCAGCTGCCAGCAATGCCTTAATTCTCGGTTTTTCGGTTAAAGAGGACGCAAATGCCCTCAATGCGGCTTCAAAAGAGAACGTTACAATCAAAAAATACGACATTATCTATCAAATCCTTGAAGATTTGGAAAAAACAATGCTCAACCTGCTCCAGCCTGAAATCAAAGAGGTTGAACTCGGCCGTGCAGAGGTCAGACAGGTCTTTACGGTCGGAAAAACTACTAAAATCGCAGGTTGTTATGTACTTGAGGGTAAAATTCTCAAGGGCAAAACAGCTGTCCTTCTCAGAAACGGCCAGGAAATCTTCAAAGGCCAAATTGACCAGCTCAAACGCTTCAAAGACGATGTTAAAGAGGTCGCAACGGGCTTTGAGTGCGGTATTTCCTTTGCTAAATTCAACGATATCCAAGAGGGCGATATAATCGAAGTATCAACGACCGAAGAAGTTGAAAGACAGGCTCTGGTATAAGTTTATATAAGACTAAAGCGCATGGTTTTTCTGCCTGTGCTGTGCTAAATTCTAAAAGTGATGAGAGGTAAATTATGTCCTTACGAAACGAACGCGTCAGAAAAACGCTTATGAAAGAAATCGCTGATATTATACAAAAAGAACTCCGTGATTCCCGAATTGCGGGCGTAATTTCGATTACGGACATTGAGCTTGCTCATGATAACTCTTTTGCAAAGGTTTATTACTCGGTTTTTGCGCCAGAGGACGCAAAACAAAAAACTATCGAGGCGCTTGAAGAAAATGTTCCCAAAATCCGTTATGAAGTGGGAAAAAGAATCCGCTTGCGCCTGACTCCGGAATTGCGCTTTATTCCCGACGATTCTCTTGAAAGAGGAACGCATGTTATGGATTTGATTGATAAAATTTCACGCGGCGAGATGTAAATGTTCGGATTTCTCAATATTTACAAGCCAAAAGGCATAACTTCTCACGATGTTGTGTCGATTTTGCGAAAAGTTACAAAAATCAGGCAAATCGGCCATACCGGAACCCTTGACCCGATGGCGGAGGGCGTTTTGCCTGTGGCAATTTCAAAGGCTTCGCGGCTTATCGAGTATCTTCAGGAGGAAAAGGGGTACATTGCGGAAGTAACTTTCGGAAAAATCTCCGACACGTACGATGTTGAGGGGAAAATTGAGGATTTTTCGGAAAAAAGGGTTTCAGCAGAGGAAATTAATGAAAAATTGCGCGCTTTTTCGGGCGAAATTGAACAAATTCCTCCGGCATTTTCGGCTGTTCATTACAAGGGCAAACGCCTCTATGAACTGGCGCGTTCCGGTGAAATTCCCGACGATATTCCGAAAAGAAAGGTTTTTATTGCCAGAGCGGAACTTGTTGATTTTGATGAGTCAAGACAAATCGGAAAAATCTCAATAGAATGCTCAAAAGGCACTTATATCCGCTCTATTGTGAACGATTTGGGCATGATGCTCGGCTGCGGTGCGCTGATGAGCGGGCTTGTGCGGACAAAATCCGGCTTTTTCTGCCTGAAAGATGCGATTGCGCTGGATGATATTAAAATTGTTGCCGATGTTGAGAAAAATTTGATAAATCCGCTGGATGTTTTGCCGTTTAACTGCTATAATTTGACTGAAATTGAATATGAAAAAGTAATCCATGGGCAAAGCCTGAAAAGTGCTTTGGAAAATGGTTACACGGCGCTCGTTTTTGACGGAAAACTCGCCGGTATCGGAAATATTGAGTCCGGTATTTTAAAGGTAAAGAAGGTATTCGGAATATGAAAAGATTTTTATCGGGATTGGCAATTTTAGGGATTTTACTTACAGGAAAGGCGTTTGCGCTTGTCGATACTTCGCTTTGCCCGCAGCCGCCGTACGCTGTAAGCTCCGGTTTGCCGCTATTTTTGAGCAAAGCTACCGGAACAAATTTTTTGCTGACAAGAATCGGCGAAATGTCGCTGGAAAGCCAGCTTAAAAAAGAACTCGGCGCAAAATTTGACGTCCAAATTTACCCCTACGGCGGAAAAAACCTTATTGACGGCAAATTCAAAAAAATCACAGCGACCTCAAAAAACGCAACCATTGACGGTGTTCATATTTCCTCGATAAAATCCGAATCCGTCTGCGATTACAACCATTTTGTGACAAAAGGCGACGATGTTTATTCTGCGGAGAATTTTCTTTCAAAATTTGACGTAAATATCACCTCAAACGACATCCAGCAGACTTTTGCCGCCGGAAAATTCACAAAAACTCTTGAATCAATGAGCGTGAGCATGGGAAATATCATTGTTTTCAAAGTATTTGAGCCGTCAGCGGCCATAAAAAACAACCGTTTTGACCTGTCGATGAAAATAATTTCTCCGCTGATTACAGGCGGCAAAACAAAGACGATTTCTATGAACATGGGGCTCGGCGTGCAGGACGGTCAGGTGCAATTCACTGATATCAAGCTGAATCAGGGTTCTGCAAATGTGAATCTGAACGCACTTTTGCCAATAATCAACAAACTTAATCCGTTTATGTACGAAACAACCCTCCTCAAAACAAAGGGCAGTATTGTCCGGATTAATGATATAAAAATGGTCAATAACAGCATTAATATTGCCGGTACGGTCTTTATTCCGAAGACAACCTTATAAAAACAGAGAAAGCAGGTAGTATGGGTTTCTGGTCTAAATTAACAATTGGTATTCTTGTTCTCCTTGCGGGATTTTATGTCAAGGCAACGTTTTTTGACGGGCAAAAGTATGAAAAAAAGCTTGTTCATGAAGAAAAAATTGTCGAGCCGGCTGTGAAAACTCCAAAACAAGAGGCTCCACAGGCGCAAACCAGAAAAAAAGAATACGTTACTGTATATTTTTTGGGCACGGATGCGCAATCTAACAATCTTTTTAAAACAGCCCAAAGAGAAGTACCTGAGGACGCTGCAAAGCTTAATTTTGCACTCCAGCAGCTCATAAAAGGCCCTACCCCTTATGAAAAGAAAGCCGGCGTCTTTTCCGAAGTACCCAGAAGCACAAAAATCAGGGGCGTAATCGAAAGCGACAGGATTATCGTCGATTTGAGCTCTGATATTGTAAACGGCGGAGGTGCTGACAGCCTCTACAGCCGCATAAAACAGGTAATTAAAACAACCCTCGCAAATGCACCTAAAAAACCGGTTTATCTCTACATTGACGGAAAACAGGCTGACGTAATCGGCGGCGAGGGTCTGATGATAACGCAGCCTTTAAAGGAAACCTCGCTCGATGAGTAATGAAAAAGACGTTGAATATTATTTGAATCTTGATTGGACGCTCATTGAGGGCGAGGATTTGGATTTTAACGGAAATCCTTATCATTATATTGAAATCAAGGAGTTTCCGAGCTTTGCTTTTTGCGCAAAAACACGTGAAATCGCGCTTGCAAACTACAAAAAGCAGCTAAAACTTGTTATTCAAATCATGCTTGAGGACGGCGAAGAAATCCCCATGCCCGGCGATGATGACGATGACGGCATTGACTGGGAAAGTATTTGCCCTTAATTTTTCCAATTTCTGCCTGATACTGTAATGAAAATTAATTCACAAGGTGCTCAAGCACCGCAATTTTCATGATTTCGGGCTTTGCCTGCTTTCCTGTCCAGATTTCAAAGGCTTTTGCGCCCTGATGTACAAACATATCCAGCCCGCTAATTGTCTGATATCCGTTTTTTTGAGCAAGTCGCAGAAGTTCGGTCTTTAGCGGATTGTAAACAATGTCATAAACCGCACTTCCGGCTGGAAGCGTTTTTATTACGCTTTCATCGACCGGACTCATACCCATCGCTTTGCCGCGCATGCCGATTGGCGTGGAATTTACGAGCATTTTTGAATCAGAAAGGTCGCTGATACTCTGCATTTGCTTGAGATTAAAGGTTATGTGAGGAAAACGGCCGCGCAGGTAATTCACCATGTCGCTTGCGTTTATAACATTGCGCGCATAGAAATTAATCTGCTTAACCCCGCTCATACAAAGCGCAATCGCCGCAGCTCTGGACGCTCCGCCTGTGCCGAGGATTGTAACCGTTGAATTTTTCAGTTCCTGAAGAAACTGCTCCGGAATTGCCTTTTGAAAACCGTAAATATCTGTATTGTAGCCGTAAAGCGACCTGTCAGGCATAATTTTTACGGTATTTGCGCAGCCCGCCATGTCCGCGAGGTTGTCAACATTGTCCAAAAACAGCGTAACCAGCACTTTTAAGGGGATGGTTACATTAAAACCCGCATAACCCTGTGATTTTATCTGTTTTATCCTGTCAACAAGGTCTTCGTTGTCCGTATCAATAGTTTCGTACTCGCCGTCGAGATTGAGCTCTTTTAGCATCGCATTGTGCATAACGCCCGATAAAGACTGGCTCAATGGGTGCCCTATGACTGCAAATTTAAGCATTTTCTTCCTCCATCGGCTTTGAAAATCCGCATTTCGGGTTTGAACATTGGAGTTTTGATTCTTTTTTGGTGATTTTTTTAACTAAATATTCGCCGCATTCGGGGCATTTTTCTTCAACCGGCTCGTTCCAGGAAACAAAGTCGCATTTCGGGTATTTGTTGCAGCCGAAGAAGATTTTTCCGTATTTTGATTTTCTCTGGATAACTTCGCCTTCACCGCATTTCGGGCATTTTACGCCGGTGGTTATGACGACGCTTTTTCTGTGTTTGCATTCGTCGTTTGTGCACTGGAGGTATTTTCCGTACGGGCCGACTTTGATAATCATTTCAGAGCCGCATTTTTCGCATTTTTCATCGGTTTTTTCGTCAACCGGCGCGGCTTTTCCGTCTTTTGTAAGCGGCATCATTGTTTTGCATTCGGGATAACCCGAGCAGCCCAGAAATTGCGTGCCAAAGCGGCTTGTTCTGACAATCATTTTCTTTCCGCATTTCGGGCAGACCTGATCTGATTCAATCAGCACTCTGGGCATGTTTTTTTGCGCTGAATTCACAACTTCGCTGAACGGAGTGTAAAATTCTTTTAAAACATCTTTCCAAACTGCCTTTTCTTCGGCAATATCGTCGAGTTTTGTTTCCATCTGCGCGGTGAACTGGTAGTTCATAATCTCCGTGAAGTACTGCACAAGCTGTTTGCTCAATGTGCGGCCCAAAATCGTTGGCGCAAGCGCTTTTTCAATCTTTTCAACATAGCCTTTTTGCTGAATTTTTGAAATAATCGGCGCATAAGTAGACGGGCGCCCGATTCCGTGTTCTTCAAGCGCTTTAACCAGCGATGCTTCCGTAAACCTCGGAGGCGGCTGCGTAAAGTGTTGTTTCGGGTCAATTTTCTTCAATTTGACTTCGTCGCCCTCGTTCAAATCCGGAATTTTGCTCGTGTCAACGGCTTCGTCAGAATCATTGTAAACTTTCAAAAATCCGTCGAACATGATTTTGCTCGTTCCGGCCTTGAATCCGTAATCTCCTGCCTTAATATCAACAGAGGTGTTTTTGACCTTTGCATTTTCCATCTGTGACGCCATAAAACGCGACCAGATGAGCTTGTAGAGCCTGTATTGCTCGGATGTAAGGTATTGTTTTATGCTGTCGGGCGTTTTGTCGATATATGACGGGCGGATGGCTTCGTGAGCGTCCTGTACGTTCTTTTTGCCGCCTTTTACGTAATTGTTTGGCGTTTTCGGGTAATATTTTTCGCCCCAGCTGTCAACAATAAAATCTTTCGCAGCAGCCTGCGCGTCGTCGGAGATTCTTACCGAATCGGTTCTCATATATGTGATTAAACCGACCGGTTCGCCGCCGATTTCGACGCCTTCGTAGAGTTTTTGGGCAATCTGCATGGTTTTTGAAACGCCGTAACCCAATTTTGAACTTGCTTCGCGCTGCAATGTCGAAGTTATGAACGGAGCCGCGGGTTTTCTTTGCGTATCTTTAAAAGTGACCCTGGAAACTTCGTATTTTAGCCCTTTTTTGTTCAATTCCTCAACGATTTTTTGCGCTTCGGCTTCATTTTTTATTTCGATTTTTTTGTCTTTGTATTTTGCAAGTTCAGCTGAAAAAAGTTTTTTGTCCTTTTCCAAATCCGCTGTTATTGACCAGTATTCGACCGGTGTGAACGCTTCAATTTCTTCTTCGCGTTCGCAAATCATTCTCAGCGCAACGCTTTGAACCCTGCCCGCCGAAAGCCGGTAATTTCTCATTTTTTCCCACAAAACAGGGCTGATTTTGTAGCCCACGAGCCTGTCGAGAATCTGGCGGGTCTGCTGGGCTTTTACCCTGTCCATATCAATTGCGCGCGGGGATTCAACCGCATGTTTTATGGCATTGGGCGTGATTTCGTTAAATTCTATCCTGCAAATCTTAGTTTCCGGAACCTCGAGCACCTGTCTGACATGCCAGGCAATAGCTTCTCCCTCGCGGTCAGGGTCGGAAGCGAGATAGATTTTGTCAGATTTTTTCGCAAGGTCGTTTAATTTTTTTACAACGGCTTTTTTTTCGGGAATAACAATAAAAGACGGCTCAAAATCGTTTGCAACGTCAAATCCGAGCACTTTTGGCGGAAAATCCCTTATATGCCCGTAGCTTGCTTCTATCTGGTAAGAATCGCCGAGAATCTTTTTGATAGTTTTAGATTTTGCCGGTGACTCAACTATTACAAGAGCTTTTTCTTTCTTGCCTTTTTTCGGCTTTTGCTCTTTTTCCTCTGTTTTTTCCGTTTTTTCTTTTGTTTTTGCCATGTTATTTATCCCCAGGTCTTTTCATACTAGCATGATGTTTTTTATAGCGCAAATAATTGATTATAAAGCCCAAAAAGTCCCCAAAGTCCCCCCAATCCCCCAAAAGCACCCCCAAAAAGCATTCCAAAGCCTCCCAAAGTAAAAATCCCCCTGAATTAATTTTTCGACGCCTATGAACGCAGTGAATCGAGCTAGAAAAATTGATTCAGGGGGATTTTTACGCCCAATCTCCCAACTCCCGCGCTTATCAAGCAGCAAATCGAGCAAAAAAATTGATTCATGAAGAAGTTTCCGCCCAATCACCCGCCCCCCCGCGCAATTAATGCCGCGAATCAACCCAAAAAACTGATTTAGCCAACTTTTTACCCCCAAAAACCTCCCCGCCGGACAAAAACGAGAAAAATAGCCCTTTAGCCTAGAGTTCCTTGTCCGAAATAAGGATTAAAACGCCTGTGAAAAGTGCGATAGTTTATGTGGATAGTGCTGGAAGTAAAGGTTATGAAAATATTGTCGGAGCTTATAAAAATCATGAAAAAAGTCGAAAGATACGACAAAAAATATACACGCTTTTACAAAAGTAACTGCAATAACTCAAATCCGTTCTCTTTCACCTGCGGTCAGACTTACGCATGGGTCGAACCTGAGGAAAAAGAGAGCAAAAATCCGTTCAGCTCTAAAAAGAAGCAACCTCGCCCATAAGCGGCAGAAATTCAGGAAAAGAAATATCTACCCATTGAAATTCGTTGATTTTTACGGGTTTTTCACAAACCATCCCCGCAACATAAAGGCTCATTGCAAGCCTGTGGTCATGAAAACATTCAACCTGCGCGCCGCCGGAAAGATTTTTGCCGCCGTGTATAACCATTCCGTCGGGCGTTTCTTCAATTTCCGCTCCCAGCTTGCGTAACTCGCCGACAAGGCAGGTAATTCGGTCAGCTTCTTTGTTTCTCAGGTCGGCAGCATCTTTTATTACGGTTGTGCCCTGCGCCTGCGTTGCCATGACTGCTATTATCGGAATTTCGTCGATTAATCTCGGAATTATTGCGCCTTCGATGGTTGTTCCGCTCAGCGGGGATGTTTTTACTCTTATGTCGCCGACTTCTTCGCCGCATTCAACCCTTTTGTCTAAAATTTCAAAATCTGCACCCATTTTTTTCATAACCTCAAGGATTCCGGTTCTTGTCGGGTTCAGTCCGGTGTTTTTGATTGTTATTTCCGAATCCGGCAGAATTGCTCCGGCAGCCAAAAAGAATGCCGCTGACGAAATATCGCCGCAAACCGTTATGTTTTTGGGCTCAAGATAGGATTTTGATACACTTGTTCTGGTTCCCTCGCAGCTGATATCTGCGCCAAGGTATTTTAGCATGCGTTCTGTGTGGTCGCGGGAAATATAGGGTTCTTCGACGCTGGTTATGCCGTCAGTGCCCAGCCCGGCGAGCAAAATGCAGGATTTTACCTGCGCAGAGGCTATTTTTGATGTGTAATTGATTGCACTGAGCTCGTTTCCGGTGATTTTTAAGGGGGCTTTGTAGTCCGTGTGCTCAATTATTGCTCCCATGCTTTGAAGCGGTTCAATAATTCTTTTCATCGGCCGTTTGGAAAGACTTTTGTCGCCGAAAAGTTCAAATTTACCGATTTTTGGTGCCAAAAGCCCGCTAAAAAGCCGCATTGAGGTGCCTGAATTCCCGCAGTCCAATGAAATTGCCCCATCAACGTACTTAAAAGCTTCGGAAGAGTCGATTATTATGTCGTTTCCGGTTTTGAATTCGACTTTTGCGCCGAGCCTTTGAATCATATCAAGAGAACTGCGGCAGTCTGCGCCCGCCGAATAGTTGTGTACCTCCATAACGCCGCCTGTAAGCAGCGCAAACATAGCACTGCGATGGCTTATTGACTTATCCGGAGGGATAATTATTTCGCCTTTGATTTTTTTCGCTTTTTGAACAGTAACCATTAAATTATTTCTTTGTAGGATTCTGAATTTGTGAGCATGTCATAGTTAAGTTCGTTTTCGTTATCAGCAACTACCGCTGCAACAACTGCATCAGATGTAATGTTGAGCATGGTTCTGAACATATCGACTATTCTGTCAACAGCAAACAGGAATGCAAACCCTTCGACCATCTGTGAGGGGGTTAAGCCCATGCCGTTCAGCACAAGCGCAATTGTAATGATTCCGCCGCCCGGAATGCCCGCACAGGTGCTTGAGGCAACGATTGCGAGTACACAAATCTGCAAAATCATGATAGGATCCATTGCGATTCCATAGGCTTGCGCAAGGAAAAGCACAGCAACAACCTGAAAAAGCGCTGTTGCATCGAAATTCAGCGTTGCGCCCAGCGGCAGAACAAAACTGCATACCTTGTGCGAAACTCCTCTTTTTTCACAGCATGCAATAACAAGCGGAAGTGTTGCAGAGCTGCTTGCCGTGCCGAATCCCACCATCATGGCTTCTGCTATTGCCGCAAAGAACAGCCTGATAGGCACTTTTGAGAATATTTTCATTAAAAGCGGGTAAATAACAAACAACTGTATTGCAAAACCGGCAAGAATTACAAGAAAATACTTAGAAATGCTTGTAAATACCGACATTCCGAACGAAGATATTGCCGTAGCGGTTAATGCAAAAATACCCGGTGCGGCAAGGTACATTATGCCGTCCGTAACTTTCATTGTTGCCGCAAATATTGATTCAAAAAAGGAAACAACCGGTCTGTTGATTTCGCCGACTTTTGAAAGTGCAATTGCAAATATCATTATGAACACAATTATCGGAATCATGTCGCCTGATGCAAGCGCTTCCATCGGATTAGCCGGTATGATGTTAAGAAAAATGTCGCCAAAATGATTTTTCTGGTCTTGAATTGCAGCAGCAACAATCTGTTGATTTTCGGTTGCGGACTGGGCGTTTATGAATGACTGTACGCCGAGCCCTGGTTTTACTCCTAGGGCTAAAATTGCGCCGATTATTACAGCAGCGACGGAAATTATTGTATAATACAGAACCATTCTGCGGCCGAAAGAGCCGAGCTGTTTGTTATCGCCTATGCTTGAGATTCCGATGATGATTGCGCTAAAAATCAACGGAATTATAACCATCTGGATAAGTCTGATGAAAGCCTGGCCTATAAAATTCAATGCCCCGTAAATATAATGGAACAAAGGCGTTGCTTCCGGCGTGCCCGCGTTCTGGGCATGCAGCAGTATTCCAACAATAACGCCTGCAATCAGCCCGAAAAAGATATGTCCGTTGCGTTTAATCCCAAGACCAAGTGCAATCAAAATCTGCATATGTAATTTCATCAGTTAATCCTCTCATATATTAGGTTTCCTTATTCTACTATTTTTTTTTATTTAAGACAAGAATTTAACAATTGGCATATGTTTTTGGGGTTTTCTGATAAGGTACTTGTGAAAATTGAGGGTTTTTGCGGGGAAAAGGGCGAATTTTTCCTGTAAAAAAGCTCCCGTTCGGGAGCTTTTTATTAATATTCAATATTTATTTGCGAGAACTGGACTATTTTGTTTTTACCGCGTTTTTTGGCGTTATATAGTGCGTGTTCTGCGTATCTGATGAGCGTATTTGCGTCTTCATCCACATTTTGAAGGAACGGGAATGATGCGATTCCGCCGGAAATAGTAATCGGATGGCGTTCTTCTTCACCGGCCGGGATAAATTCCATTTTTTCAATGTCGCGTCTGAATCTTTCTGCAAAAAGGAAAGCATTTTCTTCAGGCGTGTTGGGGAGAATTACGATAAATTCTTCATCGCCGTATCTTGTTAAAATATCTTCTTTTCTGACGAAGCCTTTTAACATTTCAGCGATTTTTTTCAGAAGAACATCGCCCCAGTCATATCCGTACATATCGTTTACGACCTTGAAAAAGTCGATATCCAGCAGCAGGCAGGATAATTTAATATCATATCTTTTTGCGCGGGAAATTTCAGCTTCGAGGCGTTCATGGAGGTATTTTCTGTTGTGAAGACCGGTAAGAGCGTCTGTTGTCGAAACTGTGTCGATTGTTTCTTTCAATTCTTTAATTTTTAGCAGGTTTTTTACACGCAGAGCGAGTTCTTTTTCATCAACCGGCTCGGTAACAAAATCATACGAATCACCGCGGAGAATAAGTTCATCAATGAACCTTTGCGCAACTATCAAGGCCGGTGCGGGGAGTTTTGTTACCATTGCAGCCTCTTTAAGCTTTTGTTCTGCGCAATTTATAACAATAACCGCAGGATTAAAGGTCATTGCGTCTTTGAGTTCGTCGATATTTTTTGTTCTTACATCATAATCGCCGCTGTTCGCAATCATTGCTTCAAGTTTTGATGAATCTTTGTCGGTGAAAATTACAATATTTCTCATTTTAAATTTCCCTTTTAAACTTCGTACACATATAATATCAAATGTTGCCCTAAATGTACATAATATTAATAATGTATCATTATTTTTAAATTTCAATGCAACAAAATGTTAAAACCTTGGACTTTAAAGATTTTAAATGCTAATTTATTATCAACAAATTTTGAACATCTACACTATTTGTACCATGCATCCGCAAAATTGTTCGGGTAATATAAATATGTAGATTTGATTAGGGAGAAGATATTTTGGCACGACCGATGTACAAGCCGGAAGTCAAATATGATTATTATGGCAATCAGGCAAGATATGCTTCCAATGTTCGTCCGGCTATCACCAGAACCAGAAAGATTAAAAAGCACAGAACCAATCCTTTTGCGTTCCTTTTTCAGATTCTTTTTGCGTTTGTGGTGGTAATGTACATAGCGCCGCATTATATGGACAACGTAACGCGTCCTTTGTTTTTGCGCGCCCCGAAATATCCGGCTGTCAGCGCTGATTACAATTTAGTTTATCACCCGACCTCTTCTTATCTTAAAAATTCAACCTTTCTGGGGATTAACAGCCTGAAAGCGACTGAAACAAAGAAACCTGAAATGCAAAAGCTTTATGAAACATATTCAATGCCACTTCTTGAGGCAAAATTGGCAGGGCTTGCAAAGAGTTATCCGGCTTTGGCGCCTTCAATTTATGTTTGGGATTATGAATCCGGAAAATATGCTAACATGCGCGCCGATGAGGTTTATCCGACGGCAAGCATAATTAAACTTCCTGTTTTGATAGAGCTGTTTAAGTCAATCGAAGCCGGCCAGCTCACGCTGAATGACAGAATTTCGATGACCGAATACTACAAATCGGAGGGTTCGGGTTCGCTGCAGTTTAAGGGATTGAACAATTCTTATACTGTTGATGAACTCGCGCGCGTGATGATTACAGAATCTGATAATTCTGCCACAAACATGCTAATGAGTGCAATTGGCGGAATGAACGGCATGAACAATGCTCTTCGCCGCTGGGGAATGGATAAAACACGGATTAATGACTGGCTGCCGGATTTGGCCGGTACTAATGTCAGCACGGCGCGCGAAATGGCCGCAATGCTCTATAACATTGACAATCCCGCTTTTTTAACGCTTAATTCCAGAGAAAAAATCGTTGATTATATGAGCCATGTTCATAATAATCGGCTTATTCAGGCGGGTTTGCCTGCAAATGTTCCGTTTATCCACAAAACAGGCGATATCGGTAAAATGCTTGGCGATGCAGGAATAGTTTACACCCCTAACGGTAAAAAATACATAGTGGTAATGTTCGTAAACCGCCCCTACAACTCGCCTCTTGGTAAAGATTTCATAGTGAAAGCTTCCTCTTTGATATACAGCCACATGGTTTCAATGTAATTGGTATGAAAAAACGTGCTTTTTTGCGGTTTTGATAGGGCAAAACGGGCTGTGCTTTTTAAAAGTGTAATTTAACACTAAGTACAAGATTTAATTAACTATGAGATGGAGATTGTATTATTTTATTGCTCCTGTTGCTTTTAATACAGTTATTGTATAGCTGAATCCAATTCTTCACAAAAAGAACTATAATAATAAAAATGAGCCTCATATAATATACTTAGCATTTCAGTTAATTCACGAGTATCTAATCCTAAATCTCTATTAATTTCAATTTTTTGTTTTATTTTATTAATTTTGTCTTTTAATTCCTCTAATTGATATAAAATTCGGTGTCGTTCTAAATATAGTTTTAGTTCATAATACATATATTGTCCGATTGTTGTACTATAAGTAATACTTCCATCTTCAGTCCTATATAAATGGTCAGAATAATTTAAAGAGCAAGGGTCAACAAATCCTATTCCATCAACAATATTTTCAGAAGGGGTTTTGCCAATCCATTTATCTTTTTTTGATAGATTACAATATGGACAGCAATATACAAAATTTCCATAATAATCCGTTAATTCTTTAAATTTACTTTTTGGAGCAAAATGATCAATATGATAGCTTTTTATGCCTCCAGTATAATGATGCGCATCTCCGCAATATCCACAACAATGATGAAAATCTTTTGCTAATTGTAGTTTTGTTTTGGGATTTTTATAGGACAATCCTTGACCACTTTTTGATCTTTCTGGCTTAATTTTATGTATATTTTTCAATTATTTTCCCTCTAATAATTTATCAGCCTGTTTTAACAATTTATCCAATTTGTTTGAATATAAATCTTCTTTAATTTTTGTAGGTAATGAATATTCTCCATCAAGAGCTTTTTCTAATTTATCATTTAATTCTATTATTCTGGATGATATTTGAGCATTAATATCTTTTTCGGGAGACTTAGACAGTTCTATTAATTCCTTTTCCCATAATTCTAATTGCTTTTTAGACTTTAAAATTTGTTCAATTATATGGGAATGGAATTCTTTTGCCACAACTTCGTTATTTATATAATTATCATAATTGTATATTTGATACGCATCAAAAACCTCATTTTTAAATAACCGCTCTTCATAAGCAGTTAATATAAATAAAGGGAATTCTGAAAATTTTTCTTGTATTTTTTTTGCGGCATAAACACCATTATTTGTTGTTTTAGCAAAAGAAGAAAAATCATAATCTACTATTATAGCATCAAATTTATTTTGAATTATTTCACTAATTATTTCATCATATGACTTTTCTACATCAATAGGTATTAATTTTAATTGATAATTTGCATACCTTTCATCATACAAATTTGTAGATTTATCATTTTGTTGCATAAACAATACTTCTATTGTATTTATCTTACTTTTATTATCATCTAATATAGCAATATTAAATATTTCCATTCTCTTTCCTTTCTTGTGGAAGTAATATTTCAATTTCAAATCCATCTTCATTATTGACAAGATTATATTTTCCATTATATTCGTTTATTGTAGTTGCAACAATATACATACCTAAACCAGTACCAATTATTTCACCCGTATTTTTATCTATTTTATTTGTAACTCCAAAATTAAAAATATCATATGGATTTTTATATTTTTTAGAGATTCCTGGACCGTTATCTTTATAGTTTATCTTTATATATTCACCTATATTTGTAATCTCAATATAAATATCCCTATTTTCCTGATTCGTATTTTTGAATGCTTCAATGGAATTTATTATAAGGTTGCATATAATACTTTCAATATCAATTGTAAATATTTTTTTTAACGTAGTATTTTTTTCTCCTACAATATTTATTTTTATATTTTTTTGTTCTAACAATGGTAATATTATTAATTCTAAATTCTTAATTGTTAAATATATATCTGTTAATTTGCGTTTACGTTTATCTTGTTTCAATTGTGTTATTACGACATTTATCCAAGAGTTTAAAAATAAATCATTTCTATTTAGGTCTTCCAAATAATTATTAATCATTCTGGTGTCACCTTTGGTAATTACGTATTTGAATCTATCAGCTCTCTTTTTTAGTTCAGAATTTAAACCACTCAAATCGTGAACAATAGAAGTTGTAACTAAACCATTAGTAGCCAAAGAACGTAATAATTTTAATTCTGTTAACAAATCTTCTTTTTCTTGATCAATTAATAAAAGTGCTTCTGCTAATTTTGAATTATCATTTGGACCATCTTTTTCATTGAAAGATTCTTCTGTTTGTTCATCAGAATCTTGTTTTGGAGATTTTGAATTGTTATTGCTTTTAACAAGTTTCTTTGCTAATTTTCGGCCTTCTTCTTTCTTATTTTCATTATCATTTATTTTGTCATTATATTTTTTGAATTGTCTTGCAATGTATTGACGATCTTTTTCAAATACTCCTATAATATCTGTAAGGACCTTTTTAAACATTGTAAAGTACTCATTATCAATAATTCCTTCTCTACTAGATTTGTCAAGAATTCTAGAATTATACACCCTTGAAATAAAAACAGAACCATATCCTTGGTTATTACGAACACGCCAATTGCCATTTGGATGTGACAAACCAGCAGGGCTACTAGCTTTCCTTGCATCTAAATTTATCCAATCAAAAGAATCAGAATTAATATCTCCATAAGGTCTTATTATAAAGTTATCACGATATAATCTAATTCCTGCATTTTTTGCCAACCAAGATCTTCTTTTATTATTTGTTTCTTTGTAATAATAGAGTTCCTTATAATCCTCCGTTGTATTTGCCTTCAAAAAAACATACTCAAAGGAAAAAGGTCCTATATTTTTTACAGTTTCAACGATATTTGTATCACTACTATTGATTATTTCCTCTATTGAAAGTTCCAAATGAATAATTCCATTCTCAAAATCCTTTTTTTGATATGGATAATTACTAAATTCTTTTAAACCAAATATATCATCTGGAATTTTTGAAATATCAAATTCATTTCGCCACATTTCTATGGTAAATTTTTCACCATCAAAAGTTGATTTCAATTTATAATCAAACTCATTAATCATTTCATTTTCAATTAATAAAGCTTCGCTACCAATGGATGAAATTGCATATAAATTATAATCTTGTGAATTATTATTTGGCATCACATAGGATAACATATTAATAATTTTTTCGATTGACTTGTTTGTCCATTTATCCCGTAATTTGCTTATTTTTAAAATTGTTCCTGTTTTAAAATTATCTAAAATACTTTCGTTTACACTATCAACACTTTTTACAATATATGCCGGAATATAAAGCCTAATATCTTTATCTAAATAATCCAAATCTGCTGCAATTTCATTTATAACTTTCCCTGATTCTTCAAAATTTTTCCAATTGGTCTTCCAATATATAGTTTTGCTAGATTCTTCATGTTTTGTGTACATTTCACATATTTCACCTAATCTATCTAGCGCAAAACGACCAATACCTTTTTCGCCAGATTTAATACGATTCTTTTTAGATTGATATTCAACTTTTTTATTATCGGTGCCAATTAACATCCAATAATTTTGTATAGTATCTCTAGTCATCCCGATACCATTATCAATTATAAATATAGCATCATTTTCTGTATCAAAAGCTAAGATACATAAACTTGCATCAGCATCATATGTGTTTTTTATAAGTTCAATAATTGCTCCATCAACCTTAGAAACACTTTCTCTACCTAGTAATATTGCTGCTCTTGAAGATATTTGATATGTAATTTTTTCCATTTTATACAACCTCCATATCAAATTCAAAATTATTAACATCTTTTGGGGTAATACGTAAGGATTTTCCACTGGCTTGTATTCCTATATTATTTACGTACTCTATAAAATCTTTACTATTAAGAATTTGCTTTGCTTGCTCCAGTGATGTTCCATTTTTAGATGTTATATATATACCTGAATAAGGAATATCTTCTTTAGTAAGTTCATATACCTTTATATTATCCGTTACAACTGTTGAAATTAAAAGTTTTTCTTGATTTAAGTGAGATAGAGCTTGGCTTCGCCCATATTCAAACCATTCTGCAGAAGTATCTTTATTTCGTTTTTCTAATTCATTTTCAAAATTTTTTAAATGTTGAAATGCTGTAGGATATTTTTTCTCAAATTCTTCTGGTTTATATTTCATTAATTTGCCATTTTCGTAATAATATGGAAATATAATTTGTTCATCTATTGCATATGCTAAATTGCGAGGACTTTTAGCAGGTCTTATAACATCCTCTTCAATGCAGCAATTTAATACAGCACCTACATCTGGTTTTATAATAAAAGCCTTGTTTAACAGAGTAGCAATAGAAATTTGAGCATTAAAAAAATCTCCAAATTTTAGTTTTGCAGTTTTATTTTTTGCTTCTTCCACTTTAAATACCCATTTTTGTTTTAAAGAATTTTTGGGAATCTTGATGAAAGCTTTATTTTCTTTATTTCTGTATAAAATTTGCGTTTTATTTTTCCCTTTTTCACAAACCAAAATAGATGTAGCTACTAAAGCTTTTGAAAAGACTTTTTCTGTTTTAAAATCGTATATTTTACTGACTGAAGGAAGAATAAACTCTCTAAGTTTTTCTGCAAAAACATTCTTAAAAATACTACTTGGTATAAGATAAGAGAGTTTACCATTATCAGATAAGCAATTCAGACTTTTTTCAATGAAAGCATAACAATAGTCAAATTTTCCTTTAGAACATGTAATAAACTCATTTTTAATAAATTCTCTAGTCTCAGGTTCAAGATCTCTATAATTTATATATGGAGGATTTCCGGCAATGTACGAAAACTTTTGAGATAGTTTGTATTTTAAAAAATCCGCAACATGAATATTCCATTTTACATTATAAATCCCATAGTATTCTGAAACTTTATTCAGAGTTTTTATACAATCATTATATTTAGAAGAATCAATTTCAAAGCCCCAAATGTCATCTTGCAACCCAGTTTTTATTGTTTTTAGCGAAAGTTTTTTACTAATACCGTCCTTAATATATCTTGAAACTACATGTTTTAAGACGGATCCATCACCACACGAATTTTCTAGGAATTTTTGTCCTAATAACCCTTTTTTATATCCTATGATATCTAATAATTTATTGACCTTATCATCAGGTGTAAAAATTTGACATCTTTCTATACGCTTCATTTCTACCTATATAATTAACCTTTATAGAACAATATTATCACAAATATAACCATTTAGCTTATATGTCTGCTAATTTTTTGTATACCATGCACCTCTTGTTTTGCCATGTTTTATCAGGTAATTATTTTCAACCAAGTTTGCAAGGTGTTTTTTGATTGTGTTAATGTTTGTACCTGTTAATCCAGATAACTCTGAAATCGTTGCGCGATCTTTAGTTTCAAAGACTTCCATAATTTTTGCAGAAACTTCCGGCAAATCAAGATTTGAAGCTTTTCTCTGTACCGGATGCTCAAGTTTATATTCGAGTCTTATTTTTTGTTTTTGCAAAGTTTTTAGGAAAAACATTAGCCACGGTTCATAATTCGGCAAACCATTTAAGGTTGTTTGTGTTTGTCTTAAGGCTCTGTAATAAGCTTCTTTGTTATCTTCAATTATTGATTCTGTTGAACTATACGGAATATACAAATATCCTGACTTTAGTAATAAAAGATTTGTTAAAGCACGTGAAAGTCTGCCATTTCCATCTTGAAACGGGTGAATTGCCAAAAAATTAACTACAAAAACTCCAATAACAATTAACGGATGGTAAAATCTGTCAATCAAATTTTTATTAGTCCAATCAATAAGTTCCTGCATTTTTAACGGTGTTTCAAAAGGTGTTGCGGTTTCAAAGACAACGCCTAATTCTCTACCTTCACTGTCATAAGCAGCTACAGCATTTGATATTTTTTTATATTCGCCCTTGTGTTTTTCATCTTTAGAAGAATATTCAAGCAAAATTTTATGTAATTGTTTTATATAATTTTCCGATAACGGAATAACTTCCCAATCTTCAAAAATGGTATCAGCTAACTTTGCGTATCCAGCAACTTCTTCTTCATCTCGATTGGCAAAGGATTGTTTGTTAATCCTTGAAAGCAATTCTTCAACCTGTTTATCAGATAATTTGTTCCCTTCAATACGGTTGGAAGATCCAACACTTTCTATAGTTGCAACTTTTTTCAGCGCCTGTAATTTTTCAGGTGCCATTTGTCCCAGAAGTTTCCAAGAACCTTTAAACTCGTCAATTTCAGAGATAATTGATAACATCTGATTAGTTATTTTAATATCAAGATTCTCTAGCATAATAATACCCAATTAGACCCAATATGACCTATATAATATATTATTTATACCTGATTGTCAATTATTACTCATCCAAAACGTTACATATTTGGATATGTTTTAGATATTCAGAGGTAAGATGTGTAACAGTAAAGGAGAATGGTTAAATGGTATGCGTAGAGCCGATTAGGGACAAAGAAAAAATTGAAATTGTAAAACGAATTTTAAAAGAACACGGCAGTCGTAACTACTTGTTATTCTTAATGGGGATAAACAGCGGATTGAGAATTTCGGATATTCTTAAATTAAAAGTTGCGGATGTTAAAGATAAAAAATATATTGAACTAATTGAGCAAAAGACTAATAAATATAAGCGTTTCCCAATAACAAAATCTTTTAAAGCTGAACTTGATGAATTTATTTATCACAAGGCTGATACTGAATGGCTGTTTTCAAGCCAGAGAGGGGGAAAGCCAATCAGCAGAATTCAGGCATATAGAATAATTTGCAACGCTTGTATTAATGCAGGAATTACAGCACACATAGGGACACATACACTCAGAAAAACTTTTGGTTACCATTTTTATCAGGAGAATAAGGATGTTGCATTGCTTCAGTGTATCTTTAATCACTCTGCACCGAGTGTTACACTGCGATATATAGGAATTAACCAAGATATTATTGATTCTCGGCTGAATGCATTCTGTCTATGAATTGTAACAATTTAAGTCAAATTGTAAAAATTATCTCTAAAATCTTAAAGTTTTCCAGAAAAATGCCGATATACATTATGTGTCTAAACTAGTAGGTAAAATTTGAGGCAGACAATAAATGTGAAAACAGGTAAAGTAATTTTGCAAATGTCTGCCGACCAAATATCTACATGCGTAGCACATGTAACAAAATTGTCATTTTGTTACATTCAAGATTAAAAGGTGTGCGATGTCAGAAAGATTAAGTATAGAACAAAAAATTCAGCAGTATAGACAGGCTAATCCGAAACTAAATGGCTTATCAGATAAGCAGATTTTGTCCGTTATGGTTGAAAATGGCGAGGTTACACTTTCAGAAGCACAAAAGGTTTCGATTTATTCAAATTCTCAAAGCAATGTAGATAATCAAGGTTTAACAGTTCAGAAACAAACAAAATCTAGAACAATAAACCTTAAATCCGGCAGGAAAATTGTCATCAAAGATGGTACAGCAAAATATTATGCCGCAGATGGTGTGGAACTTAAGAGAGAGTATTTTGAAAAACAGGAAGGTAAAATTGACGTAAGACCATCCGGTCGATATTCCGTAACTAAAGCTGGAAAAACAAAATATTATGCTGCAGACGGCACGGAACTAAAAGGAAGCTACTTTAAGCGTGTAGAAAATACTGATGTCAATATTAAAGGTACAGACGGTAAAACATATAACCTTAATAAAACACTGGAAAACCGTATTAATAAAGTAACCGTTGATTTAGAAAAATCAGAAGACAGCAATGGTTTTATCGGCACTGCCTGGAGCGGGTTTAAAAACTTAACAGGGATTGGAGACAGCTCTGATAAGGTAAGAGAACAACAAGAAACAGAAAAGAAACTGCTGCAGCAATTTAACAGCAATGAACAAAAACGTCCGGAGATATTTAAAGAATTGACGGGGGTTGATTATACCCCCGAAAATCTTGAAAAATTTATTAAGGGTGAAATCAAACTAAAATCAGAAATAGCATTGCAAGGCTACAATGAAGGTCAGGAAATGGCAGTGGATATAACGGCGGATATTGTATCGGGTATTGCAGCCGTTGGAATTTATACCGCTGCCGTAGCAGCGGCTCCATTTACGGGCGGAGCAAGTATTGCTGTCGGTGTAGTTGCTGCGGGTGCAAGCGGAGCTGTAATTAAAACAGGTCTTAA
Source organism: uncultured bacterium (assembly GCA_900547155.1). Lineage (GTDB taxonomy): Bacteria > Cyanobacteriota > Vampirovibrionia > Gastranaerophilales > Gastranaerophilaceae > Spyradomonas > Spyradomonas excrementavium. The sequence continues at coordinate 59,882 of URFH01000002.1, read as the reverse complement.
AGCGACGGACGCTGCCACCGGAGGAAGAGAATATACACTCCAAGATGCAAAACACGATGCCGCAACAGGTGTGTTTTCGGGTATGATAGCCCCGATAACAGGTGGTTTAGGCGGTGCTGCTGGTAAGACGGTTGCAACAAAACTCGGAGTGCAAGCTGTTAAACAGGTCGGAAAAGAGGTTGCACAAGAAGCAGCAAAAGGCGGCGTGAAACAAACAGTTAAAACAATGCTTACAAATCCAACGGGATATGAATATGTTGGAGGAAATGCAGCAAAACGAGGACTTGCCTTTGCTGCAGAAACTGCAACTGATGGGGCAGTCGGCGGAGCAGTTGATAATGCTTTCAGAACTGCCTATGACGGAGGCAGCTTAGAAGATATCGGTAATTCTGCCGTTGAAGGTTTCGTAGGCGGTGCAATTATGTCACCGATTATTGGCGGTGGTATGAAAGCGGTTGGTAAAGGTGCACAGAAAGCTTTTGGCAAAGACAATGTTGATATAGATGCTAATGGAAATAAAGTTCAGGTAAATGATGATGAAACTGTTGTAAAAATAAACGATAAAGCAGCAGAAGAATCTGTTAATACTCCTGATGCTGAAATTCATATTCCAAAAGGTATACTTGCTTCTGATATAACACCATTTACAGAAACTGATGAAGGATTCAGAAATATTGTAAGAAATAGGGCAGGTGATATTGCAGAGTTAAATAAAATTAAAGATACTGACAAATTTTTAGAAAATGGATTTCAAATCTTAAAAGAAGAAATGGGACTAGAGGATTCATCAATTAAATTGGTAATTGGCAATGATAATTATTATGATTTAGAATCAAATACTGTTTTTATAAATCGTAATTGGCAAAATGGGGATAAGGCTGAACTCTTTGGTGCGATAGCACACGAGCTTGACCATTTCTTACAATGGAAAGAAGTAATTAGAAATCTTGATGAAGACCATCCAATGTATAATGCTCTACTTGAGCAATTAAGTTCAACCGAAGTTGGTACTGATAATTTATTATATGTTTTAAACAAATATGAAGATGCCCCTGTAACCGAATTATCAAGAAAACAGGCTAAAGAATATGCTGATAGTTGGCAAAATTATATTGAACCTGCTGATCCTAAGACAGGGAAAGTTGATGTTACAAGCCAACGATATCGCAAATACAAAGAACAAGCAGTAGAAGCAGAAGCAATGAGACGTGGCGATATAGTTGTCGAAGAATATAGAAGAGCTGTCGGTGGAATTGATGATATAAATTTAAAATTATCTAGAGCAAGCACAAGAGAAGATTTTGTAGCAATACGTGATGAGATTAAAAAAATGCCTGCGGGTGAAGAAAAACACGCATTACAACAAGAATATTTTAGAAAATACAGTGAATTTTCACGAGAATACAACAAAAAATTTGATATCAAAATGGAATACTCACCAAAGTCTAATGATTATCTACAAAGATTAAGCAAAGTTAATTTTTCTAAAAATGGAGGTTTAGACACTAGAGAAGTTAAATTGTACGAAAATTTCAAGCGGGCAATGCATAAAGTTTTAATTGCAACTGATGGAAAAGCTGATTTGCCAGAAGATATTATTTTCCGAAAGATTCCTCAGCATTCTGGCGGCATCGCATGTAAAGATGCAACAACACCAAGTATTTCAATAAACAGATGTTTTTTAGATAATATTGATTCTAATATTAAAAATATCGTTCAAGATTTAAAAGGCATAGGTATGCTCAACATAGATATTGACGGTAAAATTCGTATTCCTGATTTCTTAAAAAATGATACAACATTGGAACTTGAAAAAAAACTAAATGCATCTAGTGATAAAAATAATTTCGCAGATAAATTAGAACTTTATACTTGCTATATTGGTTATTTTGTTGATCTACAAAGTCAAATCCGCAGACACCCAATTGTTACAATAGAAAAAATAATGAAAACAGGTTCTAATCAAACTGTACTTAAAAAGCAAGGTTTATTTAAAACAAGACAAGAAGTAAATGCAATGAATAAAGGTGAGCAAATTGCTTATTTAAAAGAAATTGCTTCCATAACAGGAATTCCAGAAAATACTGTTTTAATAAGAGATATAGACCAATTATATATTCATGAATTAGGACATTTAAATCATAAACTCTCAAAAGAAGATGAAGTGTTTTTAAGATCTAAAAAAGTCATAGAAGAACATCAAAACAATCCAGAAATCCAGAATACCTGTTCTAAAGTTTCTCGCTATGCTCAACAACTCCCCATGGAATTTGTTGCGGAAGTATTTTCTGGGTTAGTATCTGGGCAGAAATTTGATGCTGATGTAATGTCTTTATATGCGAAATATAAAGGGCCACAGCTTTTTAATTAAGATTAATACCAAGAATATCTCTTTCAATTTGCCCAATAGTTTTAGGAGTTAATTGCTTTGTTGGTGTTAAAGGATTAACTTTTTGTTTTGCAATTTTATTTTGCTTTATTGGGGTTAAATTTTTCAAAATATTCATTAGGGAATAAATTTCAGACTGTGGAGTTTGTCTATCGTTGTCAATGTCAGCAGAAATCTTTTGCATCAGTTTTCTTGCAAAGACAAAAAGCTCGTTACTAAAAATTTCCTGATTACGCTCAGCTTCAAATCTTTTTCTCTCCCATTCGTATTTCTTTCTCCAGTAAAACAAAGTTCTGCGAGATATGTTTAATTTTGCTCCAATTTCTTCAAGTTGGATTTTGTCATAAATATACATCTTTTCAGCTTGTTTGTAATAATATTTCATTTTGGTCATTTTTATTCCTCAAAAATTATTCTGTCTAAACTAAATTTATTTTTATCAGTTAAGCGTCGTACTTGAAAATAGCAGCAATTTGAGGCTAAACCTAAATTCCTGCAATATTTTAAAAGTTGATTTAATTGCGTAAGTGTGTTTTTTAACCTACGAACTCCTAAATTCCTTGTTTTACAAGTTTTATAAAATTCTTCTATATCTTCAATAGTGATATCTTGTATGATTTTTCCTCTGAAGAATGGTAAAATATTTACCCTAAATATTGATTTATAAGTTTCGTATGTTCTTTTTGTACAATTTTGTTTTGCATAATTTTCTAAAAAATATTTAACAGCTGATCCAAAATCTAATGACTGATTGTTAAAAATATTGGCAGTAATAATTGTGTAATCAATATTTTTTCTTTCTTCAATATACTTATAAATTTCTTTGTCAAAAAGTATTTTATTATTGTTCAAAAGGTGTTCAAGTTCTGTTTTACAATCACACTCTGCTATCATTTCGATTTCATCGAGAGTAAATTCTTTTAATCTTTTTGCTAATTTCTCAATATTCATAATATATGTTGAATTACCTCCAAATTAATCTCGGTTAAATTATTATCTTTGGCAAATATTTCCATTTGATTTATAAGCTGAACTATTTGCCTGAACCTGTTGTATTTTTTGTGAATGTACTCAATTGAATTAGGAGTAAACGGTATTTCAGATAGTTGACTAAAAATTTGGCTTAAATCTTCTACCCCAAAGGTTTCGAATTTTACAATCTCGCTAAATCTGTCATACAGGTGCTTGTAGCGTTCAAGTTTTCTGTGAGCCAAGCCCATACCGACAAAGACTATCGGACAATCGGTTTTGTCATGGATATCTCTTAGGGTCTCGACACTTTTGTAATTATTCATCAGGTAGTCGATTTCGTCTACAAAAATAATTTTGGGCTTTTGGCTCAGTTTGCTAATCACGACATTGAAATTATCCGAAGTCAAATATCGTGGGGGTTCGTCCATTTCCCTAACGATTTCTTCGACAAGCCACCTGCTTGTCATAAGGTTTGAAGCTCGAATGTAAATTCCGTCATACTTGCAGGCGAGCCACAACGCCGTTTGTGATTTTCCAAGCCCCGGTTCGCCATATACAAGTCCCATTTTAGGAATGTTTTTGGGTTTGTTTTGCAAATTTTCTACAAGCCCGATAAAGTTTCTGACGTTATTTGTTTTCACAAAGATTTTACGCATAAAGCAATTCATACTCCTTTGTCTTTTTAAATTCACTTATCCAAGGATTATTAGGGTCATTTTTTATCAAATATTCATATTTTTCTGAATTGTTTTTGAACAGGGTTTGAAGGCTATTTGAATGCGGTTTGAATTTGATATCCTGAACTTGATTCAGAGGCTCTTGCAGGGCAGATTCTGAAATAAATTCAGAATGACATTCTAAAAACTTCATTTCATCATTCATCAATAATTTTTTAACCGAGTTTATCGTTTTCCGTTTCAGTTTTTGTTGTTTTTGAATTTTTTGTTTGTAATCCTCTAGATCCTCAACCGTTCCTAAAATCTTAGCCATCGGATGGGTTTCGGTTACTCGATCTGCGGTGCATAAGTATTCACCTTTTGGGGTAAAAACTTTTACACTTGTCAAATCAAACAGGTTGTATTTTACTAAAACTTTTCCTCTTAACCCGTATAATCTTTCGTCAAAATAGTCACAATTTAAGAACCTTACACCATTTCGCTGAATTGTTTTGACTTCAGTTGCCAGCATCAAATCGTCAAGTAGGCTTTTATCAATATTTTGTTTCTTTCGATTTTCTAAAACCTCTGTGATTGTCATATTCGGTGCATTTGTGCAGGGCTGAGAATTCTTAAACTTCAGCCACATATCAATCATTTTGATTGTTTCTTCTATAGTTGGAATGTAATCATTATGCAGGTTGGAGTGGAATTTTTCGTTTCGTTTCAAGTATGCAGGTTTGTTGATAATTGATGAGCCGACATAACTTGGCATTAGTTTTTCAAATCCTTCTTGAAATTCTTTGAAGAACCTCTCAATAACCTTTGACCTTGCATTATATGGTCTTGCAAATACCGTTTCAATCCCGAGTTTTGAATACAATCCCTGAAAACCTAGTTCGGTAAACCCTTTATCATCGGTAAAATACTTTGCTCTAAAGGCTCTGCCGTTATCTTGATAGACAATTTTCGGTATCATATCGAGGTTTATTATTGCGTTTCTTAAAGCACTTGCAACACATTGGGTGTTTTCTTCAAGCATGATTTCATAGCCTACAAGTGCGGTTGATTTCCAGTCCAAAAATCCGACTAAGGTTGCTCGACAAGGCTTGCCCGTAAACGGGTTAATCACTTTAAATGCAAGTTTATGACCGTCTGCGACTAAAATATCCCCGACATCAAGCAGGCTTGCATCTCTTTTGATATACGGTTCGACTTTGTCTGACAGTGCTTTTTCACCGTCTCGAGCTAACACCCATTTGTCGTAATTATTGTCTTTAAACCACTTTGCATATCTTCTAAAAGTAATATCTGCAGGGATGAAACTTTGACCTTGCTCTTTGAGCTTGTATTTTGTAAGTGCGATTGCTTTGCCGATACAAAGCCTGTTGGGATGAAGAAGTAAACCCATAAATATTTTGATTTCTTCATCATTAAGTATGGTTCTGTAATCATTAACACTACTATATTTATATTGTGGTAAAAGCTTTGTATAATCTTCGATTCCGTTTAGCATTGAAAGCCAACGATGCAAACTTCCTCGGGATATTTTGCCTAGAATTTTATATAAGTGAGCATTTGAAGTATTGTGCAATTTAACAAAATCGTAATCGGATTGAAGTTTATTTGTTGATTTCTTCCTAAACTCAAGCCATTTGTGGATTAAATCTAATCTTGCGAGTGCAATTTGTTTTGATTTTTCAGATGTGAATTCTGCCATGTGTATTTCCTTTGCATACACATTCATTGCTCACCTTTCGGGATAAATCAAGTCCTAAATCTCAATCCTAGAGACATTTCTACACATATCAAACTGAAAGACAATTCAAACCGGACAAATCTTGCACTAAAAGTTTTAGGGCTAAAATTCAAACTCCAAGCAGGATAAAGGCAAAAATAAATTTAATATGACAGAATATCAATGAAAATTAGTGCAAAAATTGAGACAAAAGTGCAAGAAAAGACCATCAAATCTCAACACTATAAACTAGCCTTAAATTCCTAACATTTCGGAGTTTCTTTCGAAAAACACCCATCCCAATTGTCCTGATATACTATAAAAAGCATATATGCTTCCTAAAAATGTAAAATCTGTTTTTTAAGCCTACAAAAAAGAAGCCTTATGGCTTCTTTAAAATGGCGGGACCGACGAGGCTCGAACTCGCGACCTTCTGCGTGACAGGCAGACACTCTAACCAAACTGAGCTACGATCCCAATCGCCTTATTTAATTGTGTATATTGATTATAATTTGCTAAAAAATTTTTTTCAACACTTTTTTTGATAAATATTTGAGCGCAGCGAAAAAATATGTATAATAAGACTATGATTGAAATTACTTGATATCAGGAGAATGTATGAAAAGATTTATTCTGACTTTGGCTTTAATGATAATTGCTGCCATGCCGGCATGTGCGCTTTCTATGAAAGTTTCCTCAATGCAGGATTTCACAACGGAAAAACCCTCTGATACACTCAAAGTTATGGTTCTGGTACGTACAGAGCTCGATAACGGAATGGTTTTTGAGGAAGGAACGATTATAAAAGGCGATATTTTTGACGTAAAACCTCCAACAAGGGGCAAAAGAAACGCGACTTTTAAATTTCGCCCGACAAGTTACTCATATAACGGCAAAATGGTCGAAATTAAAGACAATACAAACTTCTGGGGAAAATATGCCCCGTATAAAGAGCTCGACGCTGCCGGCATGACCTTATCTGCTGCAACTTTTGTCGGCGGGCAGGTTTTAAAAGTTCCTTTCCTCGGGCAGGCGGTTTCATTTGCAAAGGGCGTTGTTAAAAATCCTGACGGCAACCGCCTGAAATCAGGTGCAACGCAAATATACAAGGATTCTTTCGTTTCCTACGTTGAGGAGGGCAAAGAAATAACTTTGAAAAAGGACGAGCTGTTCATGCTGAAGTTTAAACTCAAAGATGAGGAAGAAGAAAACGAAAACGAAAGTGAAAACCGGACTGATGAGCCGGTAAATGCCGAAAATACACAAAATCCTCCCGCTCAAGAGGTTGAAATAAAAAACCAGACTCAACCCTCGGCGCCTTTGCCCTCAACAGAGGCTGCTCCGGCAAAACTTGAGCAATCAACAATCCACTCGGTTGACCCTTATGAGGTTTTGCACGAGGTGGAAACATCCCGGAAAGATAAATAACACTTAAAAATGGGTGAGGTGGGATTCGAACCCACGACCAATTGATTAAGAGTCAACTGCGCTACCACTGCGCCACTCACCCATTATATATTACTTTTCAAAATCAACGAGCAGTGGCAGCGCTTGCGCTACCTTCCTCTCGCAAAACGATACTCAATCGTTTTGCTCGGCAGAGTGCCACTCACCCATTATATTATTCACTTTTCAAAATCAACGAGCAGTGGCAGTGCTTATGCTACTTTCCTCTCGCAAAACGATGCTCAATCGTTCCGGTAAGTTTATTATATCACTAAGAAAAAATTTTCAATACTTGTTTCTCTCCGGTTTTTATTTTGGGATATAATATTCTTGGCTGAAATATTAAAAAAAGAGGAATTAAGATGTTATTAGGCGTAAATATAGACCACGTAGCGACTTTGAGGAATGCCAGAGGCGGAAAAGACCCGGAAATTATTGAAGCAGCCCGAATCTGCGAAAAAGCAGGCGCTGACGGGATTACAACTCATCTTCGCGAGGATAGGCGTCATATTAAGGATGAGGACGTCTTTGCTTTGAAAAAAATCCTCAAAGTTCGCTTAAATCTCGAAATGGCGGTCACAAAAGAAATGGGCGCAATCGCTCTGGAGCTTCTTCCCGCTAATTGCTGCCTCGTTCCGGAAAAAAGGCAGGAGTTAACAACAGAGGGCGGGCTCGATGTTGCCGGTCAGCTTGAAAAAATAACTCCTTTTGTGAAAAAACTCGTTGACGCAGGGATTGTCGTGAGCCTTTTTATTGACCCGTCCGAAGAACAGGTAAAAGCCTCTGCAAAAACCGGTGCGCAGTTCATTGAGCTCCATACCGGCGCATATTCCGAGGCTTATGGTACAGATTCGGAAGAAATAGAATTTCAAAAACTGAAAAATGCAGCAAAACTCGCCCAAAACCTCGGGCTCAAGGTGAATGCAGGACACGGGCTCACATATGAAAATGTCCACAGAATGCATGAAATTGAGGGGCTTGTTGAATTGAATATCGGGCATAATATTATTGCAAAATCGGTATTTGACGGACTTTTCGGGGCTGTAAAAGAAATGAAAGAACTGATTAAGTAATTTTAAGAGAGTTGGGAGGGTGCTTGATTTTACAACCCTTTCACGCTATCCTTAAATTATCAATCGAATGTTGAAAGGACTAACACATGGCTAAACATTGTGAAATCTGCGGTAAAACAGCAATCAAAGCAGCAAAAATTTCTTTTTCACATAAACAAAACGTTCACAGACAAGAACCTAACCTCCAAACTGTTAAAGTGAACCAAAACGGTACTGTAAAAAGAATCAGCGTTTGCACTTCCTGCATTAGAGCCGGAAAAGTACAGCGCGCTGTATAATTGAATCGCAAGTATTTACGAAAAAAACAGCTTTCGGGCTGTTTTTTTGTGCTTAAAACTTAAAAAAAGGAGCGAAATGCTCCTTTTTTCTTAACAAAGTGTATTTTCTGCTTTTCTCAGGGTTATGCCTCTTTTTGATTCCCTGATGAATTTTACGAATTTTTTTACGTATTCATCTTGAGGAACTTCCTGCTCAATCACGTCGCATGCTACAGAAATCAAGTATTCGCCGGATTTGAGGATTTTGAGGGCATGTTTGAGGTTTTCTCTTGTTTCGAGCGGAATCCCTCTGCGTTTCAAGCCGATAGAATTGATTCCATGAGGAATCGGAGGGCGCCCTTCGCCTTTGCAATAAGGCAAAACATCCATTCTTGCTGCTGAAAATCCGCTTACTATGCACATTTCACCGATTCTGACGTTCTGATGGAAAACGCTCATTCCACCGATAAATGCACCGAACCCCACATGGCAATGTCCGCCGATTGTCGCCAGATTCGCCATGATTACTTCATTTTCAAGCACACAGTTGTGAGCAACATGGGTTGAGGTCATAAGCATGCATTTGTCGCCGACGATTGTTGCGTCGCCCTCGGTTGCAGCGCGGTTAACTGTTGCATATTCTTTGATTATACAGTTTTTGCCGATAATGGATTTTGTCGGCTGGCCTTTGTAGCCCAAATCCTGCGGGGCTGTTCCTATGCTTGCGAACGGCGAAATTAATGTGCCGTCGCCGATTTCGCAGTGTTCAAGATACGCATTCGGCATAATTATTACATTGTCACCGATTTTTACATTTTCGCCGATTACCGCGTTGGCTCCGATTGTTACATTTTGTCCGATTTGTGCGTCATCGGAAATTATCGCTCTTTTGTCAATCATATTTTCACACTTTCACTATACTACGGAGAAAATCATATCAGCTTCAACGGCTGTTTTCCCATCTACCGTTGCTTTTCCGTGAGCTTTGATAATCGGGCCTCTTACTTTTGTCAGTTCAACGTGCATATCAAGTCTGTCGCCCGGGCGGACAATGCTTTTGAATCTGCAATTGTCGATTCCTGCATATACAACGAGTTTTCCTTTGTATTCTTCGGTTGTCATAAGGATTCCTGCGCCCATTTGTGCAAGAGCTTCAGCCTGCAAAACGCCCGGCATAATCGGATTACCCGGAAAATGCCCCTGAAAGAACGGCTCGTTCATTGTGAGGTTTTTGTAACCTTTGGAATATTTGCCCGGTACACATTCCGTAATTCTGTCAATGAGAAGAAACGGATATCTGTGCGGAATCATGCTCATGATTTCCATAATATCAAAACTTAAAACTTCTTCTGTCATCTATAACTCCTTATCTAATCTTATCTTTCAATATTTTTGCTGTTTTAACATGAACAGCATGACCTGCTTCTTTCACGATGATTTCAGCTTTCAAATTCAGCGGATTGAAGCCCGTGAGGTAAAAATCGCCGATTAAGTCGAGGATTTTGTGTTTTGCCGGCTCAAAACTGCTCAATAGTTCCGTTGTGTAACCGTCTTCTGTCAGCCCGACGGTGTTTTCAATGCTTACGCCTCTGGCATATCCGGCAGCCTGAAGCATTTCGAGCTCTTTCAGGTATCCGAAAGTTCTTGCTTCGGCAATTTCGTCAATATTTGTGCCGTCAAAGCTTACCCATCTGTGGTTAAGTTCCGGATGGTTGAAATTTACGCCGTATGTGATTCTCAATTCATCCGCAGGAAGCACTACGAGGTGGGTTTTGCCGTTCAAATAGCTTACCGGCTCGCTGATTGTGTATGCGGCGTCGGATTTGTGGGCCCCGCCCATTAATTCGACCCATTTTTTTGAGCCGCCGTCGAGAATCGGCAATTCAAAGTGCGAAAGTTCTACGTCAATCGCGTCAATTCCGCAAATCGCGCATGCAGCCATAAAATGCTCAATCAACATAATTTGGACATCTTTATCGCCGATTACAGTGCAGTGTTCTGTTGAAACTACGTTGTCAACCGAGGCTGTGACGGTTTTTCCGTTAAAATGAAAGCGGATTCCCTTTTCTTCTGACGGTTTTAGCACTGCTGTTGACGGAGCGCCTGTCATAAGCGCCTGTGATGAGATTTCTTTGATTTCTGAGATTGTTTTTGTCATTATTCTGCGTCCTGTTCAAACTGGGCAAGAAGATGTTCGTATTTTTTGAATTTTGAAGCGATTTCTTCTGCTGCTTTCATTGCTTTGAGCTGTTTAATGAAATCTTTTCTCGGAACAGCCGGAGCGCCGATAATTATTGATTTTTCCGGGAAACTTTTTGTTACGCCGGCCTTAGCCATAACAATTGAGTCGCTTCCGATTTCAATATGGTCTGCCATGCCTGCCTGACCTGCAATAACGACCCTGTCGCCGATTTTGCAGCTTCCGGCAATACCGCACTGTGAAACGAGCATGCAGGCTTTTCCGATTTTGCAGTTGTGACCGACCATTACAAGGTCATCGATTTTTGTTTGTGCACCGATTTCGGTATTTTCGATTGTTCCTCTGTCAACGCAGGAGTTAGCGCCGATTTCGACATCATCGCCGATTACTACGCCGCCGATAGACGGGATTTTGTAAACTTTTTGATTAACATTCTGGTCAACAACCTGACCTTCTTTGCGCGCCTGTTCAATAACATCGGGATTTTCTGTTACAAAGCTGAATCCGTCAGCGCCTATGCTTACGTGGTGCTGGAAGATTACGCGGTTTCCGATGTGTGAGTTGTCGCCTATGCAGCAGCCTGCGTGGAAGAGGCAGTTTTCGCCGATTGTGCAGTTTTTACCGACATAGCAGTTGGCAAGAAGTTTTGAATTGTTGCCGATTTTGGAATTTCTGCCTACGACTACGTTCGGGCCGATAGAAACGTTTTCGCCGAGTTCGGCTTCGGGGTGAATGTAAGCTGTCGGGTGGATTCCGACCGGTGCGTCAGGTGCTGAGTAGAAAAGATGAAGCAGTTTCATCATTGCAAGGCGCGGTCTTTCTACTTCAATCGTTGAAAGGTGCTCAATATTCACGCCGAGCGGGACAAGCGCCGCTTTTGCTTTTGTTTTTGCAAGGTTGTCAATTTCTTCTTCAGAAAGTGCCAGCGCAAGTGTGTTTTCGTCAGCCAACAAAGGGGGCATAAGTTTTGTTATCGACGTATCTGATACCTTTGTCAAAATTCCGCCGACAATTTCACTAATTTCCTCTACTCTATAACTTTTCATGTCTTTCTCCTTAGTCTTCCATCCCTCTATTGTAATATTATCCTCCCAAAAACACAAATTTATTTTTTTTATATTGGGCGGAAGATTCATGTATTTTTGTCACGATTGAAGTGTTTGTTTAGGGGCGCAGCCCCGTTTCATGTTGGAAGTGTTTGGATTTTGCTGTTGAGGGCGGAAGACTCATGCGTTTTTGTCATGATTGAAGTGGTTGCTTAGGGGCACAGCCCCGTTTCATGTCGGAAGTGTTTTGATTTTGCCCTTACAAGCCAAAAATTTATGCGATTTTAGCCATCTTTGCAAGAATTGAACCTAAAATCCCGTGATAAGTAAATTGAGTAATTTTTCTTTGCAGTGACTATGGAGGAGGGCTCAAAAATCTTGAAATAATCGCAAAAAACGCTGCATGCCCGGGGGAATCGGAACGAAAAAGGAAAATTACTCAATTTACGCCCACGCCTATCAACCCCCACCCCAACAAATTTCCCATTATTCTGAAATTTGTACTATAATAATCCTGTAAAAGGAGTTCAAAATGAACAAACCGAACAAAAAAACTAAAAAAATCCCCGAAATCAAAATAAAAAACATGGGCGTTGATATTGATAAAAACGAGTACAGGGAAATCGTCCTGTCTAACTCGGCACACCCGGAACAGACTTATTATGACAGATACAGATAAGTAAAATTGCACTTATTGGATAGAAAAGGAGAAAATTATGTGGGAAAAAGACATTAACATCCGCGAAGTTAAAGAATTACGCGTAAAACCCAATGTTTATTTCGGTGTTGGCGCAATTGAGAAAATTGACGATATTTCTGCTGACCTCAAGAAAAAAGGCGTGGATAAAGTTATCGTTGTTTCCGGTAAAGGTGCTTATAAAATCACCGGAGCATGGGATTACGTGGAAAAAGCGCTCCAAAAACACGGAATCGGCTATGTAAACTACGCAAAAGTAACCCCGAACCCGACTACACATAACATTGACGAAGCAAAAGCAATGGCTCTTGAGTTCGGCGCAAAGGCAGTTATCGCAATCGGCGGCGGTTCTCCTATTGATACGGGGAAAAGCGTTGCAATTCTTATGGAATACCCCGAAAAAACAGCTACACAGCTTTATGAATTTGAGTTTGCCCCTGAAAAAGCGGCTCCGATTGTTGCAATTAACCTTACACACGGCACGGGTACAGAAGTGAACAGATTCGCCGTTGCAACTTATCCGGAAAAGGAATTCAAGCCTGCAATTGCTTATGATTGCATTTATCCGTCTTATGCAATCGACGATCCGCAGTTAATGACAAAACTTTCAAAAAATCAGACGCTTTACACCTCAATCGACGCTGTAAACCACGTTGTTGAGGCTGCAACTTCAAAGGTTGCGTCGCCGTACTCAATAACGCTTGCAAAAGAAACCATCAAATTGGTCGCAAAATACCTGCCTAAAGCAATCGAGAACCTTGAAGACCCGGAACCGAGATATTATTTGCTGTATGCGTCACTTTTGGGCGGTGTCGGGTTTGATAACGGTATGCTGCATTATACGCATGCTCTTGAACACCCGCTGAGCGCTGTTAAACCTGAATTGTCGCACGGTTTGGGGCTTGCAATGCTTCTTCCTGCGGTAATTAAGTACATTTATAAAGATAAAGCAGCAACACTTGCTGATATTCTTGAACCTATTGCACCTGGCTTGACCGGCAGCCCTGATGAAGCTGAAAAAGCCGCAAAACTCGTTGAAAAATGGCTCCAAAGCGTCGGGGTTACTCAAAAACTCGAGGATGACGGTTTTTGCAAAGCTGATGTTGAAAAACTTACGAATCTCTGCTTTACAACGCCGTCTTTGGACGCGCTTTTGAGCATTGCGCCCAATCATGCGACAAAGGAAATAGTTGAGGCAATTTATACGGAATCAATGACTGCATACAACTAAAATAAATATATAATATGCAAAAAGCGGGCAAAATTTGTCCGCTTTTTTATTCTCACTGTAAAATCACCCTCGCCCGGCGGGAGAGGGCCGGGGAGAGGGGGCAAACTACCGCAATCAACTCTTCAAAAGGCAATATCCCCCAAAAAATACCCCTAACTCCCCCAAAAAACAGCCCTCACCCGCCCTTCGGGCACCCTCTCCCATCGGAGAGGGGTAAAATCTCCCTCGTTTGACGGGAGAGGGGCGGGGAGAGGGACAAAATGTCACAATCACCCCGCAAAAAAGCAAAATCCCCCCTAAAATACCAAAAAAGTAAGAAATTTCTTTCTTACCTTTTGGCGTGTATATGGCATTATACGGGTGGTCTAGATTATTTCCGGAATTTGTGTGTTGAAGTACATCAGCGGGTTTGTGCCCATATTCATACCGGAAAAGATGTTTATCGGATTCGTTGTTGTTTGCTGTTTGTAGTATGTTTCGAGCTGTTTTCTTCTTGCTGCCTGCATTTCTTCAAGCTGTTGAGCCATTTCATCGTATTTTTCCGCTTTTACTGTTACTTCCTGCATTTCGGGGGTAACTTTTGTTCCGAAAAGGAAACCGTTTGTTGCTGCTGTTGCGTTTGCGAGTTGCAATCCCTGCGGTTTTGCTGTTGTTTTGATGAATGCAGCCGTGTTTTCTTTGTGAAGTGCGCGTTTTGCGCTTGTAATCATGCTTTCGTTGTCGCTGATGAGCCCGTCGATTCTTGAATCTTTTGCCTGAAGTTCTTTGAGCTCTTTGTTGAGGTCTGTTTTCTTCGCCAAATCTGATTCTGCTTTGATTTGCGCTTCTTTTGCTTTGATTTCGTTTGCAAGCTGCTCTTTTTTGGTTTTGAGCTGCGCAATTCTGTTGTTTGCGTTTTGGATTTGCTGGGTTCTGACCTCAATATCATATACAGCTTCAATATCTTTTACTGTTTTTTCAGTTGCTTTGATATCTTCCTTAAGCGCTTTGAGTTCTGCTTTTTCTGCGTCTGTAAGTGATTTTTTCCCTTTGAGCTCGGCAATTCTTTCTTTTGCCATTGAAATCTGTTCTTTCAAATATTTTGCTGTGAGATTTCTTGCTAAGCTGCTGCCGTTTGAACCCTCAAGGTAGCCCTGTTCTTTAACTGCTTTCGTTATGAGCGCTTCAACTTCATTAAGTCTGGCTGTTTCTTTGGGTGTAAGAGTGCCTCTGGTGCTCAAATCAGCGTATTCGTCCATAGCCTGTCTGTAAACTTCTTTGTTTATAGCTTTGAAATCATCCACTACGCCTGAATAATCAGCTTCATTTGTTTTTCTTAAGATTTCGGCGTTTTCGATTTTTTCGTTGAGCGCGTTGTATTCTGCTTCTTTTTTAGTGATTTTTTCAGCATTTTTGGTTGCGTCTTTTCTGAGTTCGGTCAACTCATCAAGGAGTTTTTGCTGCTGTTTTTGGTAGCCTTCGATTTCTTTTGCATATCTTTTATCAATTTGCGCAATTTTGTTTTCTTTTGCATTTTTTGATTTGAAAATTGCTTCCCAGTTGGCTTTTCCTTCTGTTTTCATGAACTCGGAAGCTGCTCTGTAGGATTTTTGAGGATGGCGTACGCCTTTTACAACGTATTTTCCTGTTGTTTTAACGCAATCGCCTGTTGCTTTTAAAGTTTGTGAGATTTTTCCGCCTGTAAAGGTTTTTCCTGAGGCTGCTTTGGCGCCTGTCATTGCGAGACCGACTTCAAGTGTTCCTCCGCCGATTTCCTGCCATGCTGCTTCGGCTTCGGCGTCGGTTTTTGCGGCTGCTGCTTTAATTGCGCCTTTTCCTATGTTGAGTGCGCCCAAACCTGCGCCGACTGCAACCAGTACGGGAGCTGCTGCGCCGCCTGTAACTGCGATTAACGCTGCGCCTGCTGCTGCAACGCCAACTGTTGTTAAAGTGCGTTTTATGCTGAATCCGTTTTCGTCGCAGAACATGCCTTTTACGGTTTTGAGGGCGCCTTTGCCCATATTTTTGAGTTTGCTCCAGAAAGAGATTTTTCCGTCGTCTTTTCCGTCTTCTGTTACCGGAACTGTCTGTTTTTGCGTTGCCTGTGCAACAAACTGCTCTTTTTCAACAGCTTCTTGCTTTTCAAGGGCTTCAAGCTGCTGTTTATATTCAACTTTTTTAGCTTCAGTCTGGGATTCGGCATATTTTTTCATCACTTCAGCATGCTGTTTGTTCATCTCTGCCATGTTTGCAAGGATTTTTGTGTACATTTCTGCTGTCGATGGAGTCATCATCATTGAACCAATTCCTGACATAAAAATATCCCTTTCCCGTGTTTATAATTCCTCTTATTTAAATAAAAACATTCATGGCAAAGAAATTGCCTTTTGAAAGGAAATATTAAGAAATATTAAGCTATTTTGACCCCGATTAGCAGCCCCGCAGGAAGCGGAAGAATCTCTGCTTGCCAGTCTGGCGCTGATTTTATAGCATTTACGAAAGGCTGAACCTTTTTTTCGTGCGAAAGCACATTATCCGCAAGAATTACCGAACCTTTTGCCATTTTGTCTTTCAAAAGGTTGAAATAGTCGATATACTGGGCTTTGTTTGCATCGATAAAAACCAAATCAGGCACAAAATCGAGCTTTTTAATCACCTCAATCGCCGCGCCCTGCAACGGAGTAATCAAATCCTCCAGACCTGTCTTTTTAAAATACTCTTTTGCGACGCTCTGGCGTTCTTCAAAGAACTCGATGGTAGTTAAATGCCCTTTTTTGTTGAATTTTAATGCGTCCGCAATCCACATTGCCGAATATCCGTTAGAAGTCCCTATTTCCAGCACTTTTTCGGGCATTGTTTTTTTTATAAAGAGGCTGATAAAATTAGCGGTTTCCGGCGCAATATTCCAGAATTCTTTTTGCGTTTTTTCGAGCTCTGTGAGTATTTTTCGGGTAGTTTCGTCCATTATTTCATTACTTTGTTTATTAATTTTATATTATATATGTTGATTGCCGTGGGAACGGTTTGTACGACTTCGTTTTTGTCCAAATCGTAAACAAAATACTTTTTATCGGAAGCATTTGTGATAACAGCATAGCTGCTGTCCGGAACGGGAATTATTTTGTTCGTAAAGCCTTTTGTTTCAAGCTTTTTGGTCATTTCGACCTGATAATCCTCAAGATTGAACACGCAAAGCTCGTTATTTCCGGAAACAATGTAAAGTTTGCCGTTATGTTCAATCATATCAACGGGTTTTGCGCCTAATTCCTGTTCGTAAATTATTTCGTTGATTTTTGTGTCAATAACTTTTAATTTGTTTTCGGTTCTGCAAAGCGCGTAAATTAGATTGTCTTTTGCGTAGATTTTTGAGACATTCGGGCAGTTGACAGTGAAAGTGTTGTCATAAAATTTGCCTGCGATGTCCAGCGTGAAGATATCGCCCGAGGTTTTGTCCGCATAAGCAATATAATTTTTGTTTGCGTCCATGACAATATGTTTCGGGTAGCCTTTTAGCTTGATTTTTTCGATTACGGTCATTGATTTTAAATCCACGACGAAAATTGAGCTGTCATCTGATACAGCAACGAACGCTCTGTTGTTGTCGATGATTATTTCCGACGGGTGGAACGAAAGGTCGATTTTTTTAGCCAGAACTTCATGTTTTATGTCCGCAACATCAATGTAAGTCTTGCCTCTGGATGCAACAAGTATGTAATTGTCATTTTCAACCGGCTCAATAAACCTCGGCAGGCTGTCAAGGCGCAGCGTGTAGTCCGGAATTGTTGAATTTGTGGGTACAACGTTAACAAGGTTTGAATCGAGCGTTGTAATCAGGAAAGTTTTGCCTTTTAATTCTTCTACCGGTTCGATTTTTACGAGATTTTTCTCTTTTTCTTTTGCCGGCTCGGGCGTAAACATTGTATTTACGTAAGAACTTACCGTCGGGATAACCAAATCGCCCATAATTATTTTCATATCATCAGGAATAACCATTCCCGGCGGAACGAGCATGTCCTGCGGTAAAAGCCCCGTTTTTACGCCGAGCGGGATGTTTTTTGTGTCGGTAAAGCTCGGTTTGCCCTGTTTATTTTTGATTACTTTTAAAAGTGCCAGATTTGTGTCAAAAACAATGACTTCGGGCTTGTCAGAGATTTTTTTGTTGGCGGGATAAGTTGCTGCGACTTCGCCTTTTCCTGATTTATTCACCTGTGAGGGCAGTACGGGCAGGTAAACGGTCTTATCCGGAAATGTTATCATCCCGTCAAATCTCACGCCAATATCGGGAACTTCTTTTTTAATAGTATTTAGCACATTGTCGGGAAGTTTTGTTGCAAAAGCCGAAGAGGTTAAAGCCAGATACGCTATTGCCAGACATAATATTTTCTTAAAATTCATATTCTTCCTCTCCAATGCTTTTACAAACAGTATATCCCAATATCTGTCTGTGGTAAATAATTTTTACGGGAAATTATGAATGGATTTTGCTTTTTAGCTTGTCGAGCAGCTTTTCATTGCTCTTTTTGTTCATTGTGAGCTCAAAAAGCTTGTTGTAAAGCCGTCTTTCTTCTTCATTTATTGATTTTGGCGTTTGTATCCTGATAAAAACGTGATGATCACCGCGTTTTTCCTTGTGTCCGAGGTAGGGAACGCCTGCGTTTTTGATAATCAGCTCTTTGCCGAATTCCACGCCTGCCGGAATGGAAAGTTCCATAGGCCCGTGCACCGTTTCTACTGTAATTGTGTCACCGAGAACAGCCTGAGGAAAATTGATTGTTTCTTCCGTGTAAATGTCAAAACCTTCGCGATTGAACTTTTTGTGGGGCTTTACATAAGTCACAACGAATAAATCGCCGTTTGCACCGCCGTTTATGCCCGCGTCGCCCTCTGTGGCAATGCGGATTTTTGCATTATTGTCAATTCCGGCCGGAATTTTGACCTTGATTGTCTTTTCAGTTTCAATTCGTCCCTCACCTTTGCAGGTTTTGCACGGCGAAGTGATGACTTTGCCGGTTCCGTGGCATTTCGGGCAAACTGTAACCTGTGAAAAGCTGCCTAAAATCGTTTGCGTAACCTGAGAAACGCGTCCCTGTCCATGGCAGGTCGGGCAGATTTCCGGCTTGGTTCCGGGTTGGGCGCCTGTGCCGTAACAGTCTTTACAGGTTTCAAGATGGTCGATTTTTATCTCTTTTTCAACGCCAAAAACCGCTTCTTCAAATTCCAGCTCCAAATTCAACCTTAAATCATGCCCGCGTGCAGGCGCGTTGGGGTCAACATTTCGCTGGGAAAATCCTCCGCCGAATCCCGAGAAAAATGTTTCAAAAATATCATTAAGGTTGCCAAAACCGTATTCAAACGGCCCGCCCCCGCCATAACCGGCATTTTGAAGCCCGTCTTCGCCATAGCGGTCATAAAGCGAGCGTTTTTCTTCGTCCATAAGTGTTTCGTAGGCTTTTCCGAGCTCTTTAAACTTTTCTTCTGCATCAGGAGCCTTGTTCACGTCAGGGTGAAGCTCTCTGGCCTTTTTTCTGAAGGCGCGTTTTATCTCATCTTGCGTTGCACTCTGGCTTACGCCCAAAATCTCATAGTAATTTGTCATCTCTCATCTTCCGGTCTTGTGGCAATTTATTATTCGGGTTTTACAGCTACATTAACCAGCGCAGGCCGCAAAACTCTGTCGCCCAGTTTGTAGCCTTTTTGCAGTTCGGCAATAATTGTGTGTTCAGGATGTTCGTCAGTGGGGGTTTGCATAACCGCTTCATGGAAATTCGGGTCAAAAGGCGTGTCTTTTGTGTCAATAACTTCCATACCGATTTTTTGAAGCACGTCATAAAGCTGTTTAAAGCCCAATTTGTAGCTGTCTTTTACCTGATTTACGTCTTCGGACTTTTCAGCGGCTGCAATTGCCCTGTCAATATTATCAAGCGCCTCAATCATCTTTTTGAGGGTATCTTCCGCGCCGTATTTCAGAAGTGATTCGCGTTCTTGCATTTGTCTTTTGCGGTAATTATCAAAATCTGCGGCAAGACGAATATACTGATTGTTTACTTTTTCAAGCTGCTCTTTTAAAGAGTCAATTTCTGACGCAACTGTTTCTTCTGCGGCAGTTTCGTCGGTTTCTTGTTCGGTTTCGGACTCATTTTTTGCAAAAGGGTTATTTTTCACATTCAAATCATCCATATTTTCAATATTTTCGTTCTCAGCATTCCCCATGATAAATTCCTTTATAAATTAAATAATCGGGTCGGGCGCACTGTGTTTAAAAATCGTGCAGCCTTTTCGTTACTCTAATATTATAGTTTATGAATAAACTTCCTCAAGTTTTTTTAATTATTTCTTAATTATTGGCAAAAAGACGGAAAAAGCTTATTTAAAATGCCTGATTTTGCCTGTATCAAGAATGTTGCTCAGGGCATAATATATTCCGTAAACGCCCAGTCCGATTCCGCAAGCCTTGCTGAAGCGGTTTTTCACCAGCGCGCCTGTTGCGAGGAGCGCGGGAACAATATTGTAAGCAAGCTGCTCAAAAGCGCCTTTTACGTAGCCGGTTATCCCGTTTATTTTGTCAGGGAGGTCGAAATTTACTCTTTCAGCGAAAATTTTATCC
Source organism: uncultured bacterium (assembly GCA_900547155.1). GTDB lineage: Bacteria > Cyanobacteriota > Vampirovibrionia > Gastranaerophilales > Gastranaerophilaceae > Spyradomonas > Spyradomonas excrementavium. The sequence goes on along the minus strand of URFH01000002.1, from coordinate 39,594 downwards.
CTGAAATTGCTCGTAACCGTGCTCATATCCTCCTGACGCCTCGAGCGTATGTACTGGTCGGGAAGACGGCCTGCAATACCCAGTTTTATGTTTTGCTGGGAAATCATCTTTCCGGTTTTGTGAGAATCGTACAAAACCAGACCTGCTGCGGCTATTCCTGCTGTTTTTGTGAGAATATTTGCTATGTTCATTATTTTTCAGCCTTTTTCTCTGTTTTCTTTTCTTTTGAAAAATCAGGGTTGTTATCTACGATTTTTACGGTTTTTCCTGCTGATTTGAGGGCTGCTTCTGCTGCGTCGAGCGCGTCTAAACCGTATGAACCGCTGGATTGCTGGATTTTTGCAAGGAGCTGTCTTGTTAAATCATCACCTGACGCCCATCCGTTGGAAACAATCGCCATACCAATCATTTTTACATTTGAATATTTGCTTTGCAATGTCAAATTCAAAAGATTTGTTAAAGCTACATCATTTTTTCTGGATTCATCTTCCCGGAATCGTTTCATAAGCTCTTTTGCGCCCATTAATTTGATATCAGGATTTGGATTTCTTAAATAATTTTCGAGCGTTTTAATATATTCATCTGTGAGCTGAACTACGTCTTTTTTGGGTTTTTCTTTTGTTTCTTCGGGCTTTTTGTCTTCTGTTTTTTCATTTTCTTTCAACCCGCCTGCTGCAATCGCTTTTGCATAGCTTTCTGCGGGTTTTGTTGTGTAATAATTCGACGGATAAGCCTGTCCGGGCTGCCCGGAGCCGTTATTTATTGTGCTGTTGAAGTTTGCACCGTTGGGATTTACTGACGGATTGTAAATTATAATATTAACGCCGTTTGAAGAAGCAGCTTTTTGTGCGTCAATCGGAATTGTTACACCGTTATTCACCTGCTGGGGCTGTATATTTGGATTATAACCTACATTGTTCATACTTCACCTTTAACTTTTGCAATTTGCAATTATATAAACGTAATTGAAGCGAAAATAGTGCCTTTTTTTTGACTTTTGTAACAAAAAATTAACATTTCGGCTTGAAAATTAAAGTTTTCAAATCAGATTGCCGATAAGAAAACTACATAGGGAAATGCAAAGGAGTAATTTATGTCAAATCCGGTAAATTTTAACCCATTTTTAGGGGTAAGTGGTACTGAAAAACTGGAAGAAATACAGGATAGGCGTAAAAGCTTAAGATTTCCAGAGATGGAAATGCCTGAGGCTCCTGCGATAGAAATGAATGTCGGAAATGACGAAGAAGGCTATCTCGATTTGGACGGATTGCAGATGGATTTTAACAAAGAAATCCCCAAATTGCAGAAATAACAAAGAGTTTTAGTTACTTTAATAAAAAGGAGAAAAGAAATGGTTGATGGCGTAAGTTTTAACCCTTTTACAGGAAAAGATTTTACAATTGATGAAATAAATTATCTTGATACCGACAAAAACGGTACGATTTCAGCTGAAGAATTGAATGCCGGATTGAGCTGGCTCCAAAGTAAGGATACTGACGCTGAAACTGACATTCAAGATAATACAAAGCTTTCTGAAGGTGCCCAGAAACTTTTTAACGGGGCAAAAAGTAAAGGTGCAGCAGATATTGCGTCAAACCAGACTGAATTGAACGAATATATGGAAATTGTTCAAGATGAGTATCTTGAACAGTATTTCAGAAGCAATCCCGGGCTAACCTCCGAAGAAAAAGCTACTATAATCTCCCTCGTTCAGTCATCTATGACTGAATTCCTCAAAAAAGTGACAACCTCTAACGCCAAAGGCCCTTATGATATAAAATCATTGACAAACGAGTTTTCCGCGCAAATAGAGAGTACTTTTGCTGAGTCAAAAGAGCTCCTTGAAACGACAAATTCTAAAATGAATGATTTGAAAAATACTGACGGCAGGCTGGATGCTCTCATGGGCAAGGTTCAAACAGCTGCTGAAGATTACGTGACCAATGCAGAATACAAAGAGATTCTGGCTGACAGCGTAAAATATCTTCTCGGGCAGCTTATGAACGGAAATGCTGATGATGAGCTATTTTCCGCACTTTATCCGAAATATCAAAGCAATACAAACTATAAAAAAGCTCTAGAGGCAGTAAAAACCTTGCAAAATACGACTGACCCTGCAAAAATGGCACAAGCTCTTTCTGATGCAGAAGCGGCAGTAACGACCTTTGTAAGAGCCTTTGGAAAAGATAACCTCGTGAATGCAATTGGCGAGGCAAGAGCCTCAAAAGCTGAGGGCGTACTCACAGAAGGGCTCCAGCAGTATGCAGATAAATATATTGAACAGGCTATTACACAAGAAAACGCCACACGAGCCTCTATGAATATAGAGCCATCACAGATGACGGACGCAGATATAGATGAACTCACAAAATTTGTAAATAACTGCATTTCAACATATATCGCCGAGCTTGCAGAAAAGAATGGCGGGGACATCAGCGGTGTTAATGTCGAAGATTTAGGTGCTGAGTTCAGCGCTTATGTAAGTTCCAAAATGCAGCAACTTGTTCAGGCACAAGTGCAGCTAGCTGCACTTGCAAGCGACAGTACTGTCGCTTTTAACTCCCTACAGGCTATAACAAAATCTGCAAATACCGATGGTTATATATCGGATTCAGAAAAATCTTCGCTCGTTTCTTCTGCGACAAAATTCGTCATAAGCCAGCTTTTAAACGGTGTAGAAGATAACTCTCTTCTTGCCTCGCTTAATTCATCATATAAAACTTCGACTGCATACAAAAATATACAGGCAATTTTCGCAGAAATGCAGTCAGCAACAGACCCTGATATTCTTAATGAAAAATATGAGGAATTGCAAGCTGCTGTAACGGAATTGTTGAATTCGTATGATGGAAAGACGCTTGCAAAGGGAATAAGCGCGCTTCTGCCTGTACAAATTGATGATTCAACAAAGGAAAAGGCAATTTATAACAGTACAATTGGCTCTGATTACGCTGCCGGAGTTAGCAGAACAACCAGCCGCGGAAAGCAGAATGAAGACAGGCTTGAAGAAATTCAGGCAATGGCCAAAGCTGATTTGGAAGCAGCTGCAGAAGCTTTAAAAGCTCAGCTAAAAGCTGAGTTGGGTGACGCTTACAATGAAGCTGATATAACCAAGTATATGAATGACGCTATGAATGACACAATTGCCCTCTTTACGGCAAACGTAACAAGAAGTAACGGGCATGGTAACTATAATTCAAAAGAAGACCAAATTGGTTTTGCTTTCTACCGCAGAAGCGGAACTAAAAAAGGACGTTATTCATACAACGTAAAATCTCTCGTCAACACATTTATCTCAAAATTCAATGAAACCAGCGCGACCAAAAATAAAGCCAAAATTGACCCTAATCTCGCAACATATGACAAGGAAAATGTCATGATGGATGCTCTGGGCAATGATTATTACAGAAATTCCTCCAGAACAGTTAAAGCTAAAAATAATGATCAGGCTGCGTATGCTCAAATTATTGAAATGGCAAAAGCTGATTTGAATAAAATCGCTGCTTCGTTGAGGTCTTCGCTTGTAGCAGAGGGTGTGCCACTGAGCCTGACCGAAATAGACTCAATCATTGACGAATGTATGGCTGATACAATTACGGATATGAAAAATGCGTTTCAGTATTGTCAACCAAGCGGAACAATATCGGGCGGCGGCATAGTCGCAGGCTTGACCGGCACCGCTACTGCAATCGGAGGTACTGTTTCCATAACTTCTATGGCCGCTTCCACTGTTGCCGCAGCTACAGAAATGGGGCTCGCCGGTAGTTTCGGTTTAACAGGAGCATTGTCGGCTATTCCGGTCGCAGGCTGGGCAGCTGCTGGTGTGGCGGCTATATTTACCGGACTGAAAAGTTTTACAAACCTTTTCGGAGCATCTTACGGCAAACATAACGCAGATGCAGGCTTCTATTTCGAGAGAAAATCCCACTCAAAATCCGGAAAATGGGGCTACGATGTCGGTACGCTCGGCAACGTCTTCATGGCAAAAGTCGATGCAAAAATCGAAGAAGCCAAGAAAAAGCAAAAAACAGAAGAAACAACCAAATCATAAAACTCAGAATTTATCGGCGGAGTCCTCAAGGTTCCGCCTTTTTATTCCACCCTCTCCGCGGGAGAGGGGCGAACCGTAGGTCAATCAATCTTCACAAAAAAAGAGCCCCATTGGGAGCTCTTTTTTAATTCATCTAGCCCTCAACAGGCTGTTCTTTTTTCTCTTTTTCTTTTTTTGCGCCGACTTTTTCAAAGACAATTTTCTTATCAACAAGCTCGGCCCTGATTGTGTCACCCGCGACGTACTTTCCGTTGAGGATTTCTTCTGCGAGCGTGTCTTCGATTTTCTTTTGGATTACGCGTCTTAGCGGTCTTGCGCCGTAGGCTTCGGAATAGCCCTCTTCTGCCAGATAATCCTTAACTTCGTCGGTGACTTCAATCTTGAATTCGTGAGCCTCAATACGTTTGAGCAAATCTTTGAACATAAGGTCAACGATTTCTCTGATTTCCGTCTTGTTAAGGTGCGCAAATACGATAATGTCGTCGATTCTGTTCAAAAATTCCGGTCTGAACGCTTTTTTCAGCTCTTCATTAACGGTTTCTTTCAAATGTTCATATTTGTCTTTTGACTCGTCGTTTGATGTGCTGAAACCGAGTTTCGCTGTCGTTGAAATCATGCTTGCACCTACGTTGCTGGTCATGATGATGATTGTGTTTTTGAAATTGACATGTCTGCCCTTTGAATCCGTCAAACGTCCGTCATCAAGAATCTGGAGCATTATATTGAATACATCCGGATGTGCTTTTTCGATTTCGTCAAAAAGTATTACCGAATAAGGCTTTTTGCGGATAGTTTCTGTCAAATGACCGCCGTCATCGTAGCCCACATAACCCGGAGGCGAGCCGATGAGCTTTGATGTAGAGTGTTTTTCCATAAATTCGGACATATCCACACGAACCATGTTGTCTTCCGAGCCAAAAACCGCCTCAGCAAGCGCTTTTGCAAGCTCTGTTTTACCAACACCGGTAGGCCCTGAGAAAATAAAGCTTCCGATAGGCCTGTTGGGTGCTTTCAAACCGACGCGGGCTCTTCTGATAGCCTTAGAAATAGCCACAACAGCCTGATCCTGGCCGATAACTCTTGCATGAAGCGTATCTTCGAGCTTGAGAAGCCTTTCGCTTTCGCTTTCCGTGATTTTTGTGGTCGGAATGCCGGTCATTATGCTGACGACCTCGGCAACATTTTCCGCTGTAACAACAGGTTTGTTTGCGTCATGCTCCTCTCTCCACTGTTGTGAAAGTTCTCTGATTTTTTCTTTTAAATCAGCTTCTTTGTCGCGCAGATTGGAAGCATGCTCAAATTCCTGATTTCTGATAGCATCTTCTTTTTGTTTGATGATACTTTTCAGCTCTTTTTCGATTTCCTTGCCCTCGGGCGGAAGCGAGCTTACGTTCAGCCTTACTTTTGAGCTGGCTTCGTCGATAATATCAATCGCTTTATCCGGCAGGAATCTGTCTGTAATATATTTGTCCGAAAGCGCAACAGCTGCAATAATCGCCTCGTCTGAAATCTGCAATCTGTGGTGTTCTTCGTATTTTGCTTTTAATCCGCGTAAAATCTCGATAGAATCGTTCACTGACGGCTCTTCGATGATGATAGGCTGGAATCTTCTTTCAAGCGCCGAGTCTTTTTCGACGTATTTTCGGTATTCATCGAGCGTTGTGGCGCCGATAACCTGAATTTCGCCTCTGGAAAGCGCCGGTTTAAGGATATTTGCCGCATCAATTGCGCCTTCAGCCGCGCCTGCGCCAATCAGTGTGTGCATTTCGTCGATAACAAGAATAACGTTTCCTGCCTGACGAATTTCGTCCATGATTTTTTTCAAACGTTCTTCAAACTCGCCTCTGTATTTTGTTCCGGCAATCAAAAGCCCCATATCAAGCTGGATAACCTTTTTTCCCTCAAGAATATCAGGCACTTCGGAGTTTACGATTCTTGTTGCAAGCCCTTCTGCGACTGCGGTTTTACCTACGCCGGGTTCGCCGAGAAGAACGGGGTTATTTTTCGTTCTTCTTGCGAGAATCTGGATTACACGTTCAATTTCCTTTTCTCTGCCCACAACAGGGTCAAGTCTTTGTTCCTGAGCAGCAAGAGTTAAATCCGTGCCGAACTCGTCAAGGCTCGGAGTTTTGGTTTTTCCGCCCGAAGCAGTTCCTGCTGTGGCTGTTTGCGGTGCAGGTTTGGTTTCGCCGAGCATTTTGATGATGTTGCTTCTTACTTTGTTGAGGTCAACGCCCAGATTCTCAAGAACTCTCGCCGCAACGCCCTCACCTTCTCTTATTAGCCCGAGAAGCAGGTGTTCTGTGCCGATATAGTTGTGTCCGAGCTGTCTTGCTTCGTCCCATGACAATTCAAGAACCCTTTTTGCGCGCGGTGTGAACGGAATTTCAACAGCAACAAATCCTGAGCCGCGTCCGATGATTTTTTCCACTTCTGCGCGGGCATCTTTGAGCGTAATGCCCATAGATTTCAGGGTTTTTGAGGCAACTCCCGTTCCTTCGCCAATAAGCCCGAGAAGAACCTGTTCTGTGCCGACAAAGTTATGACCGAGGCGGCGGGCTTCCTCCTGAGCGAGCATAATTACTTTTATTGCTTTTTCCGTAAAACGTTCAAACATTATTTGATTTAACTCCTGATAATTTATTCTAACATTATTTTACATCACAATATGCCATTCTTTCAACCTGAAATTATTTCAGAGAGCAGTTTTTTTGCCGGATAGTAGCTGTCAGCCCGCTCCAGACAAGTTTCGAGGCTGTTTATTGCCCTGTGTTTGTTGTTGTTTGCAAGATAACATTTCGCAAACAAAAAATGCACCTCCGGGTCAGCGTAGCACACGTTTTTTGCTTTTTCCAGATAAATTTTAGCGATATCAAAAAAGTTATGGAAGACGAACACCCGTCCGATGAATTTGTAGCATTCTGTGTTATTCTGCGCCATTATATCGTCGGCGTTTATTATATTTTCGCAGTATTCGTACTGTTTTGCACTCAAAAGTGCGTCCAAATCCACCTCAAGAAAACTTCTTATCTGGAAAAACGGAGGAATGTCGGTAACATAACGGTTTATAAACTGCAAAAGATGGTGCCCCCACAAAACAGGCGGAGTTTCTTCTTTAATTGAGTACCAGAGCTTTTTTGTTTCCTCAAGATTGCCCTCAAGCAGGCGACATCTGCCAGTTTCATAGGGCATTTTTAGTTGTTCATATATTTTTCGCGCCCCGCTGTAGTTTTGTTCAATAAGGTAGATTTGCGCAAGTATTTCCAGCTCGTCAGCTCTTTTTGAGCGAATTAGCTTCTGTTTCAGGGTATTATAATCCTTCTGGACGTAAAAACTAGTTAAGAGTTCCTGTCTATTCATTGTCAATTTTTGTTGTGAGCTTATCGAGAACATTTTCTTTTTGCTGTTTGGTTTTTGGGGCAATAAGGTTTTGCAGTTCTGATAAAGCGTCGAAAGAGGCGCTGTTGCTGGTTTTGTTTGTTGCCTGAATTTCTCTGTAGAGCTCTTCTCTGTAAATGCTGACGCTTTTAGGGGCGTTTATCCCCAGTTTTACACCGCCTGTGTTGGAATCTACGACGACAATCTCTATTTCATCATTAATAATAATTTTTTCACCGATTTTTCGGGCGAGTATTAGCATTAAACGGTCTCCTTAACCTCTTCTTTTTTCTCGCTGAAAAGCGGATGTCTTACTTCGTAATCGCTGTTTTGAAGTATCATTTGCATACCCTTTTTGTTTGACGCATTGATAATAATGGGCGCAAGCAGGTTTATTGTGGATTTTTCAGGACGGTTATTGGGAATAGTGACGATATTTAAGGAAATGAGTGATTCAATCGAGGTGAGTTCGAGTTTTTCTGCCTTGTCGTCAGGGATTTCAAACTCATATTCAATCCCGAAAAATCCCGGAAACGTAACCGGAAAGGCCAGCGATGGTTCTTCCGCTGATTGGAGCCATTTAAAAGCTGAATTCGCTTTGTGCTCAACAATTACGTATTTTGTGAACTGTTCGTAGCCTATAATCGGTTCTATAAAATGAAAAATTCTCTCATTATCAATATCTATTTCACCAAAACGTGAAGTTTCCACTGGTTCTCTCCTCCCGCTGCGCGGTTTTTCTTAATAAGTCTGCCCGTAGCCGAAATCATTGGACATGCCGGACATCATCATTGTTTGAATGACTTCGGGTGATAGTTTTGCGCCGTTTTCCTGATTCATAAGGAGCATAGGGAGCATATTCATCTGGTTATTGTTTGTATTGTTGCCCAGAAGCATGTTCATCTGCATCATTTGTGCTGATTCTGGCGTCATTGCTGCAGGGTTCATTCCGTTCATGCCCCCGCCAAAAGGATTGATTCCTATTTTTGCAAGTGTTTTTACAGCTTCCGCGATTTCGTCGTTTGTGGGCATTTCGGATTTTTGGTTGTCATTATTTTTGATTGTATCGTTAATATTTTGTTTCATCTGGTTAAGTTTTTTCTGGTTAAGGTCAGCCTGTACTGAATTCCCATAGAATTTGTTGGAGTTGATGAATTTATCCAAGTCCGAATCTTTTCCTTCTTCTGTCTGAGGTTTGCATTCATCATCATTGTTTATGCAGTGGATTGCTTTCGTTGCATAATCAGTAAGAACTGCATTGCTGTTTAATAAAATAACCGCATTGAAAGCTATTGTAGCTTTATCGGTTCTACCCAGCTGATAAAGCGAAAGTCCTTGATAATAGAGAACCGCAGCGTTAGACGGGTCTTTTTTTAGAAGTGTTTGTGAGTCCTGAACACAGCCCACATAGTCTTTAGCTTTGTATTTTCTTATCAGCGCTTTAATCTGAGCGTTTGTAACCGGTGCTGCATAGGCTCCGAGAGCTGTTGCGAGAAATGCGATTAATGTTAAATTTAAAATAAGCTTTTTCAATTTCCTTACCTCTTATATTCTTTATAATTTATTTTTTTTACAAGTCAATTTTATTATATATTATTTTAAATAAATTTTCCTAATGTGTTTGGTTTAATTATCATAAATAGCTCTTATAATTCTGTCTTCAAGCTGCTTTGCTTCCCTTGTCTGGGTCGGATAGTTCTGGATTATGATTGCAAAGCTGTAAACCAGCCCGGATTTTGCTTCTACATAGCCGGTAAATGAGCTTACGTTGCTGATTGAGCCGGTTTTTGCCCGAAGATTTTTGCTTATGTCAAGAAGCCTGTTTGCGAGCGTGCCTTCAATGGGTTTTGCCATGAGAATTTCGTAATCTCTGAAATTTTTCTCTGCATATATTGCATTTAAGGCTGCCGTCATCCAGTCAGTGCAGATTAAATCGTTTCTGGAAACTCCGCTTGCGTCAACAATAATCGGCGCTGTTGCTTTCAAATCTGCGAAATATTTTTCGAAAAGTTTTACGCCGTCAGTCGTATTGCCCTGTTTTCCCGTTGATTTTGCACCGGCAGCTTTTAAAAGGAGCTCGGCGTAAAGATTGTTGCTGTTTTTTAGTGTGTTTCCGATGAGTTTTTTGAGCGGTGCGCTGGAAACGCAGTTGATTTCGGTTGCATATTCGGGCACGGGAGCGAATTTGTAGCCGCCTGTCTGCTTAATATGCAAAGTTGCGAGTGTATTTTTTACGCAGTCAATGAAAAATCTTTCTGTGTTGGTAATCGGCAGCACAATATTTCTCGGGGTGTAAACAGTGCCCTCAAATACCGTTATATCGCCCGAGCGCCATGGCTGGCGGGAAACTTTTATTTCATTTGTTGTCCCGTTTTTAACGAGGTTTACAAATCCTGTTTTGTAAATGGAATTATTCTGAATTTCCGGGCCGAATCCGGCTGTTCCCGGGTTGACAGTGACTGTAATTTTGTTTTCGTTGATTGTTGTAGGCGAGTATTTGGGCAGATAGGGGTTTGTTTCATCATCCCACATCCAGCCTATGCCCCATTCCAGCCCGTCAGTTGCCGAAGCGTCGATAATAACATCTTTTACAGGGCCATGAGCCTTAATCAGCAGGTCTTTTAGCATTGCTGTTGTAAAAGACGGGTCGCCTGCGAGTTTTATGTACAAATTGTTTTCAGAATCTTTATAAAGCTTTGTGTCAAAGGTGAAATCAGGCCCGAGCTCCTCGTAAACTGCCTTCATCGTGAAGAGTTTTAATGAAGAAGCCGGATTCAGGAGCTTTTCCTGGTTGTACTGGTAAAAAACCTTGCCGTTTCTGGCATTTTTGACGGAAACGGAAATGATTGCATTTTTGTTGAGCGGCGATTTTTCCACTATTGAGCCGATATCGGTTGACGCAAGCGCCATTGCCCCGAAACAGCCCGTAATCACAGCTATAATTCCTGATAAAACTATCTTTTTCACACTATTCATAAATATTTATCTCCTTGATATTAAAAACCTGATTTCTTCTGTCGGAAAGAAGCGGGAAATTTCTCCTTAATTCTCTCAATTTTTCCAAATCCAAATCCGCAAGAATGCAGCCCTCTTCTTCGCCCAGAGAGCCTATGACATCGCCCCACGGACTTATAACCATTGAATGACCGAGATTGTATTCATCATCTTTAATCAACCCGGTCTGGTCGGCTGCGAGCATGTAACACTGGTTTTCGATTGCGCGCGCTTTTTGCATAATTTCCCAGTGCAGAAGCTTGTTTCTTCCCCATGCGGCCGTATTTATAAGAATTTCAGCGCCGTTAAGCGAATACTGGCGGAAAATTTCCGGAAATCTTATATCGTAGCATACAGTAAGCCCGATTCTTGTTTCTCCGGTATTGAGCATTAGCAAACTGTCGCCATGGGAAACATATTTGTGCTCCTGAGAGCCTTTGTGTGAGAAAAGGTGCATTTTGTCGTACAAAGCAACCACCTGACCGCTGCCGGAGATGACAGGGCATGTGTTTTTGTACTCTCCGTCTTTTGTTTTTCTTATATATGAACCGCCCACAACAAGCGCTTCATGATGGTATGCAAGATATTTTAAAAATTCGATTGTAGGACAGTCGCCCGGGGGTTCTGCTGCATCTTTAAAGGTTGAACAATCCCATCCTATTGCCCATACTTCCGGCAGGACAATCAGGTCGGTTTCCACGTTCAAATATGGTTCAAGCAGCTTTTCAACCCTGTCAAAGTTGGCGCTTTTGTTGTTTAATACGGCATTATTCTGAACTACAAGGACTTTCATAACCCCTCCGGTTAAATTATAGTACAAAAAAGCAGTTCAGGCTCGCTTTTAACAATTTTTACGGTCTGAATCGTGTTAAGAAGTGATTTGTCGGCATTTTTGCAATAAACATTAAGATAATTTTTCGTAACGCCTTTTAACATCCCTGTTTTTTTGTCCGGATGTTTTTCAATTAGTGCTTCTTGCACTGTGCCGGCATTTTTTGCAAGAAATTCTTCAAATTTCTCTTTTGCGGCATTTTTTAGCAGCTGTGCGCGTTCTTTTTTTATTTTCAAAGGCAAATGCCCCGTCATTTCTGCGGCTTTTGTGTTTTTTCTCAGTGAATAAGGGAACACATGTACATTTGAAAGCCCTGATTTTTGGACATTTTCAAGTGTTGTTGCAAAATCTTCTTCGGTTTCGCCGGGAAATCCTGCGATTATGTCGCTTCCGAGAAACGGCAGCCTGAACAACCCGTTTAGCTTTTCAATCAGCTCAAGGCAAAGCTCTGCGCTGTAATGCCTGTTCATATTTTCGAGCGTTTTGTCGGTCAGCGATTGCAAAGAAAGGTGAAAATGCGGGCAGAATTTCCCGGATTGGGCGAGGAATTTCAAAAGTTCGTCATCCATCTCCAGCGGGTTGAGCGAGCCGAGCCTGTAGCGGGGAATCGGGGTTTTTTCAATTTTTTCAAGCAGGTTCAAAAGCGTTTTTCCGCTTTCCACGCCCCATTGCCCGATATGAATGCCTGTGAGCACAACTTCTTTTATGCCGTTTTCGTGAAAGTTGTTGATTTGTTCAATTATGTTGGCTGCGCTGTTGCTGCGGCAGTTCCCTCTGGCAAACGGTATTGTGCAGTAGCTGCAATAGTTGTTGCAGCCGTCCTGTATTTTTAAATAGCCCCTTGTTTTTGCGTAATCATGCACAAACTGGTTGTTAAAATCCGATATTTTGAAAATGTCGGTAACTTTGTTTATTTTTTGCGCAAGAAGTTCGGGAATTTCAAATTTGTCGTTATTTCCTGCGATAATATCAATGAATTCAAGATTTTTCAGTTCCTGAGATTTCAGCTGGGCGCTGCAGCCTGTGAGAACCGTTATAATCCCGCTGTTTACATGTTTTGCATGTCTGATTTGGCGCAGAGCTTCGTCGTCGGCGTTTGAGGTCACAGAACAGGAGTTCAGTATGAAAATTCCTGCTTCTTCAAGCTTTTTGACCTGTACATATCCGGATTGCGCCAGTTTTTCGGCTATTACCGCTGATTCGAGCTGGTTTGTCTTACAGCCATGCGTTTTTATAAGGAAATTTTTTGAATTCATTAATAAATTTTAACAAAAATGATAAATTTTAACAAAATTTTTTCTAATCAATATATAATATTTGTAGGTAAATTATGAGCATGTATTTAAACAGTGTGAATAATTCGTCGAAATTGCCGGTTTTTAAAAGAAAAATGGCAGATGTTCACGATTCCTCTAATTTAGATTCACAGCATGCCCGCCAGCATGAAGAAATGAAAGAGTTTGCTTCTCTGGAAGACAGGGATTTGAGATTTATCGCTGCTTTTGAACCCAATCAAAAAATGAGAAAAACCAGAACGCAGATTTTGAACACGCTTTTGTTTGCTCTGCCTGCGGCTGATGTTTTGATTACTTCTGCTGCGAAAAATGCTAATCTTTCCGGCAAACTCTCCGCCGGAGCCCGTCAAGCCGGCCGCTGGGCTGCAGTGCTGGGTATTGGAGCCGTTGTTCTTGGCGGTCTGAAGAAATTTGTTAACAAAAATGTGCCTGCTTTGAGCGAAGCGGACAAAAAACATCCTGCGCTCGGGTTTGCAGTTGATTTTGCTGCAATGCTCGGTTCTCTTGCCGGTTTGTATAAGTTGAAAAATTCTGCATCAAAATACATCGCAAAAAATTTCCCAAAACAGGTTAAATTCCTTAAAGATTCCGTGAAAGCGCCGCTAAAAACCGCGTTGAACGGGTCGGCATTTAATAAAAAGCTTGTTGAATCATTGAATTCGCGGGCTTTTGCTTCTGTAAACGGCTGGGGACGTTCTTTAAAAATCACTGAAGCACTTTTAACCCCGGTAATTTTAACTGCAGCAATGTTCAAGGGCGTTAGTGTTTCAAAACAAAGCCGGAAAGAAGCGCATGAAAATTATGCGGTGTTGAAGTCATCACAGGTTATTGCCAGGGCTTCAATTGAAAATCTGAAAAGTTAAAATAATAGTGCTGATTATATATTTTTATAGTTTTATTAAAAATTGTAAATTTTTTAGTTTTATTTTTTTTGTATGTAACAAAAATAAATTTTTACGAAGTTTTATAGATGAAAATTACACAATCAGGCCTTACTTAGAAATAGGGTATTAATGAGAATAGTTAGCATCGGACAGACTGAAAGTTTTAAAAGCTCATATTTTAGGTTTTCAGAAAATATTTTTGTAAATTCAATAATTTCTTTCAAGGGACAATTGGAAGACGATTTTTTTAATTCCATAAAAGATGGAAATGAGGAAAATGCAGCTTCTTCTTTGAGTCGGATTAACTTTGATATTGTAGAACAGGATTCTGAGAACGGCAACAATGTTTTTCATTGTATTTTGCAAGAAGGTTCTGAGTTGTTATGGGGAAAATTGAATACGTTACTTAAAAACATAGTTTCAAGAGTTGCTCCAGAAAAAATAGACAAGGCTTTAGGGACCAGAAATAATCAAAATAAACTTCCTTATGAGTGTGCTGTTGATAATATTTTTCTTAAAAAAGTACAAAATGACTTGAACAATATTTCGTATATCCAGAAAATTGAAAAAAATGTCTTTGATGTACAAAAATCAGAAAATACATATAAAGTTGATAATTCAAATACCAAGCTGAGCATAGGGATAGGAGAAAAAGAGTTTGTTGGCAATGAAATAACAGGGGATATTGATATTGACGACGATTTAGATTTTTCCAATTTTGTTCAATCTGCAAAATCTTTAAAATCTAACAATGCGATTTTTGAAAATGAGTTGTTTAGTGAGGTGGTAGGCATAAGTAAGGCAAAAGAAGTATTAGAAAATTATATAATAAACCCTATAAAAAATAACAAACCTATACTTGTAAATGGAATTTTGCTTTACGGCAATGGTAATAATGGAAAAACTTTCATAGTCGAATCAACAATTAAACATCTTAACAAAGAATTAATAAGTGCAAGAAAGATTTTAGGATTACTGGATGAAAAAACAAATTCCCCAAAAGAAATAGAAAAGTTGCTTGAAAAATATGTTATTTCTATATCTATCGATGATTATCGTGAAGTGGATAATATTCTGGATTATATAAACAATAATTATAAAAAAACAGGTAAACAAACAATCATGTTTATTGATGAAATTGCTAAACTTTTTCAGTCTGACAAAAATGCTAATGGACTTTATTCATATAGAGATATCCCCGAGTTTATGAGAAAATTTGACAATTTTTCTTTAAAAGGTGGAGTGTTGATTGGCACTACAAATGATATTGATTACATCCAAGCAGATTTGCTCCGTTCTAATCGCTTTCAGAAGAAGGTGGAACTTAAGTTTCCCAACAAAGATGAAAGAAAAGAAGTTTTTCAAAAATCTTTCAAAGACAAACTTCAAATTTCATCTGATGATTTTGAAAAAATAATCAAAAAAACAGCAGGATTTTCTTATGGAGATTTATCTGTTATCTCAAGAATATTAGAAGCACAAAACGATAAAGTGAATTACAAGTTACTAAATGAAGCAATTGAAAGTTATGCACAGGAAAACAATATGGGAGAATTGAGCGATGAAGGTACAACTTCAAACTATGACTCATCTTTTCTCGCGCGAAAAAAGGTTAATATAAATTTTTCTGATGTTGCAGGGATGGATGACATAAAAAATATGTTCAAAAAAACTATAATTGAAAGATTAAACCCTGAAATAAGACGCCGTTTTGAAGAAAATAATCGTCCGATAATCTCTACAAACTTTTTGTTATACGGTCCACCTGGAACAGGAAAAACTTTTATAGTAGAGGCTCTTGCAGGTGAGTCAAAAATCCCTTTGTACAAAATTGATGCTGCATCTTTTATGGATAAGTATGTAGGAGAATCGGAAAAGAAGCTAAAAAGAGTATTTTCTCAATTGGAAAGAAAATTTAAAGAAACGGGTGAGTACAGCATATTATTCATAGATGAAGCAAACAAAATTCTCGGCAAACGCGATTCACAAAATACGAAAGATTCAGAATACGTGGAACAATTACTTCAATACATTGATAATTCCTATGAAAGAGGAATTATTACAATAACTGCTACAAATTACAAGGATAAAATGGATGACGCTATACTTAGTCGCCTAGGGCAGCAGGCTTTAATAGGGTATCCTGACTATGAAACAATTAAATCGTTAATAAAAATTCAACTAAAAAATATAAAGACAGCTTCTGAAATAAAAGAATCTGATATATCTGAAATATCAAAATCTCTGAGAGGTTTTGGTTCCAGAGAAATAAAGCAAATGATTACAGCAGTGATTGATGAAAATTTACAAGGCGAGAACAAACAGTTGAGCGCAAATGACATTAAAGTTGGAATCTCAAAGTATGCCCAATCGCATGAATTTCCTGCAATAAATGAACGAAATAGAACTTCAGCATATGATAAATTCATCAAAAGACTTGAAATTTTACCAACTGATCCGCAATCTTTAGATGATTTAGGCGGAATGCAAGATGTAAAAGAAAAATTATTGAATGCAGTAATGTCATCCTCTTTAAAGCCCGAAATAGAAAAAAGATATCGAGAAAATAAAGTCAAGGGGCAAAATGGAATTCTATTGTATGGAAAACCAGGCTGCGGGAAGACTTATATAATGAAAGCACTTGCTGCACAGATGGATTTGCCGGTTTATGAGTTTAAAATGAGCCAATTTGGTAGCAAATGGGCTCATGAAACAACCGAAAATATAGGAAAAGTTTTCGCTCAGTTAAAAGAAAAATATAAAAAAACCGGAGAAAGAAGCATACTTATGCTTGATGAGTTTGAGGATATAGCTTCAAGCCGCGGGAATGAAATAAACGCTCACAGAATTGAAGAAACAAATACGCTATTAAAAGAAATTTCAGATGCCGAACGTAACGGAATTATTGTTGTTGCTGCAACAAATCACTTTGAAAAAATAGATGCAGCAATGAAACGTCCTGGACGTTTTGTTTGTGTTGAAGTATCTCCACCTGATTTTGCGGCGAGAAGGGATATAATCAAAAAATCTCTAGCTGATAGAGAGATTGCTGAACTAATATTTGAAAATGATAGCAATTTCGACAGTCTTGCAAAAGAATCTGAAAACTTTGCTATAGTTGACATAACTGAAACAATAAACAGGCTTATAAAGGAATCAATAGATAAAAATATAGACAAATTGTCAATAGCAGATTTGGAAAATGCTTTTGCACAACGTAAAAAGGAAAAATTAAAAGAGATATAATTAGGGTTATTTAATATGAAGATTCAGAGATTAAAAAATTCATTTGAATATTGCCAAAAACCGAAAAATAAGCAGCTTGCTGATGGCAACATCAGAACAAGTTCTTACGGTATGACCTACTTCAATGTTATCAGCCCTAAACACTTTATTGCTGTAAACCAAATCTCTTTTAAGGCGCATGAGCATACCGGTATTTCTAAACTAATAAGCCAGGGCTATGAAAGAGCAGAAATCGGTATAAATGGCCAAATTGCTAATCATGGTAAAAATATCATTATCAGTAGTGCAGATGATTTAATTGCTGTTTCAAAATCAGAAAACGCTTGGAGAAACAATTATGTACTAAGTACTGATATTGATTTAAAAAATAAGGATTTTTATGGCATTGGCAATATAAAAAGAGGTTATTCTGGAGTATTTGATGGCAACGGATATGTTATTAAAAATTTATCAATCAAAAAAGGCAACTACAATTCCGTTGGTCTTTTTAGAGTATGTAATAACGCGCATATTAAAAATCTAAAAATTGAAAATGCCCAAATTATCGGGAAAAATGATGTAGGTATTGTCGTTGGTTCAGCGGAAAATAACACCGAACTGGAAAATATATCGGTTAATGGGAACTTAACAGCTTTGAATGTAGCTGGAGGTTTAATAGGTTTTGCTCAAAATACTTTTGTTTCTAACTGTTTTTTCAATGGCGGAATTTCTCCATTGAAAAACGAAAAACAAGAAAATGACGATGATTCCTTTTTTATACAAAAAAAGAATCAGAGCTCGGAAGACAGTGGTAACTTCTTCGGTGGGGCTGTCGGTATAGCTGAAAATTCAAAAATATTTGCCTCGGGAATAAAAGCGAAAGTAAATGGGGAACGGATAACCGGTGGTTTTATTGGATTGTCTAATTGGTCAGATATCTGTGATTGTGTATTTTCTGGTGAGGTTAACAATCCTCAAAAATCAGGATTTTTGGTTGGTGCAGCTGAAAATTCAAAAATTACAAATTCTTATGCATTGACGGAAAGAAAATTAATCGGAGAGCAGATAAAATCTTCATTATCAGGGTGTTTTTCAGATATTAGAGAACTTAATTATGGGGTACATAATAACTGGAATACTTCTGTATGGAATATTTCACCCAAAAAGTTACCTCGCTTGAAAAAGGAGTTGTGTGAAATGGACCCTATAACAGTCTTCATAGAAGATATTAATAATGACATAAAAAATGAAAATATAAAGATTGGATTTAATTATAGAGCCCCAAAAACAATTTCAATCAAATTAGATGATATGGAACCGCCAAAACATTATCCAGAAAATGAAAAAATTTTATCTGAAATCAATAACTGCAACGATTCTTCAAAACTTTCAAAATTATTCGCTTATTGGACTGATTCTTACAGAATGGGTTTTGACCCTGAAGATAAAAAGCATGACGAAATATTGTTGGCACTTGTAAGAAATAAAAAATTCAATATGAATGAAAGATGGAACACTGATAATTTTAAATTACTCTTTAGGGCAATTGTTCTAGGACGTGCTGAAGCGGCAACATATTGCACTCCATTATATGTTCTTTCCTCGTTAAATAAAGGTTATATATTCAATGAAGCACTTAAACGTGATGACATAGATCCTTTTGTTCAAAGCGGTTCATATAAAACTACTGATATTTTTGAAAGATTGTATGAAGACCCAATCTCAACTAATATGTTTTTATTGTTCAATTCAAAGAATCCTACAATAAAGAAATATGTAAGACAGAGCGTTACTCAAAGGCCAAGAGTAGAATCTAAAGACCGGTTGACTGAATTGTTGTGTAATAATCCTATTGAAAAATTCAAATTTAATGAATTTTCAAATGAGGTGCAAATCCCGGTATTTTTGCTTCCAGAATTAAAAAAAATTAGCGATATAAATATTATTGGCAAAGACAAATATTTTTCACTGTGGGACATAGTAAATTCACCTGATATCCCAGCAAATTATTCTGATTCTCAAAATAATAATATTTTTCATTTGATTTCTTCAAAAACTTTTCCAATAAGCCAACAATTGACATGTTTTGAAATTGCCAAAAACAACGGAACTGATTTGAATGCGAAAAACATATACGGTATGACCCCTTATATGCAGTCTTTAGCAAACAAAAATGATTTATTATGTTTTGCAATGTTAAAAGCGGGCGTTCAAAACAAATATTCCACGGATGCTAATGGTGACAATGCTTTACTGGTTAATGTGAAATATAATAAATCAAAACAAGCTAATTTAATTGCGGAAAATTTACATAATCTAGGCTTTTCTCTTAATACTTGTAATAAAACACAATCCACACCATTAATTGAAGCTGTTAAAAACAATGATTTGCAAAAAATTAATTATCTTTTGACAAATGGAGCAGCAGTTGATCTATGCGATATTAACGGTCAAACGGCTCTGCATCATGCTTTCATACAAAGAAATATTCCTGTAATAAAATGGCTAATGGATAGTTATGCTTGTTTGGAAGTTAAAGACAAGATGGGGTTTACACCACAGGATTACTGGTTAGACTGCAATACTGATATTGAATTCAAAAAACTAAACTGGGATGCGGCAGTTATGACCTATAACTTTGCAGGAATACAGGATATTGATTCTTTATCATTGAACATGACAGATATTAACAGCTTGAGCAGAGAGTTGGAAAATATCAGAACTTTTGATTTTAATAATTTAAAAAATAGGGGTTTTTCTTTAGAAAAAGCTCTTATAAAATTATACTGTTATCTTTGCAATGATACAAACAATATTCTTGCAGATAAGACAAAATCTAACGAACTCCTCGCACAGCTAGCTCAAACTAATAACCCTTATTGTAAAGAATGTTTGCTAAAAGTGTTAAAAAACTCTCCAGTTGATGTAAATAGTAAAAATAAAGATGGAGAAACACCGTTACTACTGGCATTGAAGAGCTACCAGACCGCAAGAACAAGCAAAGAAAAACTTTCTTGTATGCAAAATATAAAATGTTTGCTGGATTACGGTGCTGATGTTGATATAGACGATATGAACGGGCAAACGCCTTTGCATCACGCTGTATTTACGAATAATATTATTTTGTTTAATGAACTTTTGGGAAAACATCCTAATGTAAATCATACAGATATTTTAGGAAAAAATCCGCTTCAATACCTTAGTCCTGACCCAGAGGATCCTATGCGTAAAGTTTATTATCTCTATGCGCAAAAAAGAGCACTTAATCAATAAAAGGAGAAAGTATGTATATTTCTGCAGTTATGTTAAGCAATTATCAAAAAGTTAATACAAACCGAACTATGTCTCGATGTAACATTATATCCTCGGCAGACACCCCAAATCTTGTAGGCTTGCCTAGATTATATTACACACCAAGTTTCGGGTACTGTGAACCTCATATGAGACTAATGAAATCTTTGAATGACAAATTCGCAATCACTATAGAATCGGTTTTTGCAGAGTATGAAAATGCTCGAAATATAGAAAATAATTACAATGCAAAATTAGCAACCAACGATAATTCTCATAAGATGGCTGCACAAATGCTTGCTCAGTATGTAAATTATCAATATACTATGGCTGAAGTTATACCGTCATATGCATTGGAATCTGCACCTGAACTGGCTGAGGCGTTATCCAAAACTAAGATTTATACGAATCCGGTTGATATTATACTGACTATTAACAATATACAAACACTTAAATCAAAAACCGGAATAGATAAAAATACCGGTAAACCATATACAGAAGAGCAGATGAGAAAATCAAAGGCCAATACGCAGTTATATTCTGCTGTTTTGCTTGTTGAAATGTTAGACAAAAATCTTGCTGAGTCTGATTCTGCCCTTGAAGTAAAAAATAGAGTTTTACGTTTAAGAAATAAAGTTTTGAACTCAATTTGCGATATATACGGAGTGGATGCATTTGAAAGAATTCAAAAACTCAAAACTATGGGCTCTAATGCGAATATTGAAGACAAACGTGCATCTCTGCGTCTTATGAAAGAATTTGACGAAAAAGCTCAAGAGCTAGTATTTGGTTCTGACTTTAATGAGGAGCTTGAAAATCTTGTTAACTACATAAATCAAAAAGAAAACAGAACAGCTGTTTCAAAAGATGAAACCTCTTTTCAGGTGCCTGTAGTTACATTAAAATACCATACTCATTCTCAAGAAATATCAAGTGGCCATAACCACAATCATGAACATGGATACGAACATATCAATGACCTTAGTTGCGGTGGTGCTTATGAAAAAAAACAAAAAGACACACACTTACGGACAAAAGTGGATATCTAATAACATAAAAATTTTTAACAAATAAAGAAAGGTAAAAAATGAAAATTTACGCGATTAAACCTCAATTTTCTCTAAGGAATCTTAATACATGCAGTTCTGTATCGAATACTAGTGTTTCATATGTGACTAATCAATTGAATAATGACGAAAGTTTTTCTCTTCCGTCTTTTCATAGCTTGGGGCAAAGCCTAACCTTTAAAGGTGCAGAACCAGGATCTAATGTAAAAAATGTGCTTAAAAAAATTGAAGAAACAAAAAATGCTATTAAAGCTCTGGAAGGTTCTTCCGGCATAACTAAATCTCCAGAAGTAATTGAAGCTTACCAAAAAATTGCAGATCTAGAGTATTGGGAAAGCACAAAAGATAAAACTTATGAATATGCGAGAGATGAAGCGGAAAAGGCTAGAGTTGCAAATAAAAGATGGTACGGTTCATATGGCGTAAACGCATACAATAAAAAGATGAATGAGTTGTATTACTCACTAAATAATAAATACACATTAAACCGCTTTGATGAAGAACAGTACAGAACAATAATTACGCTTTATGAACGCCAGGTCAGTGTCGATGACAAAAGCAGAGCGGCACAAATACAAACATTAAAAGAAAAACTTGTAGAATTGGAAGCTAACATAGATTTTGCTTCTTTATATGATGAAGTTAATAAAACTGTAAACCATACAGGCGGCATGGAAGAGCGTATTGCAGGATATGCTGATGTAAAAGATGAAATTACTCGTACATTTGTAAATCCGCTGAAAGCTAGCATGAAAGATCCGTCGGTACATGTGCCCCCTGCTGTTATGCTATATGGAGCACTGGGCTGTGGTAAAACTACATTTTTAGAGGCAATTGGAGAACAGCTAAAAGACTGCGTCAAGGTGGTTGACTTGTCAAATAAATTGGATCCTGATGTGAAATCTTTTATATCTCAGCTAAACAACCATTTTGTAGCTGCTCAAAAGTACTATAGAGACA
The DNA here is from genome assembly GCA_900547155.1 of uncultured bacterium. Taxonomy (GTDB): domain Bacteria; phylum Cyanobacteriota; class Vampirovibrionia; order Gastranaerophilales; family Gastranaerophilaceae; genus Spyradomonas; species Spyradomonas excrementavium. The sequence goes on along the minus strand of URFH01000002.1, from coordinate 17,617 downwards.
CAGGAAAAAGAACAATATTCCTCATAAACGAAGCAGAACAGTACTTCTGTATGAAAAAAGAAGACATAGGTGATTCTGGAATGTTTTTAAATGAAAGCGATTTGCAAAAACTTGAAGAATATGGCTCAACAACAAGTACCACTGCCAATGTCAACAATTTCAAATCTACTTTTGACTATGTATCCAAAATTCCTACTGATCCTGACTCAAAGGGCTGTGCATCTACGGTCTTTATAACGACCAATTATCCGCATTTGATTCACCGGGATTTATTGATTCGTGACGGTAAATACGGAAAAATGTTAAATATAGCAGTAAAACCAGCTGCTGACGACAATTTGCGGGCTGTTATCAAACACTATTTAAAACTGTATTCAGATTTGCTTGAAACAATAAAAATGCTTTCTACAAAAAGTAACTATGCTGACCTGATTAAAAGTCTGCCCTACATATCAAACAAAGGCAAAGATGTGCTTATTTCAAAAGTAAAAAATGGAACTATTGTGAATATGCATATTGATCCCACAGGCAGTGAATTTCGTAACTTTGACCAATTTATAAAAGGGAATAATCCCTCTCTGGTTAGAGGTGCGTATTCTAATGCCAGAATACAAAATATTGCAGATAAAGCGTTTGCTGAATATTTGGAAAATCCAACAATTCCGTTTGAAACCCATTTTTGTAATGTTAAAAATAGACGAGGAGTAGATATAAATTCGAAATCATACAGGTATTTTAATGATATATATAATATGGTAGAAAATCCTGAAATGTTTAGAAAGGATTTTTCAACTATTAAGGAAAGTGTGCAAGAGATGGTGCAAGCATATTTGGATGGTGAGTTACGAGAAGACGAGCTGAAAAAGTTAAAATTAGTAAAAAAGGACATAACAGAGAAGTATGAGAATTTAAAAGCAAAAACAGAAAAAACAAGCGTTGAAAAAAAAGCTCTGGAACAATATGAAGAGTTTTTGGATTCTATAAATGAACTTGATATCTAATTTTGCTTAACAAAACTACATAAAGTAACAAATATATTAAATTATATGTTTTAAGTAATAAAATAAAGGTAAAAAAATGATAGATTTTATTCAAAAACCGAAAATCAGTCACCAACAATCAACGAACAAATTGACAAGCGGTCTTGCAGAAAAAACGCCAATAGTCAACATAACAGCGCAAAAGTCGGACAGCGTGGAATTGAGCAATCATGAAAAAACAAAAAAAGTTGTAAAATATACCGCATTGATAACCGGAATAACGCTGGCGATAGTAGCAATTGTAAAAAGGAAAAGTATTGGTAAATTCTTTTCAAATTTGTTCGAAAGAAACAATAGTGCCCAGGGTAAATATCCTGATGGCAAGTCCCCCGCCGGAGGCAAACTGACAGATGTTGGAGGTCGAACCAATTCTTCCGGCGGTTCACCACCGCCGCCAGCCGGTGGCGGCAAACTTGCGCCGGAGGTACAAGAAATTCAAACAGCCACGCGCGAATCATACATGGAGAAATATGCACAGTTAAAAGCCAAAGGCCAAAAGTTAAAAGGTGAAGAATGGCGTCAAAATGAAAGTAAAATGATTCACCTAGTAGACGAAGCCGCCTCAAAAAATATATCACTAGTCCCCAAACGTGAATTTAAGCCCGGAGCGTCAGAAGAGGAAAGATTTAAATACTTTAAAAAAGATGTTTTCCCTGTGATGGATGCATGTGAGGCTTCTGTGCTTGATGGATTAGAGATGTTTGAGAAATATGGATTTAAAAAGCTATATGATGATTGCGGACAACAGAAAACCTTACTGGATGACTTGGTTCAAGGTACAGCGATTAGAGATCCATTGGTCTTCACAAATTATAAAATGACAGATAAAATCGCTGATAAGTATTTAGATGTATTCGATAAATATGCGGAAAAGACCTTTAATGATTTAGGTGCTCTAGAGTTCTTCTTTAACTGTTGTAATAAAGTTATGAGCGAAGAAACTGCCCTTAAGTTCATAGCGACATTGAAAAAGTTTATTTATTCCCAGGATTCAGCAGTTCCACCCAAAGTAGCATTTGTAGATCCATACTTAGGCAGATTTAGGGACAATCCCAAAATAGTAGCGGCAATGAAAGATTTGATGGAATATATTAAAGATTTACCTAAAAATTAGGCAAATAAAAGAAAGATAGTAAAATTATGAAAATAAGTATAATAGGTCAAAGTCCTAGTTATGCAATAAAAAAAGATTCTCGTTCCAATATGTCCATTCTTTCCTTTAGTGCAGAGAATGATGAACTGGTAAAATCTTCGCGAGATTGGATAAAACAGCTGATAAAAGCGGCAGAAGAAAACAAAGCAAAATATAAATACTCAACATCAAATTCTGCCTATGAAAAATTGGGGGAATGTGATTTTGTTATTTTCAATAAAAATTATTTTGAAAATATGATTGATTTTGAAAATATTCCACCCCTGTCTAAAGTTACTCTTGTGAATTGGCTAAAAAATTTATTGAAGAAGGCGAATAATTACAATAGTGCAGTGTCATACGACCGTACGCTTGACTTAATACGCAGAGAAAAATCTGCACATTCTGACAATATTATTGGTGAAATTGCAAATTCTGTGAAAAATTTGTTGAATAGAAACAAAAATTCTGCAAATAAAATAATAGAAAAAAAACATATGCAAAATTATTACAAAGAAGCGGGCGTAATTAATTTTATAAAAGCCAATAAAGCAAATTTTGAAGCTTTTATTAGTTCCGTAGAAAATCAAACTAAAACAGTACAAACACATTCTGAGGTTATAACACATGCAGAAGCGGTTAAGCCAAATACAGTGGTTAAACCTGTAGAAACAATAAATTCCACTCTTCGCGAATCATACATGGAGAAATATGCACAGTTAAAAGCCAAAGGCCAAAAGTTAAAAGGTGAAGAATGGCGTCAAAATGAAAGTAAAATGATTCACCTAGTAGACGAAGCCGCCTCAAAAAATATATCACTAGTCCCCAAACGTGAATTTAAGCCCGGAGCGTCAGAAGAGGAAAGATTTAAATACTTTAAAAAAGATGTTTTCCCTGTGATGGATGCATGTGAGGCTTCTGTGCTTGATGGATTAGAGATGTTTGAGAAATATGGATTTAAAAAGCTATATGATGATTGCGGACAACAGAAAACCTTACTGGATGACTTGGTTCAAGGTACAGCGATTAGAGATCCATTGGTCTTCACAAATTATAAAATGACAGATAAAATCGCTGATAAGTATTTAGATGTATTCGATAAATATGCGGAAAAGACCTTTAATGATTTAGGTGCTCTAGAGTTCTTCTTTAACTGTTGTAATAAAGTTATGAGCGAAGAAACTGCCCTTAAGTTCATAGCGACATTGAAAAAGTTTATTTATTCCCAGGATTCAGCAGTTCCACCCAAAGTAGCATTTGTAGATCCATACTTAGGCAGATTTAGGGACAATCCCAAAATAGTAGCGGCAATGAAAGATTTGATGGAATATATTAAAGATTTACCTAAAAATTAGGCAAATAAAAGAAAGATAGTAAAATTATGAAAATAAGTATAATAGGTCAAAGTCCTAGTTATGCAATAAAAAAAGATTCTCGTTCCAATATAATCACCCCCTACATTGACAAGAGGAAAGATAAACTAACAATAGCTTTTAAGTGCGACTCTTTAGCTTTGAAAGAAAGAACGAACGAAAAAATATTTCAAGCCTCAATACCTGGATACAATCAGGAAAAGGAAGAATTTTATGAATGCTATTTAAAGCCGTTATGGGAGACAAATTATAAAACTGGCATTTCTCCATCTATTTTAATTTCTAGTCCTGACAAATATGTAGCAGACAATTTTAAAAAGTCTGCTTATGACGCAGCGAACGATATGGGACTGAATTGCACAATTTTTTCCTGTAAGGATAGTTCTTTATTTTTTTCAAGATTGTCAGAACAATTGGAAAATAACAAAAAATATTATATCCAACATGGCAAGCGATCAATCATCTTTATCGACGAACCTGAAAAATTTTTGGGGATAAATGCAGCAGATTTATCATCTCGCATAAACCTTATTTTGGATGAACAAGACAGAAAAATAATCAACAGAAATAAAAATGCAGATACAATTGCTAAATTTAAAACATTACTGGATTATTGTCACGAACTGCCCGATGGGAATAAAAAGGGATTCGCGACAACCTTTATTTTCTCTACAAAATATCCTCATTTAATTCATCCAGATTTTCGTGATGGTAAAATGTCGAAGCTGTATTTTGATTTTCCAAAAAATGAGAATCTTATAGAAATACTAAGAAAACAGTCAAACAATATTAAAGATTTTGATATTTCAAACAACAAAATCAAAAATATTGAAATTCCTCAAGATACGTTGGGGGCCCACTTTTTAAAGGTTTTTGTCAATCCAAATCAATATGTAGGTGCCTATTCAAGTGAAACCTTAGGAAAAGCAGCGCAGAAAGCTTGCATTAAAATGATGGAAGATTCAATACCATTTCCTTTTACAATAGTTTTTGCTGATATTATCAGCAAAACACCACGAGACATTTCAGGTGAACAGGTTGTGAAATATAATAAAATCAAAAACTCATTTATAAAAAAAAGCGATAAATATGAGGAACTGATTGATTTAAAAAATGATGGGATGCTTGATGATAAAGAGTTAAAAGCTTTAGAACAAATCATGACCTATGAGAAAAAAATGGGGCAACATTTTCTTTCTAAAAAAAACAGAGGTTTATTAACTCCTGATGAAGATGAAATTTTTCTTAAGCTCCAAAAAAGGTATGACAATAATTTTACAAATTTTGACAAAGAAACATCTGAATTTTGTCCAAGTATTAAATCAGTCGCCTACGATGGAATACAGTTAGATTATGCACCTTTTGGAAATGTGATATTGTACAACGGTCAGTTTGGGCGTAACAAATCTATTTTGTGGGCTGAACCATCTTCTGAGGATGCATTGAGAGCTGTGTTGGATAATTTAGGGCTTATAAAAAAGCAAAAACAATTTGAGCATGTAAAGTTTCTGCAAATGAGTAAATTCGATGGGATAGAAAAAATTCCCCAAATGGAACCTATTTTTGTTTGTGATGCAGAAAGAAATATGATTTATCAAATGAAACTTTAATAATGGGTTATTTGTTTTTTGTTTTGCAGAAAAGGATGTATTGTTGAAAAACATTGCCTATAATTGGTTGGCCGATTGATTCAGATGGATAATCGCTTTCTGTACCTGTAAAAATATCTGAATTGAGCCCTTTAAAGCCACTTAATTGCAAAAAATCAGAAGCACTGCTTTTGAATAAATCGGACTGGCCAATTAAAATTGTTGTATTTTCATTGCTTGAGTTAAATAAGTTTTTTGCAAGCATATTTTGAGCTTTTAAATCATTAAAAGTCCATCCGTTCCTGAATAATATTATTTTGTTGCTGAAGTTTTGTTCCTTGGCTTTTGTATTTATATCACCAACTGAAAAATTTACGCATTTTCTTAGTTCGTCACTTATTACAAAAGGATAAAAATCTATGTTTCTCATGTTTTGAATTTGTCTTGTGTAATCCCTTTTGAAAAATTTAGATACATTATTTTTTTTGATAAAATCAATATCTTTGTTATGAAGCAGTATTTTCCCTTCTATCGCTTCTTTTATAAGATTTTCAGATAAATCAAATGCGTCAATAGGTAAAAATTTCTGTGCGTTGTCAGCTCCAAGTTGATTAATAAGATGAATTGCAAGTGTATAAGGCTCAGAACCATCAGAACATCCAAAACAGTTTATTTTTACTTTTTCTTGATTTTTATATTTTTCATCAATAAAAAGTATAAACTTTTGCCAGTCAACATCGCCTCTATTCATATTGGTGTAGTTGCAATATTCTTGACCATTATTTGTTAATGTATGTTTTCTTGTTGATGAAAAAGCAATTTTTTCTGTCAAATAAATAGAACTTTTGTATTTATTCATTGGAAATATCTGCATAAAACCTATTTCACTTTCCTGTAATCCTATTAAAACATCAAAATTATAAAAGTTGCTATTTTTATAGAAATTCCATTTTGTTACTTGTTTTATATACAAATTATTATACCTATAGAGTATAGAATTTAAAATGCACTAAGCATTTGTGTTCAAACAACTTTATAAGTCATTAATAAATATAGTACTGCTGAAGACAGTTCAGCAAATTTATAAATTTGCTGACTTTGACATTCCTGTCTTTATTGCTTATATTTTCGAGCAAACAATTTATTCTCTTTTTATATGTTATTTTACACCTTCTTAGAAAAAATTTATGACTATTTTATAACTCTAGTGCCGAAAATTAATCAGACTAATTGTTAAAATACAAAAATCAAGACTTTCGGCGATAATTCTCGAATTAAATGAAATTCTTAAACAAAACGATAAATACGCTGTCTGCTTAAAAACTTAAACTAAAAAACTCCCATTAGGGAGTTTAAAATTGGGCCCGGAGGGATTCGAACCCACGACCAAGGGATTATGAGTCCCCTGCGCTACCGCTGCGCCACAGGCCCGTGGCTTTTTGAAAGGTTTTCTAGATTTTCGCCGGCGCAGCGGTAGTCTACCTACCTCTCGCAAAACGATACTCAATCGTTTTGCTCGGCAGAGTGCCACAGGCCGAAGAATTTATTAGGTTTTCAATTGGTGCAGATGGTTTCTGCTGTATATATAAATTAACATTAACTTTTGGCATGGTCAAGCTGTATTCTTAAGGATTTTTGCTCTGCTCCTTCCCCGGCTCGGGGAAAGATGGGATGTGGAGCGGTTAAATTGATAAATTTAGTGTAAATCCGCACATAACCCCCTCTTTTTAACTGTATATAGCAATAAATTGGCCTTTTCCCGCATAATCTGCTAAAATTTTTCATAATTAGCTAAAGAGTTTGGATTTATGAAAAAAATATTTTTGTTTTTTGTTGCTTTATTATTTTTTGTGAACAACTTCGCTTTTGCGGGCGATTTGGCGCCGCAGGATTTAAATTTGCAGGAAAAAAAGAAAATTACTTTTATCTATATTCACGGTTCGAACGATTTTTCGGGCAAAAAAAGGCTGGAATTCCGAAAACATTTTGACGAACAGGTGAAAAATATGCACCCGTATATGATGAAAGCCTTTAATCAGGATGAACTCACCCGCACGCAGTTTCTTAAAAACGGTGAATACGAAATAAACGCTGAACCGGTGATTTTTTACTGGGGTGACAAAAGTTTTCAGGAAGTTGTGAATCTTGATGATAACCTTAGTGTTGCAAGCATTTTTAGCCCGAAATTGCCGCAAATTGTGCGCGGAACCTTTGCTCATTGCCTGCATGACGCAGTCTGGGTGCAAAAATATCAAAATATGGCACAAATAATTGACGAATTGCATGTTCTGGTGAAAAACGAAATTGATAAAGGCAACAAAGTTGTGCTTCTTGGTTACAGTGCGGGGTCGTTTATTACTTATGAATATTTTCTGAATAAATTTATCTCGCTCAATCCCGAAGAAATCGTTCCTGAGGAGAAATTAGCAGAGTTGAATATAACAAAAAGCCAGCTGCGTCCGACCTGTCTTGACGCGTTGATGGAGGCGGGCGTTGTTTCTCTTAATATCGGTGGAAAATACGCTCCAAATCCGGTTAAAGAACAGCTTCTTGCCAACCTTTCGCTGCTCAATGACAAAACCGCCTCTGCATGCTTTGCGGATAACACAATAAAAGGCGTGATTAACTTTGCTTCGCCGCTCGCACTGTTTTATTCGGAAATTTCCGACAGCAAAAGCGATTTAAACTTCCTGTCAAAGCTCATGTACAAGCACATTATTGAAACTGATACTTTCTGGCTTACCGTCAACTACGCAGAAGACCCGCTGGGCTTCCCGTCTTCCAAAAATATCAGCCGCGAGGAGCTGAACAAGCTTTCCGGCTTTAATATTTCACCCTCGGGCGGCTTTGTATATGACAAATCCGACGCCCGGGCCTTCAGAAGCTTTATAACTGCGCATTTGGCCTATTGGACGACGCAAAAACGCTTTACAAAAGCAGTAATTGAGGCTTATAACAAGGGTTTTGCAAACATGTACGGAGAACCGTCCGAACTTTAATTATGCTTTGCTGCTTGTAAATTCTTTGTTGCGAAGTTTTTCAAACCTTTCTGTTGAATTAAGCGTGTTGTCGCTCATAAGGCTGCTCAATTCATTCTCTTTGTTTTCCCGTTTGGCTGTTGTGAGATACATAGCGGCTTTGTCAGGAGAAACTCCGTTATCAAGCATTTCAAAGAGTACGTCTTTTTCGGAGCCGTTTGCAAATTCGGCTAACTGCTCTTTTTGCGCTGTTGTCAGGTTGTATACGCTGAGCTTATCAAAGAAGTTTTTATTTTTGACCATAAGTTCCAACATTTTTGGGTTTTTATCGTAATAAACCGGATTTGTTGCGTAAATCTCAAGCATTTGCGGTGAATATTGCCTTATTACCGAAGCTATTTTATTGGCGGGCATGTTGGGATTGAAATAAAGCTTTTCAATTACGCCCTTGAGCTCGGGATTTTTCTTGACCTGCTCTGCAACATATTCAAAATCTTTTTCTGAACCAAAAACATTTTTAACTTGAGTTTTAGCGGTTTGATTGGTGCTAAAAGTCTTGGTTTCTATGGTTTCAGCGTAATTTTGAATAGGTGAAGTCGCTGTTTTTGCAAATTGAGGCTCATTTTGAGCAGTTTGGGAGCTATATGTCGAATAATCTGTGCTGTTTTCGCTGATATTTGCTTCTTCCGGACGTGTCAGGCTGCGTGACATTGAAACCACCTGATTTTCGGAAAGTTTTTCATTTGCTGCTGCATCCAGTACGCTTTCACGCGTTTTCGGATAGTCAGTTATATTTTTTGCGCATTCTACAACGGAATCGCCTGACATTTTCGGGTATTGTGCAAGTTCCATTGTGTTTTTTGTGTATGCCTGAATCTGTTCAGTGTTTTTTCCGCGCATATAGTCTGATTGTGCGGTTAAATTGTAGGCACTGAAACGATAGTTGCCGTTTTCATCTTTTTGGTCAATGAATTTTTCCATTGAAACGGCCATTTCGGGCGTATGTTCAACGTTGTCGGTAATTTTTGTCAATGGCTCATCGGACATGTCTTTTCTCTGCGCTGCTTTTAAAAGCACATTTGAAATTTTTGCGTTGGATGACCTTGCTTTGGTAACTTTTAAAATTGTATCGCCGCTGTATTTGATTGCGCCGTTGTCTGTCCTGATTTCTTCCATTTCGACCAGCTTGTTCAAGAAACCTTCTGCTTCTTTAGGATTTTTCTCCATATAGTTTACGCCGTCAACGACATTGGCTTCAGAATAAGTTTCCTTTTTCGCCATCATGTGAACAGCTGTGTCAGTGTATTCTTCGTTGTTTGTAATAACTTCTGAAACCCTTACGGTGCCTTCTGATGAAAAATCCTTGCGAATTTTGCGCACTCTGCTCATGTTCGATGCAAATTTTTCTTCATTAAGTTTGTTTCCTTTAAAAAGTCCCCAGAGGTATGAAGTTTTGTTTTCTGTAAGCTTTTTCAAGCCTGCAACGATATCTTTGTTCGTCAATGTACCGTTTTTAGCCAGCTCAAAGTAGTTTTTCAAGTCCTCTTTATCTTTCAGCAGCTCTTTTAACTCTGCTGCTTCCTGCTCATTGTATTCTCTGTTGATTGTTTTGTCATTAAGCGCGTCCTGAGGGTTCTTTTTGTATGTTTTTGCCATCTTTTTGACGTCAATTTCGACATCTTTAACTGGCGCAGCAGTGTAACTGTCACCTGCTCCGGTGTTCGTTGATTGACCGTTTTGACCCGAATGAGCTTCGCTTTCTGATACCTGCCCTGTCGCAAGCATTGTGCCGATTTTTCCGGTGCTGGTGTCTGCCGACGCTCTGGTCTGGGTTTCCTTTTTTGAATCCTCTGTCTTTGCCTCTTGTACGCCAAGGAAGCTTTTGATTGCCCCAATCAATGACATATTTTATCCTCGTATTAGTAATAGTCTAGTTTTTATATTCTCTCTATAAAAATAAAGGATAATTTGTATATAAAATTGATATAAAAGTGGTGATTTGTTAATATATTGTTACAATCAACTGATTAGCATGCAATCGCCGTAGCTGTAAAATCGATATTTATTGTTTATGGCTTCTTCGTAGGCTTTGAAAACGAAATCTTTGCCGGCAAAAGCACTCACAAGCATAATCAGCGTGGATTTTGGCAGGTGAAAATTCGTGATGAGCCTGTCTATAACCCTAAATTTGAATCCGGGGTAAATAAAAAGGGTTGAATCGTCAATAACCTCTAAAATTTCATCGTATTTCTGCATGCAGGTTTCGAGCGTGCGAACCGTGGTCGTTCCAACCGCTGTGATTCGTTTTCCGGATTTTTTTGCGTCCATTATTATTCGGGCGGTTTCTTTTGAAATCTCAAATTCCTCGGATTCCATCTGATGTTCAAGAATATTGTCAACTTTGACCGGTTTAAAGGTTCCCATTCCGACATTTAATGTAACATAGCAGATTGTTACGCCTTTTGCCTTGAGTTTTTCAAGGATTTCTTCTGTAAAGTGCAAACCGGCCGTCGGGGCGGCTACGGAGCCTTCTTTTTGTGCGAAAACCGTCTGATATCGTTCGTAATCAAGGCTTTTGAGCTGTTCGTCGGTCATATTTCTTTCAATGTACGGCGGAAGCGGAATATTCCCTATTTTGTGAAGAATATCGTAGAAATTTCCGTCATAAATCATTTCCACAAGCCATTTTCCGTTATCTTCACGCGTAAGCACCTTTGCGCTGAGTTCGTCGGAGATTTTTATTATCATCTCCTCCTTGACGCGCTTTGAGGGGTTCAAAAGCACCTGCCAGGTTTTTCCGCCTATGATTTTAAGCAGGAAAACCTCAATATTTGCGCCTGTTTCCTTTTTTCCGTAAAGCCGCGCGGGGATTACCTTTGTGTTGTTCAAAACAAGAACATCGTTTTCATCAAAGTAATCCGTAATATCGTAAAAATGCTTGTGCTCAATGGTTTTTGCGTTTTTATCGAGCACCATCATTTTTGAATTTTCGCGTTTTTGTTCGGGTATCTGGGCTATGAGCTCTTCGGGCAGTTCGTAGTCAAAATCCTTTAACTTCATTGTTTTTTCTTGTGTAAAGCTCATTTTTTCTTCCTCAACACTAAAACAGCTGCATTTCGATGATTTTTTCCGCAATTCTTACTGTGTTAAGCGCTGCGCCGATTCTGATGTTGTCGGCAACGCACCACAGGTCGATTGCGTTATCAAAAGCGATGTTTTTTCTGATTCTTCCGACATAAACGGGGTTTTTTCCGGCTGCATCGCGCGGCGTGGGGTAAACATAATTTTCGATATCGTCCATTACTTCGACTCCCCAGGCTTTTTCGAGTATTTCGCGGGCTTTTTCGGGGGTAATTTCTTTTTCAAACTCAATTGTAACTGCTTCAGAGTGTCCGTGGAATACCGGAACTCTTACTGCGGTGCAGGAAATCGGCGTTTTTTCGTCAAGGTGAAGAATCTTTTTGGTTTCGTTCGTGACTTTCATTTCTTCTTTTGTGTAGCCGTTTTCGCAGAACACGTCGATTTGCGGAATTACGTTGTATGCAATGGGTTTTTTGAATTTTTCGCACTGAAAATCTCTACCCTCGTTGTGTGCGATGGTATTTTCGCGAAGTTCGTTTATTGCTGCAAGCCCTGCGCCTGAAACTGCCTGATAAGTGCTTACAATCATTCTTTTTATGCCTGCAAAATCATGGAGCGGCTTCAAAACGAGCATAAGCTGCGAAGTTGAGCAGTTAGGGTTTGCGACGATTCCGTGATGTTTTCTCAAATCTTCGTCATTTACGCCTGCAATAACGAGCGGCACATCTTTTTCCATTCTGAAAGCGCTGGAATTGTCGATATAAACCGCCCCGCGCTTAACAGCTTCGGAAGCAAGCTTGAGCGAGGTCGAACCGCCTGCGGATGCCAGAACAATGTTTACATTTTCGAATGCTTCGGGCGTAGCTTCGATGATTGTGTGCTTTTCTCCTTTAAATTCAATAGTTTTGCCTGCACTTTTTGCGCTGGCGAGGAATTTTATCTCGTTGTATTGTACATTGTCTTCAACAAGGATTTTAAGGATTTCTCTGCCCACAACGCCTGTTGCGCCGAGAACCGCAATGTTAGGTTTTCTCATCTTTACTTCCGCCTTTTCTTATATACAAGTTAATTATAGTACAAAATCCGCTGAAATTTTTACATTATTTTTTCAAGCCCGTAAACAAAATCATTGTTTTGGGCTGTATGCCTTACAGCGAGGAGCACTCCGGCCATATAGCACTTTCTGTCCATTGTATCGTGCTTGATTTTCAGGATTTGACCCTCTGAGCCGAAAATAACCTCCTGAGAAGCAATATAACCCGGCATTCTGACGGAATGTATATGGATATCCGAGTAAGAATTTGCGCCGCGTGCGCCTTGAATGGTTTCTGTTTCGGGGCAGTTGCCTGTTGTAAAGCTTCCATCGCGCGCTTCTGACATCATTAGCGCTGTTTTAATTGCCGTGCCCGAGGGTGCGTCTTTTTTCTGGTTGTGATGAAGCTCAATTATTTCAGCATTGTCAAAATACTTTGCAGCTTGCTTTGCAAACATCATCATAAGCACTGCGCCAGTTGAAAAATTGGGCGCAATAAGGCAGCCGAGCCCTTTTTCTTCTGATAATTTTTTCAATTCTGCAATTTGGTCATCGGACAGCCCTGTTGTACCGATTACGGGGCGAACGCCGTTTTCAAGGCAGATTTTTGCGTTTTCAAATACGAATTTTGGCTGCGTAAAGTCAACTATAACGTCGGGGCGCGCCTCTTTTATTGCTGCTTCAAGATTACCGTGGATTCTTATGTCCGAGCAGGTAAGTTTTTCAAGCTCATTTATATCAACAGCACAAACAAGCTCCATATCTGCGGCCTCGCAAACTGCCTGAACCACCTGTCTTCCCATTTTTCCCGCTGCGCCTGATACGCCGACTTTAATCATATTTAATCCTTTCATTTGTTTGTAATCTGAAAATATTATCTCATGTAAATAACAGTTTTAAACTGCCCTGCAAGGGGGTGAGCAATGACTACTCCCACCCCAACTCGGACTCTGCCGAGCAAAACGATTGAGTATCGTTTTGTGAGAGGTGGCCGGGGAGGGGAGCGATTTTAAGGTTGTTTAATTGCCATGCGATAAAAGGCGTGCCGTCATTCCGAACTTGTTTCGGAATCGCAAGGTTGAAGCAGGTAATCACCGTCCTTGCGACCCTGAAACAAGTTCAGGGTGACGAAAAACTGTAGGGTGGGAAAAGTGAAACGGTTCCCACCGCAAGGTTGCAAAAAATGTGGATTTTGTGGTTTTAAAGATGGTTTTTGGGTCGATCCCCATCCGCATTCGTAAGCAATACTAGCGTATTGCAGCGACTGCTCCTTCCCCGAGCTGGGGAAGGGGTTGGGATGGGGCGCGGTTAATCAAGTTAGTGTAAAGTTATGCACAAGTCCCCCACAAGATGTGGTAAAATAATAGAATGATAAAAGAAGAAGTTAAAAATATAGCTGCCGGCACGGCTGACGCCGGCTCATATCTTGCGGAAAAAGGCTTGTCGCAAAGCACTTTTTTCAAAGATAGCGCGCAGCTTGCTTCGCTTTTGAGCTTTTTTGAAGATAAAAATTCTAATTTCTGCGAAATTACCGGCACTTTCGGAACTTTTAAGTCAAAACTGGCAGAAATCTCCTTGCATTTGCTTGATGAAAATGTACTTATATTCCGGTACGAATGTTTTGAGGGAACAACGCTTGACGATATATTTCTTGCGCTTTTTGCGGATTTGAGGGCGTATTATCAAATGGGCAAAATCGCTCCGGCAAAAATAGAAACAACTTCGCTCACAAAAAAAATCAATCAGTATCTGAGCCATATAAACCTGCCCGCAGTTTTTGTTTTTGACTCTTTTGAGAATTTAAATGCCAATCCCGAAAATCAAGAAGAAATTTCCCGCTTTGTAAAGCACCTTGCAGGGCAGAATAAGTTTAAAATTGTAGTTCTTTCCAGAAAATCTGAAAACTGGAATATAGAAAATGCCCGAAAAATAGAGCTCGAGCCGTTTAACAGGCTCCAGCTGGCATTGTATCTTGAGGCGTCGCACGTAAAGGCGGAACAGGATGAAATTTACCGGCTTTTTGAAGCTACGCAGGGAAATACCAGCCAAATTTCGCTCACGGTGAATATGATTTCCATATTAAAAACAGGTTTGAAAGATTTTATTGAAGAATTTGAGGCAAAAAAGACATCTTACGGCAATTTTCTGCTCCAGAAACTCTCCTCTTTTGTGCCTGAAAAATTAAAAAAATCCGTTTCCGTTCTGGCTCTTGCCAAAACGGGTTTTTCGCCGGAATTTCTTGTAAGCGCCGGACTTTTTACGCCTGAGCAGCTAAATTACCTGATTGAACGCAATATATTGAGCTGCGGCGGCGGATATGTTTATATGAAAGGTTATTTGAAAACTTTCTGGCTTTCCTCGGTTTCGCTTTTTGAAAAACAGGAAATTCATCAGTATTTGCACGATTTTTTTGAATCCCAGCTTCCTTTGAAGCCCGGACAGCGCGTTATGCCGCTTTCGCGCACTACAATGAGGGAGCAGAGCGCTTATCATGCTTCGTTTCTTTCCGAAAAACCGAGAGAAACTCCGGATATTGCCTATCTGGGCTATATTAGCGGTAATCTTGCCGAGTGGACAACTCCGGAGAAGAAAAATGAGCCCAAAACCAGAGCTCCTCACAAGCCGCGTGAGCAGGAGCCTAAAAAATCGCTTGAAAAATACGAACTTACAAAAGAGGAACTCGCTCTGTTGGGGCTTCCTGTTGACCTTTCCTCCGGAACGGTTCCTGCCGCAGCCAGAGTGCAAGTTCATCAGGAGGAAATTGCGCCTGAAAAAAGTTCGTCCGAATTTTTTGTTGAGGGGCTTGCTTTTCAGCAAAAACATGAGTATCAAAACGCAATTGATGCTTATGACGCGGCAATCAGCGGAATTTCTTCTGCCGGTGATGAAATTGTGCCTGATATTTTTGAAAATGCGTCCGAATGCGCACAAAAACTTAATAAAATTGACGAAGCCGTTAAATACCTTGATTCTTTGTATGATTTTTATTATGAAAAGGGCAAAAACGAGCTCGCAAACGGTACTTTGCTGAAGATTGCGCGTTTGTATAAAGATTCTTACAGATTTTTGAAAGCCAGAGATATATATGAGCGTTTTTTGTCCTCAAAACTGCCTGTTTCTGCGGCGATTCTTGCTAATGCGCATATCGGGCTGGCACAGATTGCCGAGGATTCTTCTGATGTTAATTTAGCGCGTGAGCATTACCGCAAGGCGTTTTCGTTAATAAATCCCGAAGAAAAAGGCGAAAATCTTTCAGAAGCTTATTTTAAATACGCACTTATGCTGGACGATGAAAACGATTCTTCAAATGCGCTTGAATATTATAAAAAATCCATCAGCGCCTGCGATGATTTGAAGAAAAACCCGTATTTGAGCGCTGCATATACAAATATTGCCGAAATTTACTCGGAGGCTCAGGATTACAAAAACGCTTTCAGGAATTTTGCGCTTGCATTGAAAATTGACTCGGAGTTGCAAAATTACGACGGTATTTATTATCTTTCTTCAAAACTTGCTAAAGTTTCCCAAAAAGTCAAGCCTGAGCTGGTTTTGAATTTTATTTTAAAGGCTTTGGGCGCGGCAAAACGCTTGCAGGATAGATTTTATATGGTAAATTCATATCTTGAGGCGGGCGATTATTATTTCAGCAGGAAAGATTTTGCCAAAAGTTTAAAAGCTTATTTCAATGCCCGCAATGTGCTTTTAAAAGGCAGTTTTGAAAAAGCTGATTTGCAAAGAATAGACAAAAAACTCGACAACCTCAAAAACAGCTTATCTCCTGCGGAATATGAGCGCATTTTGAAAGGATTCAAAAAATGAAAACCGAATTGTTGGAAAAACTCGGGCTAAACGTTACAAAAACAGCACAAACCCGTCTGGATGACTTTTTAATGGTTTTTAAGAGCTATAACTCTCACACAAACCTTGTCAGCAGGCATGATATGGAGTTTTTCTTTGAAAAACATATTTATGATTCGCTCGCAATGAATCTTTTTCTTAAAAAATACGGCTTAGAAAAGTTTAAAATGCTGGATATCGGCACAGGAGGCGGATTCCCTGCGGTGCCTGTGGCGATTTTTTATGATTCCTGCCCTATTCTTGCGATAGATTCGGTTTCTAAGAAAATCGGTTTTGTGGAAATTGCCCAGAAGCTCCTCCAGCTGGAAAATCTTACTCCGGCAAGCAAAAGGGCTGAAGATTTGCATGAAAGCGACAAAGAAAGCTTTGATATTGTGACTTCGCGTGCTGTGGCGCAGCTCAATACGCTTTTGGAGTATGGTGTTCCTTATTTGAGGGCGGGCGGATATTTTGTTGCATACAAGGCTCAAACTGCAGAGCAGGAAATTGAAAATGCGAAAAGAGCGCTTGAAGTTCTTAATGCAAAGGTTGTGGATATTATTGAATATTCCCTGCCGAACCTTGAGGAGCACACCAGAAAGCTCATAATCATCCAAAAAACCGGAAAAACACCCGCTCAATATCCTCGAAAATCAGGGATTGCCAAAAAATCTCCTTTGTAAGCGCAGGTTTGAAAAAAACGGAGGAATTTTATTTTTCCGTTCCGAAAAACCCGCCCTTACGGGTAGGGTTTTAAGTCACTACAAAATAAAATCCCCCCGATTTCCCTCTTTTTTGTTTTGTAACTTAATGTTAAGTTTTTAGTACGCTTGTAGCAACAATTTTTTTTATGAGTTTTAATGCAAAAAAGGTCTCTCTTATGGAAATTTCAGCATTACATAATAATAAATCGCAATCTTTTGGCAAAATGGTATCTATACGGCGCGTTATGCTGAATGGAGAGGTTTATGATTACAGAAGTCCGGAAAAGCTCTACAAAGTTGCTCAGGCGCTTTCTCATTTGATGCAGCGTAAAGGTTGTCCTGAAATAAAAATGCAAATGGCTCAAATTATGCCTGATTTCTTTGTAAAAGAAGGCTGGCAGCCTGTTTCTGTAATGCGGCTGAATAATATAAACCGTAAAGTTAATATTTTGACCGGCGAAGAAGCAATGGTGCGGCGAAATATCTTTTCAAACAGCCTTTTGAGCAAAAATGAAAAAGCGCAAAAGGCAGCAGTTGCCATTTCTAAGATGATTAAAGAGGCATTTTCCGGCTACATAAATATTGACGCAAAATCGGAAATGGTTAAGCAAAACGGGAAGCTGAGAGAAAAAATCACTATTTTGAGTGTGAATAAAACCCAGTAAGCGGGTCTTAGCAGTCATTGCGGGCTTGTTCAATGCATTTTGACACCAATCCTGCGACCCTGAACCAAGTTCAGGGTGACGAAATAATGCTGTCATTCCGAACTTGTTTCAGAATCGCAAGATTTGTGCGTTTTGACACCAATCCTGCGACCCTGAACCAAGTTCAGGGTGACGAAATAATGCTG
>URFH01000001.1 GCA_900547155.1 uncultured bacterium | reverse complement strand
GCGATTTTTGCTGTTGCGTTCAAAGAAAATTGAATAAATTTTTCTAGCTCGATTCGCTTCGCTCATAGGCGTCGAAAAATTCATTCAATCATCTTTGAACTTTGGAAGTTGGTTGGGGGCGGTGAATTTTTGTGAGATTTTCGCGATTTTTGCTGTTGCGTTCAAAGAAAATTGAATAAATTTTTCTAGCTCGATTCGCTTCGCTCATAGGCGTCGAAAAATTCATTCAATTATCTTTGAACTTTTGGGAGTTGGTTGGGGGTGGGGTGAATTTTTGTTAAATTTTTGCGTCAGGGGTTAAAATAGCCTAAATTAATTCAAGCGTTTCCAAATAATCAATCGAGCGTTTTGCAAGAAGTTCGTTTTTGAGCTTTTTGTTTTTTCTCGTCTTTTTGTCCGCATCAAGCGTCTTTACAATGCCCCAGTTTGAGTTTACAGGCTGAAAATGCTTGTGCTCTTCAAAGGAAATATAGGTTGTTAATGCACCGAGCATTGTTATGTCGGGTAATTCAAGGAATTTTTCGCCGTTCAGGAGCCGCGCAAGGTTTATTCCTGCGTACATTCCGGTTGCAATAGATTCTGTATAGCCCTCGGTGCCTGTGATTTGTCCGGCAAAGAAAAGATTTTCGCGTTTTTTGCACTGCAAGAATTTGTTCAGGATTTTGGGGCTGTTTATGAACGTATTTCTGTGCATTACGCCGTATCTTAGAATATTTGCGTTTTCAAGCCCCGGGATTGAATGAACAAGCTCTTTTTGCGCGCCCCATTTTAAATTTGTCTGAAAACCAACCAGATTGTACATTGAAGCGGATAAATTGTCCTGACGGAGCTGAACAACCGCGTAATTTTGCTCACCTGTGCGTTTGTCAACCAATCCAACCGGTTTCATCGGGCCAAAACGGAGCGTATCCTCGCCTCTGGAAGCCAAAACCTCGACAGGAAGGCAGGATTCAAAGAATTTTGCGTCTTTTTCAAAATCTTTCAGCTCGATTTTTTCAGCCGTGGTGAGAATTCTGTAGAAATTTTCATACTGTTCTTTATTCATCGGGCAGTTTATGTAAGAGGCTTCGCCTTTGTCGTAGCGGCTTGCGTAAAAAGCTATGTCAAAATTTATTGAATCTTTTTCCACAATCGGTGCGATTGCGTCAAAAAAGTGAAGATGTTCCTGCGAGCAAAAATCTTTGATTTTTTCGGCAAAAACCTCCGAAGTTAGGGGGCCGGAGGCGATAATCGCCGGTGCGTCGGGAATTTCTGTTATTTCTTCTCTAATCAGGTTAATTTTCGGGTTTTCTTCAATCATTTTTGTGACTTTTGAAGAAAAAAGCTCCCTGTCAATCGCCAGAGCCGCGCCCGCCGGAACCGCCGAATCAAAAGCTGCTTTTATCAAAAAAGAACCCAGAATTGACATTTCTTTTTTCAAAAGCCCGCTTGCATTTGTTACGTCAAAAGAGCCGAGGCTGTTTGAGCAGACAAATTCCGCAAGATTTTCGGTTTTGTGCGCACCTGTGGTCTTTTTCGGGCGCATTTCGTATAAATCGACTTCAATCCCTCTTTTTGCCAGTTGCAATGCGGCTTCAGAGCCTGCCAATCCGCCTCCGATTACTACTGCTTTCATTATTGCACCATTTCATCAAATGTGTTCAAATCATTGTAGCGGAACATGTTCACGAATTTGTACAAAAGCTCCGGAGGAAAGCGGTGTGAGCCGAATTCCAGCATGATACGCAGGGCGTCTTTTGTGTTTTTTACTTTATGTTTTGTTCTGCCTGATGTAAGGTCGTCAAAAAGGCTGCAAAGTCCGACGATTCTGCTTAATTCGCCGATTTGGTCGCCGGAAAGCCCGTAAGGATAACCCGAACCGTCATGGTTTTCATGATGTTCAAGCGCTACACGGCAAATTTCCTCGGGCATTTTCATTTCATCTTTTAAAATTTTATAGCCGATGAGTGTATGTTTTTCAAGCAGTTTTTCGTCTTTATTTGAGCGTTTTGTTTTGTTCAGAAGCTCAGGAGGGAATTTTGTCATTCCGATGTCGTGTAAAAGCGCGCTCTGGGTGAGGTTTTCGATTTTTTCAGAGTCAAATTCCAGTTTGTAGCCCAGTGCGGTCGCAAGTATTGATGTGTTCAGCGAGTGCGTGTTGTAATAATCGCCCAGAAGCTTCAATTGCGAGCAGAATTTTACGTCATCAATTATTGTGCCTATTTCGGAGAGAATTTTTGACTTCATCTCGTTGATTTGTTTTACAGCTTCTTTACTTTCGTGGATTTTCAGCGATGATATGGAATTTGCGTAGTTCGTTTTCATTTTTATTTGAAAATCCGGTTTAATTTTTGCTGTTGAATTCACAACGATGTCCGAGGCGGTTTCGTCGATTATATCGTGTTCGTTTTCTTCCGGCTCTTTTTCTTGTTCTTTAGTTTTTTGGGCTTTTTCAGCCTGTTCTTCCTGAGGGGGTGTTTTTTTCTTTTCTTCTGTTTTTTGTTCTGGTGCTTTTTCGGGCTGAGGCTGCGGTTTTGGATGTTGTTTGGGTTTTGGCGGGATTTCTTTATAAAGAATGTCATACTGGCTGACCCGCAGGAGTTTTCCGGATGTCAGGATTTCGCCCGCGCTCATAAGTTTTATGCCTCTATCGTTATAGAGGTCGAATGGTATCATTTTGTATTGGATTAAATCTTCAACAAGTATTCGTTCCATAATTATCCCACTTTATTTATTCACATATTATAAACCATGTTTGCATTTTTAAAACAGTGTATTTAGATGATTTTCAAGAAATATTCTGAAATTTTTTGGGGAATTTGCTATAATTGAACAAAAAAGAGGTCTTCATGTCTGTATTTATTAATTATATTGGTCATAGCGGGTTTTTTATTGCGGCGGGAGAAGCCGGTGTTTTAATTGATCCTTTTATCACGCACAATCCGTCGGCAGTTTGCCTTATAAAGTATGAAAATATCAAGGATATCCTTGTTACGCACGGACATATGGATCATCTGGGGGATTCAATACAGATTTCGCGCGATTACGGGGTGCCGTTGACTACAATTTTTGAGCTCGCAAGATACTGTTCTGACAACGGGGCAAATGCTTCTGGTGTGGGAATAGGCGCCCGTATAGCAATTAACGGTGGATATGCAAAATTTTGCCCTGCTTTTCACAGCAGCTCCACTCCTGACGGCGGTTACGCGGGAATGCCCGCTTCTGTAATGCTTGAGCTTGATGGTGTCAGGGTTTATCATGCAGGCGATAATTGCTTGAATATGGAGATGAAAGTTATCGGTGAAACAATGCCTCCTGATATTGCGCTTTTGCCGATAGGCGGAACTTATACAATGGGCATTGATGACGCGGTTGTTGCGGCAAAATGGCTCGGTGCGAAGACCGTTATTCCTATGCACTACAATACTTTCCCGACAATTGTTGCCGATGAAGAGGAATTTAAGCGTAAAGCTGAGGCTGCCGGTCTAAAATGTGTTATTCTCACGCCCGGAGATTCTATCGAGTTATGAAAAAGTATGCAATGATGATTGTTCCTACCGGTGTGGGGGCTGAACATGGCGGTTATGCGGGGGATGCAAACCCTATTGCAAGAAAATTGTCAAAAGCTGCGCCTTTGATTGTTAATCCGAATGTCGTTAATGCTGCGGTTTTTTCGGGAATTAATGAAAATATGCTTTATGTTGAGGGTTGGAGCATGTCCGGTTTTGTGCGTGGCGGGATTTCCCTTTTGCCTCATAAAAATAACAAAATCGGTATAATTTTTGACAGGGCAATTCCTGAAAACGTGCTGAATATCCACATAAATACTATGAATGCGGTTAAAACTGTTTATGATGTTGATATTATCGGGTATGAAATCACGCAGGAGTGCGCGGGGGTTGAATTTTTTACCTCGGGATCCGGAATTTCCACCGGTACGGTCAAAAATCCCGAAACATTGCTGAAAGCAGGGAAAAAATTACTCGAAAAAGGGGCTGACGCTCTTGCGGTTGTCGCATTTTTTGAGGAACCGGGCGAAGATGATTATGAAAACGGTGCTGGCGTGGATATTGTCGGCGGGATAGAGGGGGTAATCTCTCATTATCTTTCAAAAAATCTCATGTGCCCGTGCGCTCATGCGCCTGCTTTTGCGGATGTTGAAATAAAAGGAGATATTGTCAGCCCTAAGGTCAGCGCGGAGTATATTACGCCCACATTTTTGCCCTGTATCCTTCTGGGGCTGCAAAATGCGCCTTTAATCAGGAAAGGCGTGCAGGAGGGCTGTTTGACTTACAAAAATTTGCATTCTATTGTTATGCCCTGTGATTCTCTGGGCTCTGCTGTGGTTTTTGACGCTGTTAAGAACGGAATTCCTGTTTATGCTGTCAGAGAGAACAAAACAGTGCTGGAAATTACAAGGGGTGCAATAAATTTGCAAAATGATATAATAGAAATAGATACTTATGATGAATATATAAAAATATTGCAATCCGGAGAAGAATATGTTTAAAAAAGGTTTTTCTACTGCTGAAATTCTTATTGTACTGGTAATTGTCGGTGTTATTGCCGTTGCGATGATTACGATGATTCGACCGAGTGATAAAATGTACGGCAAGCTTGCTTATAAGGCATATAACATTTTGAATACAGCGCTTTATAACATAAATGCCGATGTTTATGAGTATAACGAAAATCTTTATAATGAAGCAAACGCAAACGGAACTACTGTTGACGAAGATGATATAAAGAAATTTCCGCAAAATGTAACTGACTTATGTAACAAGCTTGCGTCAAGAGATGAGGGCTATATTAACACAACCTATACGAACTGTGGAAATATTCTTTCGGGTACTGGAAATTTTGTTGATGGCGACGGAAAGGTTACTGCCAATCCTACTTTTGTGGCAAGTAACGGCATGAGATTTTATCTTTTTGAGAAAAATTGGCCGTTGGGTGTTTATTATATTTACGTAGATATAAATGGTTCAAAATGGCCTAACAATGTTACTCTGGGGGAAAATAAAAAAACTGACCTTGTGCCGTTTTTTATAAGTATGACGGACGGTACGCTTCTTCCGGATGGGGTTGCACAGTATGATGGAAGTTACCTCATGGCAAGGATTGTTTATGCAACGCCAAATCTGGAAAATGGGCAATCTTCTCCTATGAATTTGAAATCTGCTACTAACGGGGCTTTTGGCAATGGTGTGAACTGGGCAAAAGATGCAATGAGTTTTTCCAATGTGCCAAATGCAACAGGAGCAAATGCTGCTTTGACTTCGCTGCGTCAGCTGCAACTTAGCGCTGCTTCCGGGTTAGGGTTCCCTATTTCTTATAACCTGGATGCGAATTGTGCAAATGCTGGATACGACACCGCGGCTGATTATCCGCCGTGCACAATAAAAATTATTGAAAATGATTAATTTTCTTACGATTCGTTGTATTCAGAGATTAAGCGCTCTACCCAGCTGAAAATATTAACCAATTCGTAAGGTTTTGGCAAATACAGGTCTGCGCCTGCGTCAAGAATCAGCTTTTTGTCATGGACGATTGTTGACAAAATTATTTTCATATCTTTTAGTTCGTCAATAGTGCGTAGTTTTTTGCAAAATTCTATTCCGTCGAGTTTTTTTGTGTCGCCTGCGTCAAGAATCAGCACTGCGGGGCGGAATTTCAGAACGCTTTCAATCGTTGGTTTAATGCCGATAGCCGCGTCATAGCCCTGCATTTGCGCTGTGGTCTGCAAAAGCAGGTTCAGCGCGTCATCGCGTTCAATAATCATAAGTCTGTTGTTATATTCGCGTTTTTCTACCGAATCGGCTGCACTGATTTCAGGATGGTCGATTATATAAGCGGAACCGGGCTTGAGTTTTGCCAGTTTGTTCGCGGCAATCAGTGAATTTAGGGCATTTTTCAGGCTGTTGTATGTTTTTAGCTCGTTAGAAATTATACCTATGCCGGTGGACGCCAATTCTACTCTTTTCCCTTCGTTTTCATCGCCTTTGAGTATTATATAACCCTGTTTTACGTCATTTTCTGTGTAAAATTTTTCAACAATTGTATTGAACGCGTAGATTACGAAATTCGCAATATGTTCTGCTTTCAAATAGTTCGTAATAACGAGAAATTCACCGTCAACAAGCTCACCGATGAAGTCATTTTCATCTAATGTTGACGCTACAATCGCGCTAAAAGTCTGGCGCATTTTATCTGCTGCCAGTTCGCCGTAAATCTCCAAATATTGCTCAAAATTGTTTATTTTTATGAGCATTGCCGCCCAGTTCCGGTTTTCGACTATAGTTCTTTTTAAAACCCGGAAGGAAATTTTTGAATCGGGCAGGTTTGTGATTTCATCCAGCGAGTTTTCAATATGCCGTCTTAAATGGGCGTTTATTCTGGCTTTGAATTCTTCCGGATCGATTGGCTCGCTCAAAAAGTCATCAGCTCCTGCGTCCAGCGCCGAAAGTTTGTCGTTTATATCTTCGGATTTTGAGAGCGCAACGATTACCGGTCTTGAGGAATAGCCCAGCATTCTTAATTTTTTGCAGGTTTCTGAAAGCGTTGCCTCGAGGCTGTCAGAGATTAGCACCAAATCCGGTTCATATTCGCACAAAAGCTCAAACGCACGCTCTGCCGTATCAGAAACAAAGACTTTTGTGCTGTTTTGTTCAAGGAGTTTTTTGTATTTTGTTGAAAGTTCCCGTCTTTTGTCGAGGAGAAGTACGACTTTTGAGAGCATTAGCGGTTCTCCTTTAATTTTTTACCGCTTTGCGCGGTGTAATTTGCTACAGGCAGGGTTATTGTGAATTCGGTGCCGGTCGGGGGTGTTTGGGAGCTGATTAAGGAGATTTTTCCGCCCATTTTTTCAATGAGATTTTTAACAATATAAAGCCCGAGCCCGCTGCCTTCGGCTTTTTGGGTCAGATGGTTTTCTATTCTTACAAATTTTTCAAAAATTTTGTCGAAATCCTTTTCTGCAATGCCCGAACCCTCGTCTTTTATCTTTATGCTTACCATATTGTCGCAGTCTGTGATTTGGATTTTTACGTTTGAGCACGGGGGGGAATATTTTGCGGCATTATCGAGCAGGTTTATTAAAATTTGTTGAAATTTGTTTTCATCGGCAAGTATCGGGGGGATGAATCCGGAAGTTTTCAGTAAAAATTTGTGTGAGGGGTATTGTTTTTGCAGGATTGGCAGAATTTGCGCAATTTGGTCTTTTATTTGAATGGATTTGTAGATAAAATTTTCCTTTTGCGCCTGCATTTTCGATATGGAAAGCAGATTTTCCACAAGTTTTATGAGCCTGTTTGACTGGTCTTTTATTATCCCGAGAAATTTTACAATTTGAGCTTTTTCGAGCCTGTCGTATGAGTTTTGCATTGTGTCTGCAAAGCCTCTGATACTGGTGAGTGGGGTTCTCAGCTCGTGGCTCACTGTGGAAACGAATTCTGAATAAGCTTCATCAAGGCTGCCCTGATTTTCTTTTATTGTAAGGATTTTCAGGTTTTTGGACTGTTTTAAGCCGAAAGTATATTGCGGAAAATGGTTTTTGAGTTCTTCAAGGGTGAGATTTTGCTCCATTTGGGCGAAAACCTTTTGGAACTGCGCATTTGAATATATTATGCGGTCATTTTCGTCGAAAATTGCGATTGGAAGCTCCAATGTATTCAGGATTTTTTCAAAATTGATTTCCATAGACTTATTATAGCAATTTGATTTGTAATTTCACAAAAAATTAAGCTTTTTTTTATATTTTTCGTTGGGGAAACATGGGCGTCCAAACTGCGTATATTAATTTTTCTAGCTCGATTCGCTGGCGCTCTTAGGCGTCGAAAAATTAATATACGCAGTTTGGACTGTTGCGAGATTCATTTATTTAGGTAGGAGTGCGTCTTTTTTTGTTACAAATATGATTTTTGAAACTTTATGAGGTAAAATTTTGATATGAAGAAGTTGTTTTCATCTTTTATACTTGCAGCGTTTGTTTTTACGCATTTATGTGCGGGTTTGC
Organism: uncultured bacterium; assembly: GCA_900547155.1. GTDB lineage: Bacteria > Cyanobacteriota > Vampirovibrionia > Gastranaerophilales > Gastranaerophilaceae > Spyradomonas > Spyradomonas excrementavium. Next base: position 165,835 of record URFH01000001.1, on the reverse strand, counting down.
CTGCGTTTTCGGAGGAGCCGCTGCACGGGCATGCAGAAGTTACGGACTCTAAGAAGCTGAAAGACGAAAAAATGTTCACGGGCGAGATTGATGAGTTGAAAAGCCGTGATGTTATAAAAATGACCGTTTCTCAGGTTTTGAGCTCCGGTTTTACCGAAGAAGGGGATGAGTTTTTTGCGGAAATTTCCTCCGAAGTTGAGGGCGATAAGGGGGTAATCCTCCCTACCGGAACAATTGCGCACGGTTGTGTCAGAGAAATAAGCGACAGCAAAAGGCTAGGGCGTGACGGATGGATTGAGGTAAGTTTTGACTATTTGATTACGCCGGATGGGCGGGAAATACCCATAAAAGGGGAAATGAGCACAAAAATGAATCCCGTTACAGCTACGGCGCGAAATGTTGCGGTAAGCACCGGATATACTGCGGCAGGCGGGCTTGTTGGAGGGCTTCTGGCTTTAAATATGTTCGGATTGCCTGCTGCCATCGCAAGTCAGGGCTATACAGTCGCCGGCGGTGCTGCTCTGGGCGGTGCTGTAGGGCTCGGGATGGCTTTGTACAGAAAAGGTAAGGATGTTTTGATTTCTCCTGGAGATGAAATCAGGGTGAAAATTACCAGTTCAATTGCGCTGCCTGTATTTTCAAAGGAGGCTTTGAAGCAGGAAGAAATCATATATGACGGATTGAATGTAAAAATTACTAATGTAGGTTATGAAAAGGATCCTTTTGGCGAGCTTAATACTATTACAATTTCGCTTGTGATAACAAATTTGACGGAGAAATATTTTACAGGATTTGATATTGCGCTGATGAATGACATGAACGCTTCTTATTATCCGTCAGTTTTTGGTGATACGACGTTAATGTTCTCCAAAATTAAGCCGGGTGACAGGGTTAGCGGAAAAATATCATTTGCTGTTGACAATGTGAAAAGAAAGCACTGGCTTGTTTTCTATGACCGTTCAAAGGGGCTTCCGCTGGCAAAATTGTCCGTTGACAATGCAAAACGGGATTTGGACGATAAAAAAAAGAAAAAGAAGAGCAAAAAAGGGCTTATTTAGACAATAATGTCATAGGCTTTCAGTGTGGACGCCGAAGAATTCAAGCCCGATGCTGCAGCTTTTTTTGTTCCCGGAGGATGATTGTATGAGGTTTCGGGGATTCCCGGATCGCGCAGGAGATAGATTTCAGCGACCCTTTTATCAAGGGTTTCGGCGGACTGTTTGTACAAATCCACAACGTAGTCCATTTCAGGGTCTTTTACATTTTTTGCATTCTTTTCCCAGAATCTCGCCTGCTGGCGGTAGGCGTCTTGTTCTTCTCTTACCGATGTATAGGGGTCATTGTCCGCTGCGTGAATGAATTCATGTACTGTGTAGCTCGCTGTAAGAACGGGGCTTGCGTAAGTATATTCATCCTGAATGGAAATTTTACGTTTTGCGTGTTCGTATTGGGCAATGTTGGAACGCCCGCCCATTTGTGCGGTTTTATCAAAGGTTACGGTAACATCTTGAACTTTTTTGACTATATCCTTGGGCAAAAATCCTGATGCCAGTGAAATTGCTGTACGCAGGTTTTCGTTTGCTGTTTTCTGGCGTTCGTTGTAGGCTTTTATCGGGTCAAAGCACGCCAGACGCAGGTTTTGAGTGTCGAGGAGGTTTCTTTTTGCGTAATCGTAAGCGGGTTCTTTGTTTAAAACGCGCTTGAACTGTGTTTCTGCTTTTGTATAATCCCCGTTTTGTTTGTAACATTCACCGAGCAGGGTCATAAGTTCAAGGTCGTCGGGCGTTTGCGCGCATGCTTTTTCAAAATAGGGGATTGCGTTTTTAAAGTCGGAATTTAATTTGTAGGTTTTGGCTAAATTCAGGTTTGCGTCCGGATTTTCAGGGTTGAGTTCAAGGGCTTGTTTGTACAAATTTATTGCACGGTCAAAATACCCTGATTTCATTGCTTCATCAGCCTGAATCCGGAGATTTTCGTCTTTTGAAACAGAGTTTGCCGCGATTGGTTTCTGGGGCGGGGGGCTCTGGGCAAAAGCTATTTTGCTTTTATATGGATTGACTTGTAGAGAAATCAATTTTCTGCTTCCGTATGCTTCACTTTTTTATTTTAAAACAATGGGGAACGGAAAGTTGCCATAAAATCGATTTTTTGTTAAAAATGTTAAGTTTTTGCGCGTTCAAATGATTAAATTTCAATTTTTCGACGCCTATGAGCGCCAGCGAATCGAGCTAGAAAAATTGAAATTTAATCATTTGAACTTTGGATGTTGAGGCGTTTAGCCGGTTGGCATTTAATTTTTCTTGCTCGATTCGCCGGGGGCTCATAGGCTGCGAAAAATCAAATGCCAACCGGCTAAACTTTGGTAGTTCTGGTTGAATTTTGTTAAAAAAAATCAAGCATTCAGCACGCAAAGGAGTACGGGATTATATTGCCTTTGGAGTGACTATGGGGGAGGCGTCATAAAACCTGCAAATTTTGAATTAATTGTTGAATGCCGGAGGAATCGGAACGGAAAAGGCAATATAATCCCGTACTCCGCCTCTACCCTCCGCTATTTGATTGATAAGGTGCGGCGGGTATGGCTTTTTTTTTATGTTTTTTTTAAAATATGGAAGATGAGAGGTGAGAAATGGTTGACTTATTAATCAATACACTGATTTTGCTTTTTATATATGTTGCAGCCTTTATTCTGTATTATGCTGCATGTGTTTTTGCCGGAACGAGACTCAGAAAGTTCCTGACCGCGCAAAAATACCGTCAGAATTCAAAATTGCATAATATTGTACTGATTATTTATGCAAGAAATAATGAATCTACAATTGTTCCGCTTCTGGAATCCTTGAATAAACAAAACTACCCGAGGGAAAATTACCAGACGCACATTATTCTTGATAACTGTACGGATAATTCCTCTAATATTCTGGAATTTGTGGGCGGTGCGAAGATTTGGCGCGTAGGGGACGCTGCGCCGGTTGGAAAAGATGAGGCGGTTTCGTGGCTTTTGGAAAGGCTTTTATCTTTTCAGAATGTTCATGCGTTTGCGTTTTTAAATGCGGATAGATATGTTGACGAAAATTTCTTGTCGAACATAAATGCAGGGCTCCAGACCGAGCAAATTATTGTCGGTTCAACTGACTATATAATGAAGACGAAAAACCCCTACAACTGCATAAAGGCTGTTTATAACGAGTATATGAACAGAGTTTTTCATCTCGGACGCACGCTTATGGGGCTGGCGACGATTGTGGATTCGGATTGTTTCATCATAAAACAGGAAGTGCTGGAAAAAATCAAATGTGTGGATTTTAAAGACCTTAACAGCGAACTGAAATACACAACTTTGCTTGTCAGGAACAATTTTATCCCGAAATACATGCCCACGGTCAGAACTTTTACCAATATTGACAACTACAAGAGCAGAAAACCCTCTGTTTCCTTTAAATTGAGCATGTGCTGGCACTGTTTGGGGCTTTTGTACAAATCTAACTGGAAATTCGCTGAATTTATTTTGAATATTCTTGCTCCGAACTTCTGGATGCTGCTTTTGATTTATGTGAGCATTTTGATATTTACTTATAATTATTATTTCTTCTTTGATTACAGCGTTGTGTTTGCGTTTGGCGTTTTGCTTGCCGCTTCGTTTGTTGCTTCGCTGTTTACCGGCCATATCAAAAAAGCGCAGCTGCCTTATCTTTTGATGTATCCGTTTGTGTCGCTGATAAAGATTTTTGCGCATATTCCGCTCATCGGAGCTGTAATAAATATGTTTTCTAAAAAGCCTGCGAGCGATGAATCTTACGAAATGACCACGGTGGATATTGCTGTGACTGACGGGCAGAACGATTTGCCCTGCAAGCTGGATTTGATATCTGAAAGCGGGCTTGTAAAGGCTGTTTTCCGCTTCAAAAAGAAGAAATATTCATCTGATTCGCACATAAGGATGGTGGACGCAATCAAGGATATTTCGGACAAGCTCAACGAGCACGGTTTCAGGATAAAAATCTGCCAATCCTGCGGTTATTTTAATTTGAAGCTTGACGGCTCGACAAATATGGTCAAAGGCTACTGCAACAGGCTTCTTGTGCAAAATTTGTCCGATGTTCCCCTGGAAACCGTTCTGTGGAACAGCTGTGAATATTATCTGCCTCAGGAAGTCAATAAAGTTATTGATATCAACACATTCAGGGATATTTAATGGAAAAAACTGACAACAGCGCATACTGGCTGGCTTTTGCCTCGATAGAAGAAGTCGGCGCAGCTTTTATAAGAAAGGTTTATGAACATTTTGGCTCAATAAAATCCGCATGGTGCGCGGGGCCTGACAATTTGTACAGGATTGAGGATATAACGAAAAAACAGATGGATGTTTTTTTGCGAAAACGTGCCGGTGTTGAACCGGAAAAGTGCCTTGAGTTCATTCAAAAGCGCGGAATTAAATTTATAAATTTTGAGGACGAAAATTACCCGAAATTATTAAAAGAAATCCACAATCCGCCGATGACGCTTTTTTACAAGGGCGATTTTTCGCGTTGCAACCTCGACAAAACGCTTGCTGTTGTGGGCTCGAGGCGTGCAAGTGAGGGGGCAAAAAATACTTTGTCCAGAATACTCGGCGAATTCGCCGGTACGGATATTTGCATTGTTTCGGGGCTCGCTGCGGGAATCGACACCTGCGCGCACAAAAGTGCAATTGAATTCGGGCTTTCGACGATTGCGGTTATCGGAAGCGGGTTCGATTTTGTCTATCCGAAAGCAAATAAGGAGCTTTTTAAGGAAATTGAGGAAAAAGCGGGCGTAATTATCAGCGAATACTGGCCAACCGAAGAGCCTTTGCCATGGCGTTTTCCGCTAAGAAACAGAATTGTCAGCGGTTTGTGCAAAGGAACGCTCGTTGCAGAGGCTGCTTTGAAAAGCGGGGCGCTAATTACGGCGAATTTATGCCTTGAGCAGAACAGGGAGCTTATGTGTCTGCCCGGTTTGGTGTCAAATCCCAATACAGAGGGCGTTTACAAGCTTTTGAAAAACGGTGCGGCACTTGTTACCGAGGGTAAAGATATTTTGGACACTCTCGGGTGGAAAGTTGAGATATTAAAGCCGGAAGAGGAGAAAAATGCTGAAATTGCCGGCATGAGCGAGAATGAGGCGGCTGTTTTCGGGCAGATTGCTATTGAGGATTGCTCGGCTGACGCTCTGGAGGCTGCGCTCGGGATTGAGATGGCGGATTTGATGGTGATTTTGACGACGCTTGAGCTTGAGAACAAAATCAAGCAGACAAACGGCGGAAAATATACGCTTGTGTAATTTTGCAATGGATTGCTGCATAAGCGCGGCTTCGTCGCAATGGAGGAATGTTAAAATTTTTGTGCTTATGCTTTTATATCCAAATGTCCTATAACAGTGGCATTTCCGTCAACAGAATCTTGTGTTGCTAATCTGTTAATATTTCTTGTTTTTTCGGTTTCAGGGCTTATTTCAGAGAGCAATACCCCATCATTGGCTTTGTCTTTTTCTCTGACAATATATAGACCGTCATTTATGCTGCTCATATGTGATGAATTATTCAGAGTAAATATATCTCCGGGTTCAAGATAAGGAATTGCATTTTCAAAAGCCTCTTTTCTTCTTGCTGGTATAATATCAACTGTTTTGATAGGTAAATTATTGATGTTTACTGCGTTCATATTTTCTCCTTTTTAACTGATTTCGTAAATTTAAAAACAGCTGATAAAAAAAATTGACAATTGTTTTTTTTTTGTTACAAATCTTAAGGAATTACAGGTTTTATTTTATAGCAAACTGAGCTGTTTTTCTTCTTCTAAAATGTTGCGCAGGAATTTTTTTCGGTGCCAGACGGTTGCGCCGTGGGATTTTATGGCTGTGATGTGCTCTGCGCTTAGATATCCTTTGTTTTTTGCCCAGTGGTACTGCGGGAATTTTTTATCCAGCTCAAGCATGAATCTGTCCCTTGAAACTTTGGCTAAAATGCTTGCTGCGGCGATTGAGGCGGATTTTGAGTCGCCTTTTATTACTGTTTCCATCGGGGCGTCGAAGTTTTTGATTTTTTTGTTGCCGTCAATCAGGATTTTTGCTTTCTGTGTTTTGAGTTGTTGGATTACGTCGCAAACTGCTGATTTCATTGTGTCGAGGGAGGCGTTCAGGATGTTTTTTTTCTCGATTTCTTCAACGCTTGCCTGCTTTATTGAATAAACTGCGTGTTTTTGGATTTTTTCGTATAGAAATTCGCGTTTTTTTTCTGTGAGTTTTTTTGAATCGTTTAATTCTTCAAGGTCTTTCACCAGTTCTTCATTGTAATCCAGAAAAGCGGCTGCTGCGGCAAAAACAGGGCCTGCGCCCGGGCCTCTGCCGGCTTCATCCGTGCCGATTACAAAATCAAAACCGGTTTTGTGCTCTTTATCGAAATTTATTAATTCTTCAATCATTTTCGTCGTCCAGTGTAAATTTTCCGATTCTGCCGTCGCGAAAATCAGTGAGAACCATCACTGCGCACCTTGTTATGTCCGGTTTTGCGCCCGAGGTGAGCCAGTTTCTTTTTTGAGCGATGTTTTCAAGGGTGATTTCGTCGGTTTCGTCGAGATTGTAGTAATTTCTGGCGTTTTGAGTGTATTTTTCGTTCAAAAGTTCAAGAAGCGCCGTTGCAACTGCTTCGTTTTCGTAGGCGTTTTCGCTTACGGAATTGACCATTGCGAGTTTTTGCGCTTTTTTTTGGTCTTCCTGTTTCAGCGGGATAATTCCCGGCGTGTCGAGCAAATCTATTTTCGGATTTACTCTGACCCATTGCTGCTGCCTTGTGACGCCTGCTTTTGCGCCGGTTTTTGTTTTTGATTTTTTGATTAATTTATTTATTATGCTGGATTTTCCGACATTTGGCATTCCAACGACCACAACGCGCGCAGGGCGCGGCAAAAGACCTTTTTCTACGAGTTTGTCGATTCTGGGTTTGCTCAATTCGATGACTTTGTTCACAATCGGCGCAAGGTCGTTGCTTTTTGCGGCACAGGTGGAGATTACGGGGTATCCGCATTTTTTTTCGAGTTCTTTTTTCCAGTATTTGAGCTTGTTTTCGTCCGCGAGGTCGGATTTGTTCAGGACTATTAGCCTTGGCTTTTGACCGAGCAGTTTTTCGATATTCGGGTAGCAGGAGCTTTGCGGAATTCTTGCGTCAAGGACTTCGATGACTACGTCAACGAGGTTTATCAGTTCTTTGAGTTGTTTTTCCGCTTTTGCGATGTGTCCGGGGTACCAGTGGATGTGCGACATGTGGGGGCTCCTGTTTTTTATTCCATCTTAACAAAAAAGCGGCTATTACGCCGCTTCTTGTTTATAAATTTTAATATCTTGACCGATTTTCATCGGAGATTCTGAAACAAGTTCAGAATGACACAAGATTTTTTATCTTTTTTCGATTTTTTCTTTAATACGTGTAGCTTTGCCGGAGAGTTCTCTGAGGTAGTAGAGTTTAGCTCTTCTTACGTCACCGCGTCTTAAAACGCTGATTTTTTCGATACGGGGTGAGTAAACAGGGAAAACTCTTTCTACGCCTACGCCCTGGAAAGTTTTTCTTACTGTAATTGTTTTGCCAACGCCGCTTCCGCGTTTTTTGATGATAATACCTTCAAAAGCCTGAGTTCTTTCTTTGTTGCCTTCGACGATTCTTACGAAAACTTTTACAGTATCGCCGGGGTTGAGCTCAGGAAGTTCTTTATCAAGATATTGTTTTTCCAAATCTTTTACTATCGGGTTCATTTTTCTTGTTCCTTTACATATTTTAGTCGATATGTTTTGATTTTATTTGAAACATATTTTATTATCAAGTTTTTCGAGCGTTTTTATAAACATATATTAAATTTTGAAGAAAAATCAGTTTATGATAAGATACAGGTATGTTTAAAATGGATAAAAGACACTATGTAGCGGTTTTATCGTTTTTGATTAAGCATTTCTACAAGTTTGAGAGCTATTTTTACAACGTCAAAAACATAAACTACCCTAAAGAAAAACCGGCAATTTTTGCGCTCTGGCACGCTCATCAGTGCATGCTTTATGCAAACGAGGACAGGGGCAATCTCAATGTTATGATTAGCCGTTCAAATGACGGCGATATTATTGCTGCCGCGACTGAATATATGGGAATAAAGACGGTCAGAGGCTCTACTCACAGGGGCGGAACCGGTGCTACGCTTGAATTACTCGAAAAATTGGAGCAGGGTGAAAGCGCAGCGATTACGATTGACGGGCCGAGAGGGCCTAAGGGCGTTGTGAAAGACGGTGTTATTAATATTGCGAAAATTTCACAGGTGCCGATTATTCCGATGACATGGTATTCTCCGTCGCCGTTTTTGTTAAAATTCAACACGTGGGATGAGTTCAATTTCCCGTTTTTAGGGCCGAAAATCATTGCTGTTTACGGTGAGCCGATTTATGTGCCCAATGATTTGTCAAAAGAAGAAACCGAGGTCTATAGAAAACGCGTGGAAACAGCGCTTAATGACCTTTATGCTTATGCTAAGGAAAATTATAAGGATTTGATAAAAAAATAGCAAAAAATATTGTTCTGGTGTTTTTTTCTTAATGTTGGTCTTGAACGCTGAAAGGAATAAAGGATGAATTTAACCAAATTGAGTTATGGCAGGCAAATTTTTGAACCCACAAGAAATAATATGAAAAGAGTGCTAAATATGGCGTTGCATTCATCTGAAAAAAAGCATATCGAGCCAAAGTTTCCGGATGTTAATTTAAATGAATTTTTGGGTGATACGTTCGAGAAAAACAGAAAAATTGAAATTGATAATGAAATCAAAAAATGCTTGAGTCGATTTGTTGATTTGCCGGATAACTTTCATATTTAGCTTTATAAGTATAAAAAATCCCCCGTCAGTGCTTTAGTCGAGGGATTTTTGGTTTATTAAAATTCCATTACTTTTAAAATATCATCCAGCTCTGATGAAGTCTTTTTGACTTCGCAGCCGGAGTATTTTATTGCGGAATCCGGGTCTTTGAGGCCGTTTCCGGTCAAAATACATACGATTTTTTTGCCGTTTTCGACCAGCCCGAGTTTTTTAGCTTTGATTACGCCGGCAACTGAAGCTGCGCTTGCGGGTTCTGCAAGGATTCCCTCGCAGGAAGCGAGCATTTTGTAGGCTTCAATGATTTCGGGGTCAGATACGAAATTTATTATTCCGCCTGATTTATCACGGGCGTTTTCTGCCTGTTTCCAGCTTGCGGGGTTGCCTATTCTGATTGCTGTGGCGATGGTTTCGGGTTTCATGATTCTTTCGCCTTTGACGATTGCTGCTGCGCCCTCTGCTTCAAATCCCATCATTTTAGGCAGGTGCGTGGTTTTTCCGAGTGCTAAAAATTCTTCATAGCCCTTGAAATAAGCTGTAATATTGCCTGCGTTGCCCACGGGGATGAAATGATAATCCGGCGCGTCACCGAGTGCTTCACAAATTTCAAATGCACCCGTTTTTTGACCCTCGATTCTGTACGGATTTACTGAATTTACAAGGGTAATGGGGTATTTTTCGGAAATTTCGATTACGCGTTCGAGCGCTTCATCGAAGTTTCCTTTGATTGCGATGATTTGTGCGCCGTACATCATTGCCTGTGAGAGTTTTCCAAGGGCAATGTAGCCGTCAGGGATTAAAACGTAGGTTTTTAGCCCTGCTTTTGCGCCGTAGGCTGCTGCTGCTGCGCTTGTGTTGCCTGTTGACGCGCAGATGATGGCTTTTGATCCGGATTCTTTGGCTTTTGTTACAGCCATTGTCATTCCGCGGTCTTTGAAGCTGCCTGTCGGGTTTGCGCCCTCAAATTTTATGTAAAGTTCACCGTCAATGCCGATTTTTTTCGCCAGATTGTCAGCTTTAATCAAAGGGGTGTTTCCCTCGTTAAGCGTGACGATTTCTGTTGTATCAGAAACCGGAAGATACTGTCTGTATTTGTTAATTAAGCCTTGATAGTGATTTTTTTCCATTTTTAAGATCCTATTCCATTACTCTTATTAAATTATTTACTTTGACGATTGAATCGCTGCTATTCAGCTCAAAGATTGCGTCCTGGATGTTCGATTCTTTGCTGGATTCTGTGATAACAACGATTTGTGCGGTATTTTCTTTGTTGTTTGCGCCTTTTTGCAGCACGCTGGACAGATTAATTTTGTGTTTTCCGCAAATCTCGCCGATTGTGCCGATTACGCCGGGGCTGTTTACGGCTGTCAGGGAAATATAGTATTTGTTGACGGTGTCGGCAATGTTGAGCTGGTTTGCGTTGACTTTGTGGGTGCAGCGCATCATTGGCAGCGGTTCTGCTGCGTCAATACTTCTTTGAATCGCAAGAATATCGCCTACAACCGAGCTTGCTGTGGGCATTTCGCCCGCACCCGGGCCGGCAAATACAACTTTTCCAACGGGAAATCCCTCAACAAGCACCGCGTTTGTTACGCCGTTTATTGTGGAAAGGATATTTGTTTCAGGAACGAGCATGGGATGAACGCGCACGTCAGTTTCGTTTTTGTCATTCAATTCTGCGAGCGCGATGAGTTTGATTTTGTAGCCGAGCTCTTTTGCAAATTTCATATCGTCTGCGCTGATTTTTGTGATTCCTTCGCGGTAGACTTTGTTTATGAAGGTGCGCTGGTTAAGGGCGATTGTGGCTAAAGTTGTTATTTTGTATGCAGAATCGAATCCCTCAACATCGCCTGTGGGGTCAGCTTCTGCGTAGCCGAGTTTTTGGGCTTCTTTTAGGACTTCTTCGTAAGAAACATCTGATTCTTCCATTTTTGTGAGGATATAGTTTGTTGTGCCGTTTAAGATTGCAGCGATTTTTTGGATTTTGTTGCCGGCAAGGGTTGTTTTTATCGGCATAATAATCGGGATTCCGCCTGCGATTGCGGCTTCGTAAAGGATTACAACATTTTTTTCGTTGGCAAGTTTAAAAAGCTCTTCGCCGTGTTTTGCAAGGAGTTCTTTATTTGCAGTTACGACGTGTTTTCCGTTTCTGACTGCTGACTCAAGCAAATCCAGAGCCGGGGTTACTCCTCCCATTACTTCTACAACCACATCTATATCACTGTCTTGTACAATGCTAAACGGATCGTTTGTGAGTATGGAAGTGTCAAGTCCCTCGATATTTCTTTTTTTGTTAATATCACGGACTGCGATTTTTTTAATACATATGTCGGGGTTGTCTTTCAAAACCTTTAAAACCCCGCCGCCAACGGTTCCAAGACCGATTAAACCAACATTAATTTTGCTCATTTTATCCTCATTTGTTTTTATTAGTTTATTAAAGCATAAAAATAAGAGGGTTGGAAGATTCGCATGCAGGGAAATGCCTGGAAATTTTAAAAAAGTCAGCCCTCACCCGCCCTCCGGGCACCCTCTCCCATCTGAGAGGGGTGATTTTGGTTAGGATGTTTAAAAAAGTCAGCCCCCACCCGTACTTCGGGTACCATCTCCCGTCGGAGAGGGGGATTTTTGTTAGAATACGTTGGTTTTTGTTATGTTTTTGAATTTTGTAATATTTGCCTGGAAAAGAAGTTCTACGGTGCCGACGGGGCCGTTTCTGTGTTTTGCGATTATGAGTTCGGCTTTGCCTTTGTTTTCTGAATCTTCTTTGTTGTAATATTCGTCACGGTAGATGAACATTACGATATCAGCGTCCTGCTCGATTGCGCCTGACTCACGCAGGTCGGAGAGCATCGGTTTTTTGTCCTGCCTTGATTCAACAGCACGTGAAAGCTGCGAAAGCGCGATTACGGGCACTCCGAGTTCTCTTGCGAGTGCTTTCAGACCTCTTGAAATCGCGGAAACCTGCTGGTTTCGGTCGTCAGAGCTGCCGGAACCCTCCATAAGCTGCAAATAATCGATTACGACGAGCCCGATTTCTTTTTCTTCCATTGCGAGGCGGCGGCATTTTGCTCGGATGTCCATAACGGTTGCGCCTGCGTTATCGTCGATGTAAATCGGTGCGTCCGCGAAAATATTCATTGTTGTGGTGAGCTTTTCCCAGTCTTTTGCCTGCATCATGCCCGTTTTAAGGCGCTGTGTATCGACTTCGGCAACCGAGCAGAGCATACGGGTAACGAGCTGTTCTTTGGGCATTTCAAGCGAGAAGATTGCAACGGCTTTTTTTGCTTTAATTGCAACGTTTTGCGCAATATTCAACGCAAATGCCGTTTTCCCCATTGACGGGCGGGCTGCAAGGATTATGAGGTCGGATTTTTGAAGCCCGGAGGTCATCATGTCCAAATCATAAAAATCTGTAGGCACGCCGATAAGCTCATCGCGGTGATTGTAGCGGTATTCAATTTGCTCGTAGCTTGTTAAGACCAAATCTTTAACGGCAACCATATCCGTGGTCGTTTTTTGCTGGGAAATGTTAAAAATCAGCTTTTCTGCGGTATCGAGCGTTTTTTCTGTTGAATTGTTGTCATAGGCCATTTCAACGATTTCGGAACCGGCGTTTATGAGTTCTCTTTTTATTGCTTTTTCCTGCACGATTTTTGCGTAATATTCAACGTTTGCGGTTGTGATTACGTTCAGTGCAAGGTCGTTAATATATGCACGTCCGCCGACTTTTTCGAGTTTGTCGGTTTCGCTCAAGCGTTCGGATACGGTTACGATGTCGATTGCCTGGTTTTTTGAAAAAAGATAGAGAATAGAATCAAATATAAATTTGTTTGCGGGTTTGTAAAAACTTTCCGGCTTAATCAGGTCAACGACTTTGTTCAGGCAGACCGGATTTGTTAAAATTGCGCCGAGAATTGCCTCTTCTGCGTCAAGATTTTGCGGCGGGAGTTTTTGAAGCTTTCCTTCCGAACTTTTTACCAAACTGTTTGCCAACTTTTTAACCTTCCTTGAGCTGTTTAACATGATTATATTCTAAAATTTTTTCAAAAAAACCATGAATTGAGCTGTATGATGTATAATTTTACAAAAGGGGAGAAAAATGAACAAAATTAATAACGTCATAATCTGCGGTCTGGGCGCAATTGGAACGATTTATGCGGAAAAATTAAAAGGCTGTACAAATCTTAAAATTCTTGCCGACGAAAAAAGAATTGAGCGTTACAAAAAAAATCCGGTAATTTTTAACGGGAAAAAATGCGATTTTGATTTTATTTTGCCGGATGAGAAAAATTTTAAGGCTGATTTGATTATAATTTCCGTGAAAAATAGCGGACTGGTTGACGCTGCGGCTTCGATTAAAAATTTTGTTGATGAAAATACGATAATTCTTTCTTTGTTGAACGGAATTTCGAGCGAGGAATATTTGGCTTCATTTTATGGTTGGGAAAAACTTTTATTTTCGTATTTTGTCGGCCACACAAGCACCCGCAAAGGCTCTGAAATTACCTTTGACGGGGTGGGTGAGATTGTGTTTGGAGAAAAAGAAAATTCTGAATTTTCTCAAAAAGTTTTAGCAGTAAAAAATCTTTTTGATGAAACAAAAATTGATTATTCGATTCCGGAAGATATGGAATATTCAATGTGGAAAAAATTTCTTGTTAATGTCGGCACAAATCAAGCCTCGGCGATACTTGGCGGGGCTTACAAACTCTTTCAAAATTCAGAAAAAGCCATGAATCTTGCGAAAAATTTCATGAAAGAAGCGCAAAAAATTGCAGAAGTTTCCGGTGTAAAAAATACGGAAAAAATGCTCGATGAAGCTTTGGAAATTATAAATTCAATGCTGCCCGAAACAAAATCATCAATGCTTCAGGATGTAGAAGCGGCGCGCAAAACAGAGGTTGAGATTTTTGCCGGGAAAGTTGTTGAAATGGGGGAAAAATTTAATATTCCAACGCCTTATAATAAAATTGCGTTTGAAATTATCAGCGCGCTGGATGAAAAATCAAGTTTGAAACTTTGATTTTGACCGGCTTCGCCGGAGATTCTGAAACAAGTTCAGAATGACAAACAATGTGAAATTTTGTTTGAAATTATCAGCGCGCTGGATGAAAAATCAAGTCCGAAACTTTGATTATGACCGGCTTCGCCGGAGATTCTGAAACAAGTTCAGAATGACAAACAGTAATGAAATTTTGTTTGGAATTGATATTAATATAACTTAATTAAGAATGTAAATTCTCTTGCAATTATTCTAAGAGAACGGGCATGGTCAATTGTAAAACTAATTTTACAAACAATTTCTTGTAGTGAAATTTTTACGAAGTTATGATAATTAAAACGAACCAACGAAAGGAGTGATGGCACAAGGTTTGATGTCGGGCAAAAGAATTGGGGATAATTCAAAAAAATGTCTGAAGGAGTTGAACCAAAGGATTTGGAAAAAAGAAAAAGATTAGGAATTGGATTTTTTTTAACAGAATTTTCTGTAAAAGCTGAGAGATTTCAGCAAAAAACATTAAAAGCTTAAAAAAGCAAAAAAATTTTTGGGAGGCTGCGTGCCTTGAGGAGATAGGGTTTATAGATTTGTTAAATTTTAATTAAAAAAGGTTCTGATTTTTACAGAACCTTTTAATTTTTAATCCAATATTTTTACTTCGCCCATATCAAATTTAAAATAAGCTCTGACAATATCGAGTTCGCCTGCTGCGTAGGCTTTTCGCAGGAGTTCGGAGCGTTTTAGGAGCTTTCTTTTTTTTACGAGCGTGTAATCGAGTGCGAGTTCGTTGTAGCATTCGGTTTCGTGGTCGATAATTTCGTATACTGATTTTATCAGCAGGCCGAATTTTTCCGGTTCTGCCGGATAGGTGCTTTTTGCTGCTTTCATTACCCCGCAATCGTCATGGCTCATTACTATTACGAGCGGTACTTTTAATTTTGCAACAGCATATTCAACTGATTCTAAAATATTGGGCCCGATAACCGCGCCGGCTCCGCGGACAACAAAAAGATCACCCAGCCCTTTGTCAAATATTAATTCCGGAACAACCCTTGAATCGGAGCATGTCAAAACACACGCAATTGGCGATTGGCCGTTTTGGAGGGCTTTTAAGGTTTCAACGGTTCTGTTTTTTGCTGTTGAAATTCCGTTTACAAAGTTTTTGTTGCCTTCTATGAGCGAATCCAGTGCTTTTTTAGCTTTTTCGTTCATTTCTTTAGTCCTCTGTTTTATGTTAAGCGATTATTCTGCCGGTTTTTCTTCTTTTTCTATATTTTTGACTTCTTTTGCTTTTACCGGTTTGGAATTTGCTATTTCTGTATTGTCAACGGGCATGGATTTTGCGGCTTTTTTGATGCCCTGTTCTTTTTCGAGCTGTTTATTGATTATAATGGTTTGAGCGACCATTACGATGTTGCTGGCAATAAGATAGAGCAAAACACCAGCCGGAATCGGGAAGAAAAGGAAAGTTGCCGTAAGCATTACAGGCATCATTGTTCCCATTGTTTTTTGCATTGCTTCCTGCTGGGGATCCATCTGGGCTGTTTTGTTCACCTGTGTCATTATTTTTTGCGACAGGAACATTGTAATACCGAATATCACGATAAGAATAAATACGTCATAGTGGAAAGCGGTTTTTGCTGCAATTGTCGGAACATGGGCAATAAGCAGGTCGCCATCGGATTTAAATGTGACATCTTCGACTTCTCTTGTGCTGTTATCGGTTACAATTGCTTTTACTTCGGTGATTTTTTTCAATTGTGAGTAATCACCGTTAAGGTTGTCGCGGCTGATTTTCATATCAATCGGTTCGCCGGGGGTGATTTTTCCGAGAACGTCCACATTGTTCTTTTTAAGTTTTATTTCGCCGAGTTCTTCGTTTCCTGCGTAGAATTTTATTTTTTTGCCGACTGTAAATTTGTCGTTGGGCGAAACGGAGAATTTTCCGTCGTTAGAAACGCCTGCATTGCCTTTCAAGGTTGCGTCAAGACGATTTATGAACAGAAAATTCGATTGGCCTGCCATTGAAATGAACTGCGGGCTCATCAAAGACGAATATAAAAGGATAAAAATAGGAAGCTGGATAAGCATAGGCAGGCAGCCGGCCATGGGGTTGAAATTATGTTCTTTGTAGAACTCCATCATTTTTCGCTGCGCAGTTTGCGGGTCGTTTTTGTACCTGTCCTGGATAGCTTTCATTTTTGGCTGGAGAAGCTGCATTGTTTTCATTGAACGCTGCTGTGAAACGCTTGTCGGCCAGAGGGCAAGTCTTATTATCACGGTCAGGGCGATGATTCCCATCCCGTAGCTTCCGAATATATTGCTTAAAACTTTCAAAAAGTCTATTGTTAGTACTGTTAAATCCACCTTATTCTCCTCAAGTTAATTTATTTCTTTATAATGCAATATTGTAAAACAAACATGGGCAAATGTGTTGTAATTTCTTTTGTTTTTTAGGGAATTATCAAATTTTGCGTAAAAAGTTTATAATATTCTTTTTGCTGTGGAGAATTTATGCGGGGTAATGTATTGTAAATAATCTGTATTTGGCTTAATATCTACATAATTCTAAACGCTAAATTAAGGAATGTAGTTATATGAAAATTGTTGTTTTTGGTGCCAGTGAGATAGGCTATCTTATTGCAACGGAATTCTTTGAAGACCATGACATTACCATAATCGACAAGGAAGAAAATAAGACAGCTGCGCTCGGCAAGCTCGATATAAGCTATATTGAAGGCAACGGTTCTAATATTAACACGCTAAAATCGGCAAATATTGAAGATGCTGACATTTTTATTGCCTGTACGCAGTTTGATGAGGCAAATATTGTTGCCTGCCTTACCGTAAGCAGGCTCAGCTGCGCAAAAACGGTTTGTTTTGTGAGCACGCCGGAATATATTGAGTCAATGAAGCTTTTGAAAAACACAAAATATGAAATGATTGACTTTATTATCTGGCCGGAAGAGCTTTTGACGCAGGAAATTTTTAGAATTATTACTGTTCCCGAGGCTGTTGATGTTGAAAATTTTGCACAGGGCAAAGCAAGGCTGCTGGAATACAGAATTAAAGAAAATTCGGAGCTTTTAGGCAAAAAACTCAAGGATTGCAGATTTCCTGAAGATACTCTTGTCGTGGGGATTACGCGGGATTGCAAACTTTTTATTCCGGACGGCGAAACTGCGTTTGAGCTGAACGACAAAGTCATTTTTATGGGCTCATCAACCTCGCTGGATATTCTTGCGAATATGATTTTTGAAAATACTTCAAAAGTCAAAACCGCATCCATCATCGGCGGCGGAAGTGTCGGGCTTATGCTGGCGCAGAATCTTGAAAAAGTCGGAATCCGGACAAAAATCATTGAACGTGATTACAAACGCTGCGAAGATTTAACGGAGGAGTTAAAATCCACGCTCGTTTTATACGGTGACGGCACGAATCTTGAGCTTTTGGAGTCAGAGGATATTGCGCTTTCTGATGTTGTTATCAGCGTTACGAACAATGATGAAAAAAACCTGCTCTGTTCGCTTCTTGTTAAGCAGCTCGGGGCAAAACGCGTTATTACAAGGGTTTCTAAGTCGGCAAATATTGCGCTTTTTGAAAAAGTCGGCATTGATGTTGCGCTTTCGCCAAAAGAGGCTTCAATAAATGAGATTAAAAATGATTTGATTGAAACAGATGTGGAAATCCTTGCTACTGTTGAACAGGGGCAGGGCAGAATCATCGAAACAAATATTTCTCCCGAATTTCAGGAGCGCCGGATTATGGATTTGAATCTTCCGGCAAAAGCGATTATTGCAATCATTCAGCGGGGTATGCAGGTTATTATTCCGAAAGGCACGACCGTTGTTAAGCCCTGTGACCAGCTGATGGTGTTTACAAACGAAGAAAACTGCGCGAGAGTTAAGGAATTTTTTAGGAAATAATGAGATTAACTTATGTTTTTATAGCTTTAGGTTTGATTTTACGCTGCATTGGGCTGGTAATACTGGCGCCTGCGGCTGTTGCAATTTATTATAACGATTATTCTTCAATTGTGCCGTTTGTTACGGCTTCTTTTGTTTCAATTGTTTTAAGTTTGTTTTTCAGAAAAAAATCCTCGACTTTTGAGAGCCTGAATGACATCAAAAAATCGGAAGCGCTTTTTATTGTTGCGGCTGCGTGGTGCATGTTTGCGGTTATTGCGGCAATTCCGTATTATTTTTACGGATTTTCGGTTCTTAACGGGTTGTTTGAGGCGGTTTCCGGGATTACAACGACGGGTGCGACTATTTTAACGAGTTATGATTATCCGCATGCGTTGTTTTTCTGGCGTTCAATGAGCCAGTGGATGGGCGGTATGGGGATTATCGTGCTGTTTATTGCTGTATTGCCCCAGTTTGCGGTTGCGGGGCGGCAGATGTTTTTTGCGGAGGCTCCGGGCCCTACCGAGGACAAAATTACTCCCAGAATCCGTCATACAGCGACTGCATTGTGGGGATTGTATGTTGTTTTGACGATTCTTGAGATAATATTTTTGAAATTAGCGGGAATGCCCTTGTTTGACGCTTTTTGCAATTCGTTTTCTTCAATTGCAGGCGGAGGTTTTTCGCCTAATGCGGCAAGTATTATGGGTTATCACTCAACTGCGGTTGTCTGGATTGTTGCGATTTTCATGTTTTTTGCAGGTACGAACTTTTCTTTGATGTACAGCGCTTTTACCCAGAAAAATCTTTTACTTTTCTGGAAAAATGATGAATTCAAGCTTTATTTTGCAATAATTTTTACTTTTAGCGCGCTTATTGCATTTGTTTTGTATGCTCATAATTCATATCCGCCGTTTAAAGCAGTAACGGACGCATTTTTTCAGGTTGTGAGCGTCATAATTACGGCAGGTTTCGGGTCTGTGGATTATGCGAAATGGACGCTGGACGCAAAATTGCTGTTGTTTGTTTTGATGTTTGTGGGCGGCTGTGCGGGTTCTGCGGCAGGCGGTTTGAAGGTTGTAAGGGTTGCGTTTATGTTTAAGTATTTGCGGCGTGAAATCGCCAGAATTCTTCATCCGTCGGGGGTTTTTCCTATAAAACTCAACAAAACAATAGTTGCGCCCGATGTTGGTGCGCAGATGATGGCTTTTATTGTTTTTTATTATGTAATTTTCGCAGTTTCTGCATTTTTGATTTCATTGATTGAAAAAAACACGCTTATTGGCGTAACCGGAAGCATTGCAACGCTGGGAAATATCGGCCCCGGATTCGGTGTAATCGGGCCTATGGGGAATTTTGATGTTTTGCACCCGCTTTCCAAGGTAATTTGTATTTCAAATATGATTGTCGGCAGGCTGGAATTAATTCCGTTTTTGGCAATGCTCCATCCTGATTTTTGGAAGATTAGATAAAGCTGATTTATTCACCGCGGTGGCTGAGGAGGTCTTCAAACTCCGCCATTGTTTCCATTCCGACTGTTTGTTCAAGTGCTGCGCGTTTTGAGAGAAAATCGGATTTTGCTGTGTTTTGTTTTTGCAAAGCAGCTCTGTAATATGCGTCAGCAAGGAGAATTTGTTCACGCGAGCCGGTTTCGGAGATTGTGTTGAATTGTTTTTGGCGTTTTAGCACGATTTCGTCTGTTTTCATAAGCGCGCCGCGCGCGGACATGTAGTCAAAATAGTAATTGCAGATTTTTCTTTGTAGTTCTTCGATTTTTCGTATCAAAACAACCATGTCTGCGTCATTTACTTTTGTGAACCGGTAATTTAATTCTTTTTCGCTTGTAGCAAAATTTCCGAGCACCGAGCTGCCCATTAAAGCGCCGATTGCGGCAACAGGATTGCCGACGCCTATTCCGGCGAGGCTTCCTGCGGTTGCAATCGGTTTAATTATTTTTTTTACTATGTTTTTGTCGGGTTTATCTTCGTCGGGGTTGGAAAGTTTATAAATAATGAATTTTACAGTTTCGCTGTGCTGCGCTGCGCCGACCCAGAGTAGTTTTATGTCGTTGACGGTGTTTCCTGAATCAAATTCTGCGTCATCGGCAACTTCTTTTGCGATTTTTTTCAGGCTTAAATCCGCATAAGTTAAATCTTTTGCGCCTGTGTTTTCTTTATAGGCTGCGTCTTTTGTTTTTATTTCTTTTTTGCTGCTTTCAACAACTTTGTATGCTTTTTCGGGCGTGTGACCGGTTCCGAGGCGTTCTGCCGGCGGTTTGGGGGTTGTCATTTCGTCGATTGTTATTGAAAAAGCTGTTTGTGCAAAGCAGCCCAGCAAAATGAGGAGTGAAAACAGTTTTTTTATCATTTTTTGCCTCCATCTGCTGTTTTAGGCTGGTTTTTAGGCTCATTCGGGTTGAAAAGTTCGTCTTTGAAGACGTATTGATAGAGATTCAGGTTTTCAACCGTTTTTTTGCCCGCAAGTCTTTGCAAATCCATCTGATATTTTTTCGCCTGCTGCATAAGGCGGTATTCTTCGTAAAGCAGGTCATCATACATTGACGAGGAAACAACTATTTCCATCTCGTCGTTATTTTTCAGGGCTTCCGAGTAGTTTTTGTTGTACAAAACAAGCTGCTGGCGGGTTTCTTTTATCTGGACAAGAACCGCTTTATAGTTGTAATAGGAGTTTATAATCGTATCTTGCAGGGATTCAATCATTCCGGCGAGCTCAATCAGCTCTGTGTCCGTCATCGGGGTTTCCTGCGGGTTGTTTTTGTTGTTTAGATAGCTGTTTGCGAGGCGCCCTGTTGCGTATGAGGCGGATTGTACCATGTAGTTTGAGCCGAAAAGCGATGGAACAAAGGATGCACCGCTTATCAAGGCTGAAACGGATTTTGCCATCAATGATGAATGAAATCTCTGCTGTTCGGGCGGTGCGGAGAGTTTGCGCATGGCGAATTTGATAATATTGTTGTTTTCGACAGTTGATTGCCAGAGGTTTTCAATATCTTCAAGGTCTTTTTTCTGCTGCTGGGCAAGGAGTTCTTTCATTGCCTTATCTTTGTCCATAAGCAGGTTTTTTTCGTCATGGGTGACTTTGGGGGTCATTTTAATTTTGTTTTTTTCTACCCCGTCAAGCCCGATCTCTGCGGCTGTTACGGAATTTGCCAGTATAATTATAAATATTAAGACGATAAACTTTTTCATAAAATATCCTATAATAAACTTATAGCATACAAAAAGATTTTCTTGTAATTAAAGGGTGAAAAATGTCAGATTTTGAAAAGATTATTTACGAATTTTCTAAAATTCCGTCTGTTAAGGCGATTGCGCTCGCAGGTTCGGTTACGTCGGGCACTGCCGATGAGGATTCGGATTTTGATGTTTACATTTACACGGAGGAGGAAATTCCTCTAAAAATAAGGCAATGTATCGCTGAAAAGTACGCAAAATCGCCCTCTTTGGACAACAGGTACTGGGAAACCGGTGATGAGATGATTATTGCGGATTCAAATAAGGGGCTGGATATCATGTATCGCAATCCTGAATGGATTGAGGGGGTTATAAAGAGCGTTTATGACGAGAAAACCGCGTGGCTGGGCTATACCACGGCTTTTTTGCACAATATTGCCTCATCTGAGGTGCTTTATGACCGTGACGGATGGTTCGGGGATTTAAAAAAGAAAATTTCTGCCGAATATCCGCAAGAGCTTGCGCAGGCGATTATTAACAAGAATTTTATCCTTTTAAAAGATAAAAAATATGCTTCTTTTTATGAACAGATAAAAAATGCACTGAAACGGCGCGATTTTATCAGTGTAAATCACCGGCTGACGGCGTTTTTGGCGAGTTATTTTGATGTGCTTTTTGCACTGAACAGGGTTTATCATCCCGGCGAAAAGCGGCTTATGGCTTATGCAAAGAAATTATGCAGCAAGCTGCCCGAAAGGTTTGAGGAGGATTTTTCAAGGCTTTTTGAGTGCAGGCATGATGAAATTTTAGGAATTTTGGATTCTCTGGTGGAGAATTTGCGTGTGATTTTGAAAAGCTCATAATTTGCGAATTTTGCAGTGTAAACGGTTTATTTTATCTCCTGAACAGGGTTGTTCAGGGTCAGGTCAATGGTTGAAAAAATTCGCTGGGGTATTGAGGAGGAAAAATAGTAATCATTGTCCGCCGGAGTGAGCTTTATAAATGAGGTTTTGTTGTCTTTTTTCATTATGCTGAGCAAAAATTCTTTATTATTGCTTTCAAAAAGTATGTAGCCGTTTCTGGACTGCATTTCAAGGATTTCAAATTTGTTTGAATTTACTGCGGAAAGCGCGAGGTAAAAAAGTTTTTCAAAAGGCAGCTGGTATTGTCTTACGCAGCTCTGGTATGAAGCATAAGCCTGTGTCTGGGCGGGGTTTGTTTGCGCGCAGGCGGCTGGCAGGCAGCTGATTAGTGATGTGATTAAAATTGAGAAAAATAAGAGATTTTTTTTCATTTTTATTCTCCGTCCATCCAGTTTTTTCCGATTTCAACGTCAACGAGCAGCGGAACCTTAAACGGCTGCCCCAGCTCCATTGCTTCGACGACAAGCTTTTTGATATCATCAAGTTCATCTTTGTAAACTTCAAGAATGAGCTCATCATGAACCTGCATTATCATTTTTGAGCGGTAATTGCCGTTTTGCAGCTTTTTGTACAGTTCAATCATCGCCATTTTTATAATATCTGCGGCTGCTCCTTGCAGCGGGCTGTTAATTGCGGCTCTCTGGGCAAATTCTTTTATCTGGTGGTTTGAGCTCATCAATTCGTCAAGCAAATAGCGTTTTCTGCCGTACATGGTTTGTGCGTAGCCGTTCTGATATGCGTCGGCAATGGCTTTTTCCATGTATTTTTGCACTCCGGGGTAGTGAGCAAAGTATTTGTCGATGAAAACCTGTGCTTCCTGCGGGGTAATGTCAATTGCTGAGGCAAGTCCGTAGCGGGTTTGGCCGTAAACAATGCCGAAATTAACCGCTTTTGCCTTGCTCCTCATTGATTTTGTAACTTTTTCCACAGGAACGTCAAAAATCTTTGATGCGGTTTGTGCGTGGACATCAATGTTATTATTAAACGCTTCAACAAGGGTTTTGTCGCCTGAAACATGCGCAAGAAGCCTCAATTCTATCTGAGAATAATCAGCTGACAAAAGAAGCTGGTTTTCACTGTCCGTCGGGATAAAAGCTTTTCTTATTCTGTTGCCGAGTTCTGTTTTTATCGGGATATTTTGCAGATTCGGATTTGATGAAGAGAGGCGGCCGGTGACTGTTGTTGTCTGGTTGTAATGAGTGTGGATTTTTCCGTCGGATTTTGCGACCATGAACGGAAGTGCGTCCACATAAGTTGTTTTTAGTTTTGAGCACTGGCGCTGTTCAAGCAAATATTCTGCAATGCTGTAGTCCTGAGCCAGTTCGCTCAATACTTTTGCGTCGGTTGAGTAGTTTTGCGCTCCTCTTTTTTTGCCGCGGGGTTTTATCCCGAGTTTTTCGAATAAAATTTGTCCGACCTGCCTTGGTGAATTGACGTTGAACGTTTCGCCTGCGATTGTGTAGATTCTTTCTTCAATTTTTTCAAGTTTTCCGTTAAGTTCATCGGAAAGGTCTTCAAGATACTGAATATCCAGCGAAACGCCGTTAAATTCCATGTCCGCAAGGACAACTGCGGTCGGAATTTCAATATCTTCAAGAAGTTTTAAATCTTCTGCTTTTAGCTTTTGTGCCCAGAATTTTGTAAGTTCAAGATTTGCAAAAACATTGTTGCAGGCGTATTTTGCCGCTGTATCGGTCGTTATTGTGTTAAAAAGAACCTTTGATTTGGCTTTTCCCACGACATCAATCCATTCTTTTATAACAATTTCAAGATGTTGTAAAGACTGGGCTTTAAGGTCATGTTTTCTTGACGGGTCATCAACATAACTTGCAAGCATTGTGTCGAAAATGGGCCCTTTTATCGTTATGTCATATTTTTTCAAAAGATTTATTTCGTTTTTTATATCAAAGATTGTTTTTGTAATATTTTCATTTTCAAAGACCGGTTTTAACAGCTCCAGCACGGCTTTTGTTTCAAGTGTATTTCCGTCATGGTCGAGAGGAATATAAAAGCTTTGTGTTTCTTTTATTTCGCCTGCTGCGATGATTTTTTTGTTATCAGCATTGATATTTTCGTTGTAAGCTATGGCAATTCCTGTCAGCGTTGCGTCAAAATCCTCCTGGGAGGTCGGTTCTGCTTCAATTGAAAGGAGTGATTTGCTGTTGAGCGATTTTACAAGAACTTTGAGCTCTTCGAGCGATTTTACTACTTTTCTGTTGTTAGAAATGGTCGTTTTTTTCTCTGATTCCTGCTGCGGCATGAGGAAAGAGAAACCCAGCTGTTTTTGGGCGGGTTCTTCTGTATCCATGCGGGTTGGTGCGGCAGCTGCTTCAATTTTGGGAATTTCTGCGCCATTTTTTGCGAAAGGTCTTAAAACTTCCCCGATATTTTTCAAAAAGCTATATAATTGCAGCTCTTTGAAAAATTCTGCAACTTTTTCGACGTCGGGCATTTCCAGATTTGTTTTTTCAAAGTCAAAATCCACGTCAACATCGAGTTTTATTGTTGCAAGAAACTGGCTGAGTTTTGCGGTTTCTTCGCCCTCGACGAGTTTTGTTTTGAGCGATTTTCCGTCGATTTTGTCTATATTTGCGTAGATATTTTCGAGAGTTCCCCAATCTGTGAGCAGTTTTGCGGCTGTTTTTTCGCCGATTCCCCTGATTCCGGGAATATTGTCCGATGTGTCGCCGCGAAGTGCTTTGTAGTCTATAATCTGGTTCGGATAAACGCCGAGTTTGTCGTGAACTCTTTCCCAGTCGTAGCAGACGAGCTCACCTTTTGAGGGGATTAAGACGGTTATGCAGCCGCTTTTTTGAATTAGCTGAAAAGCGTCCTGATCACCGGTCAGAATTGTTGTGTTGTGTCCGAGTTCGCAGGCTTTTGTCGCGATTGTGCCGATAACGTCGTCTGCTTCAAACCCTTCTTTTGTGTAAATCGGGATATTGAAAGCGCGCAGGCCTTCAAAAATCAGCTGCATTTGGCTGCGGAGGGTGTCGGGCATGGCTGCGCGGTTTGCTTTGTACTCTGCGTATTCTTTTACTCGAAAAGTCTGATGGCTTACGTCAAAAGCAACGCCGATTGCGTCGAGTTTCAGGTTTTTATTTTTCAAAAGGTCGAATATCGCTTTAAAAAAGCCAAACACTGCCCAGGTCGGTTGTTTATCCGAGGTTTTCATCCCTGTTCTCTCAAGCGCAAAGTAGCTTCTGAATGCGAGTGCATGTCCGTCTATGAGTACTAATGTTTTTTTCTCCGTCATATTTAAAATCCTGCGATTTCCTGAGCTCTTAATGTAGTTTAGCATGTATATTTGCTAATTTTTGTAAAAATTGTCACATATCGGGCAATTTTTATTTTTATGTGTTTTAATAAAACTGCGAATTAAAAAAAGGAAGACAATTTTATGCAAACATCAAAAGTATCATTTGCGGTCCGCAATATATTGCCTGTTCACAGAAAAACCAATAGACCTGTCAAAGTTTTATACGGATTGAAACCAATGGAGGACACTTCTGTTTCTAAGCTCACGCTGGGAGTGAACAAATCCGTTAAGTTTTTCAAAAATGTAATGAATTCTGCCGTTAAAATGTTTAAATAATCAAAATTTTTCATCAAAAAAAGAGGAGCCGTCCGGTTCCTCTTTTTTATGTTTGTTATTAATAAGATTAGTATCTGTAGTGAGCAAAAGCTTTGTTAGCTTCCGCCATTTTGTGGGTATCTTCACGTTTTTTGCAAGCTGCTCCGTTGCCGTTTGCTGCATCGAGGATTTCTGCTGTAAGTTTGTCAATCATTGATTTTCCGTGTCTTTTCTTTGCGGATTCAATCATCCAGATTGAGCCAAGTCCCATTCCTCTGTCGGGTTTTACTTCAACAGGTACCTGATAAGTCGAACCGCCGATTCTTCTTGCTTTAACTTCGAGCAACGGAGTTACGTTTGTTAATGCTTTTTTGAATACTTCTGTCGGTTCTTCTTTTGTTTTTTCTTTAATATTTTCCATTGTTGAATAGAAAATCTTTTCTGCGATAGATTTTTTACCGCGTCTCATCAATCTGTTAATAAATTTAGCAATATCAACGCTGTTATACACTGCGTCGGGTGCCGGTACTCTTTTCGGCGGTTTATTTCTTCTTGACATTGTTATTTTCCTTTTGATTATACTACTTTAACTGTTTTTCCGGTCGTGCGGAGGGTGTTATTTCTTTTTAGCTTTTTTAGCGCCGTATTTAGAACGGGACTGTTCTCTGTTTGCAACGCCTGCTGTATCGAGGGTGCCTCTGATGATGTGATATCTAACACCGGGAAGGTCTTTTACCCTGCCGCCTCTGATAAGAACAACGCTGTGTTCCTGAAGGTTGTGGCCGATACCGGGGATGTATGAAGTAACTTCAAATCCGTTGGTAAGTCTTACACGGGCAACCTTTCTCAATGCAGAGTTAGGTTTTTTCGGTGTAGTTGTATAAACTCTTGTGCAAACGCCACGTCTTTGAGGGCAGTTTGTAAGAGCAGGTGATTTTGTTTTATCTTCAAGTTTTTTACGTTCTTTTCTAACCAATTGTGCAATTGTTGGCATAGATTCTCCTTATGTAAATTTTTTATTCTTAATCTTTTATAGAGTTTGCAACGGCGCTCTATCGCCATATCTTCCACATATCAGGTATTCAGCACAAACCCTTAATCTGCGCAAAGATACAATTATATCAAACTACAAGCATAGAGCGTTGTCAACGGATTCGGGGCGGGCGCTTAACAAATTTCACAATAAGCTGAAAATCGAATTAAAAAAAGAGCCCGGTTTTTCAGGCTCTTTTTTATTTATTTTATTTGCTTCCGTTATTTTTGGAGGAACGGAGGGATGTCGATTATGCTCATCAAGTCCTGTGCAGGAGCTTTTTGTGCAGGTGCAATTGCCGGTTTCGGCTGTGCTGCCTGCGGTTGAGCTGCATTAAATGAACCGGAGAAAAAGTCAGCTGCGCTGAGCGCTTTGGGCTGGTCTTTTACGCCGAATGCGTCTGTGTTTTTCATTTCAAAGCCTGTAGCAATAACGGTAATCTGGATTTCTCCCTGAATTCTGTCGTCAATTACAGAGCCGAAAGTAACAATTGCGTCTTCAGCAACTGCATCGTGAATAACCTGAGCTGCTTCTGTTACTTCGTGGAGTGTCATATCCGAGCCGCCGGTTACGTTCATGATGATGCCGGAAGCGCCGTTGATTGAGGTTTCAAGAAGAGGTGAATTGATTGCTAATTTAGCAGCTTCCATTGCTCTTCCTTCGCCTGTTCCGCGTCCGATACCCATTAATGCGGAGCCGCTGGACTGCATTACTGCTTTTACGTCAGCAAAATCAACGTTAATAAGCCCCGGAACCGTGATGATGTCGGAAATGCCCTGAACACCTCTCAAGAGGACTTCATCAACAACCTGGAAAGCTTCTTTCATAGTTGTTCTTCTTTCAACAACCTCAAGAAGTTTATCGTTCGGGATTACAATCAGTGCGTCAACAGTTTCTTTTAATTTTTCAAGTCCCTGCATTGCCTGATTCATTCTTCTTTTGCCTTCAAAGCTGAAAGGTTTGGTAACTACGCCGATAGTCAATGCGCCGAGTTCTTTTGCTATTTTAGCTACGACAGGAGCTGCCCCTGTGCCTGTTCCTCCACCCATTCCGGCTGTTACGAACACCATATCGGCGCCGTCGAGGGCTTGTACAATCTGGTCGCGTGTTTCTTCAGCTGCTTTTTCGCCAACGGAGGGGTCTCCGCCTGCGCCGAGGCCGTTTGTTAATTTTCCGCCGAGTCTGATTTTGTTATCGGCTGCTGACATTTCAAGAACCTGATTATCAGTATTCATTGCCCAGAAATTTACGCCGCCGAGTCCGGCTTTAATCATTCTGTTTACAGCGTTTCCGCCGCCGCCGCCTACACCGATAACTTTTATATCAGCTGCATTAGACATTGCAGGAATTTCAAATTCTTCTTTTTTTTCTTCTCTTCGTCCGAAGATATCTGGTCCGATATTGTCCACGTTAGAACCTCTTTTATCTATTACTGTTGTGTTATTTAAATATAGTTATACTATACAATCTACTTTACAATACTATTGAAAACAAATCCAGTAGTAAAGAAATTTTGAGCAAATGTTTATTTATTTTAATATTTCGGCTTCAAGTTTTTGTCATTTATTTTTATTTGTAATAACATGCGGCATGTAATCTGAAGTTGCCCGAGAAAAGTTCGTGTAAACAACACTTTGCAGAACAAAAGATGTGAACGAACTTTTTGAGTGGTTCCTTGAAAAGGTGAGCCTTGGGCGGTTCGCGCCGGCGAATCGGCTAAGGCGACACTAGATTAGTTAAATTTTAGGGATGACATAATTATTAATTGCAATCTAATGGGATTTGTTAACATTTGTTAACTTAACTGAGAAAAAGGCGCAATTTTTATTTTGCCCGGTTGTTGATTAATATGTAGGTCTAAGAAGGCAAAATCATGGAAGTTCGTAATGATTTCAATAGTGCGAGTTTAAGAAGGACAGTGCGTCCGAAGTTCGGTAACTGGGTTGCTTTAAGAAAACTCGGTCAGGACATGTATGAACACAGTAAAGGCGTGCAGAAAGGTCTGCAATATCTCGGTACCAATAACGGTGAAAACCTGAACAACATTGTTACTGCGGTTGGTACTTCTGCTGTTGCTCCGATTTTTATAAGGTACAACCCTCTTTCGCACGAAGACAGCAAAACAAAAGCTTATACAGCATGGCGTCAGCCTATTTCGGCGGTTATAAACCTTGCTGTTCAGCTCCTTGTTATGAGCAAATATAACGATATGCTCGACAGGCATGCTACTTATCTCGCTACTGATCGTATGGATTTGAGAGCTAAGCCCAAAGAAGCTGCTTTGAGAAAGCTTATCAATGCTGAATACAAACATGAAAAAGCTCAAGCCGCATTAAAAGGCGAGAAATTCTTGACTAAAAAAGAATTCACCAAGCAAAGGCTTCAACATTATCAGGATGAAGCTTTCTATTCTGAATTGAACCGATACAGAAAAGAAATGGCAAACACAGATATTCCTGTTGCTGATTTGATTAAGCCTAAAGAATTCCAAGATGCCAGAGAGGCAGCTTTCAAAGAACTCATCAAGAAAGATTACGGGGTTACTGATTCCGAATTAGGCGAGATGAAAGACCTCGATGCATTTAAGAAAAAAGGCAAAAGTATAATTAAGTCGAAACGAATTGACACTAAAAAATTAACTGAAGATATTGAACGCCGTGCTGAAGAAATTGCTTCCGAAAAGGTCTTAAAAGAGCTTGAACGCGAAGCCAATATCAAAGTAGAAACTTCTGCAAGACTGGATAAAATGCTTACCCAGGCAGAAGAAAAAAGCAAAGAAATTTATGACAATCCCAAAGTCAAAGATAAATCCGGCGAAATCTTAAAAACTAAGAAGAAAATTTTTACTGACACCATCAATACAATGAAAAAAGAAATTTCTGATATTGAGAAGGAAGTAGAAGCCCTTGCGAAAACAGAGGGAATTGACGAAGCGGAAAAAGCTGCTCAAATGGCTGAAAAACGCGCAAGAGCCGAAGTCTTGACTTCTGCGGTTGAAAAAATGGAAAGAGCCGGAAGCATTGAACGGGTTAGAAGACACGGCTCTAATAAAAAAGAAGTTCTTCAAAGCGTCAGAATTAAGAAATGGCTCAAAGTAAGAATTAACCGTGCAGAACAGATTCTTTCCGATTACAAGAAAAAATCGGGTATTGTCGTAGGTCTTATGATTCTTCCTATAACCTGCGGTATTTTGAACTGGTCTTATCCTCGAATTATGGAAAGATTCTTCCCTGAACTGACAGAGGCTAAAAAAGCCAGTGCACAGAAGAAAGCAGAGGCCGAAAGCACTGATTCGGTCGAATTAACCGGAAAGGAGGCTAAATAATGGCTCCTGTAATAAATATGAGAAATTTTTATAACAATGTTCTCAATTCTAACGCAATGAGAAAATTCATTCCGGACAATCCGACTGATATTGCGGCAAAACTCGCTCTTATTTCTACAACAACAAAGGACGCTGTTAACTGCTACTATTATGTTACACAGAGTTTGAATAACAAGAAGATTCCGGAAGAAAAAAGAAAATTCGTTGCAGGTATTGACCTTTCAAACGGTATTTTGAACGTTGTTGTTCAGTTTGCTCTCGGTTCTTTGATTAACAACTACTCATCCAAGCTTTTTGATAACTGGTTTGGCAAAAAGCTCTTCACAGAAGATGCTGCTAAAAACCTCCACCAGCGCATGAAGGCTGCCGGCTGCAACTATCAGGAAGACCAGGTTATCAAAGGTATGGAAGCCAACAAAAAATGGGCAAAAGCCGGTTTCAAAGTTATGGCCGTATTGCTTGTTACGCAGGTGCTTGCAAAACGTGTTATTGTTCCGTTCCTCTCTACTCCTATGGCCGGAGTGTTCAAAGAGCAGCTTGAAAAACGCGAAAAAAAACAAGCAGCAAAGAAGCTCGGACAAGAACAGCCGCCTAAAGCAGAAAAAGAGGACAAAAAGCAAGAAGCAAAGGCTACTTCGGCTCTAGAACCGGTAAAAACCGAAGCTCCGCAGCCGGAAAATGACCCTTTTAAAAACCTTGTATCAAAAGAAGTAAAATTCAGAGCATAATAAAATAAAAAATCCGGTGAGCAATCATCGGATTTTTTTATGCAAAAAAAAGAGGCTTTATCAGCCTCAAAATACCTTTTTCCCGTTCCATTTATATTAATCTTTAAGATTATTAACTATTAGTCTGTTTGTTTTGCCTTGTTTTTTGTTATCTCTTATGTTTATATAAAGTATATCAAAGTTAGATAATTGCTCTGCTCATTTTTTGCGGATTTAAAGAAAATTAATATTTTGCCTATTTTTATACAATGTTTATATATTAGGTATATACTAAATATATAATATATATTTAAAAATCGATGTGTAACAAATTGTAAACAAAACTGTCAATTTAAAATCTCTGATAAAAATAATGACAACAATTACTATTAAATGGTATAATCATAGTGTTTTCTAATATATGTATGAAAGGGTACAAAATGTCTGAAGAACAAATTACCATTAAAGTTTGTATGGGCAGCTCCTGTTTTGCCCGGGGAAATGCGTCGAATCTCGACTTTATTGAAAATTTTATCAAAGAGCACAACCTTGATGCAAAAGTTGAGGTAATCGGCAGCCGCTGCGAAAATAAATGCGCCTCAGGGCCTAATGTAATCATAAATGGTGAATGTATTTCCAGCGCAAGCCATATTAACCTTGAAAATGCGCTCAAAAAGCTTCTTCTTGTAAGCAAATAATAATTATTAAGTTAAAAAGTAGATTGCGGCCGGCTTTGCCGGAGATCGTCCGAGAAAAGTTCGTGCTAAGGAACGAAGTGACGTGAACGAACTTTTTGAGTGACACCTTGAAAAGGTGAGCCTTGGGCGGTTCGCGTAGGCGAATCGACTAAGGCGACACTAGATTAGATTCTGAATCAAGTTCAGGATGACAGCAGGATATAAAAAGCAAAAGGTAAATTATGAATAATCTGTATCCGATTTACACGCTCAAAAATGAGTGTGTGGATTGTTATAAATGTGTAAGGCAATGTTCGGTTAAGGCTATTCGGATTGAAAACGGGCATGCTTCGGTTATTCCGGAAAAATGCGTTGCGTGCGGGCATTGCGTTACTATTTGTCCTTCGCATGCAAAGCGCGTGAGGGAAGATTTGAACAGGGCAAGGGCCGTTTTGACGGCAAAAAAAGAGGTCTATGTTTCAATTGCTCCGAGCTGGGCCGGTTTTTTTGATATTCCGGAGGAAAAGTTCATAACCGCGTTGAAAAAACTCGGATTTGTCGGAGTTTCGGAAACAGCTCTGGGCGCGCAGGAAGTTTCGATTGAAGTAACCAAGATTCTTTCAAAGCGTGAAAAACAAATCCATATTTCCAGCGCATGTCCTGCGGTTGTTGATTTTGTGCGTATTCATATGCCGAAATTTGCAAAATATATCACACCGATTGCTTCTCCTGCTCTGACGCATGCAAAACTTTTGAAAAAAGAGTTCGGGGAAAATATCGGGGTGATTTTTATAGGGCCATGTATTGCGAAAAAGAACGAATCTGACCACAATCCCGAGCTTATTGATGTTTCTTTGACGTTTATTGAGCTTATGCAGTGGTTTGAGGCTGAGGGGATAAATCCTGATGAGGTTGAACCCGAGAAAAAGCCGAGATTCGTGCCTTATGACGCATACGAGGGCGCTTATTACCCGATTGAGGGCGGAATGAACAAGACGCTTCGCCTTTCCGGCACGGCAAAAGACATTCAGCTGGTCAGCGTGAGCGGAATTGCGGCTTTTAGGGAGTCGCTTCAAAATCTTGATACAGAAAAGGTTGACAGGACAATATTTATTGAGGCACTTGCCTGTGACGGGGGTTGTGCAAACGGGCCCTGCAAGGTTCTTGAAAAGCCCGGTGTGCTTACAATGTCGGATATTATGAGAAATATAAAATTCCGTCCTCAAATTCCGTCTGAACCTGCTGTTGTTGTGGAAAAAGACTATCCGAAAAATCCCGTAGAGAAAAAAGCACATACAGCGGAGGAAATTTTCGAGGCAATGGCTTCTATCGGAAAACATACGCCCGAAGATGAGCTGAATTGTGGCGGCTGCGGTTATGATACCTGCCGTCAGCTTGCGGAAGCACTTTTGGACGGCGATGCTGAGCCGTCGATGTGTACTTCTTATATGAGAAAGCTCGCAATCCGAAAAGCCAGCGCAATGCTGCGCTGTATGCCGTCGGCAATTGTTATGGCTGACGCAAACTTGAATATTATTGAGGCGAATGAGGCTTTTGTGAAAATGTTTGCGCCGGAGCTTGTTGAAATTTTCAACAGCCGTCCCGAGGGGCTTGCAGGCGGGGCGCTTGAGCGGATTATTCCGTTTGGCGACTTTTTCAGGCGGACGCTTTCTTCCGGTCAGGATATTCACAAGGAGCGTTATTCGGTCGGGAACAACCTTTATGATATTACCGTCTTTGAGATTGAACGCAATAAAATTGTCGGTGCTGTAATAACTGATGTTACAAAATCCGAGATGAAACGTGACCAGATTGCGAAAAAGGCTCATGAAGTTATTGAAAAAAACATTGCAACCGTTCAGAACATTGCGTGTTTGCTCGGGGAGCATATGGTTGATACGGAATTGCTTTTGAGCCAGATTGCAGAGGGTTATGAGGAAAAGCCGGAGGGTAAAGATTGACGGAAGGGCAGTTTTTTATAGATATTGACTGCGTTCAGGAGAAAAAGAACGGTCAAAATACTTTCGGCGACTGTTTTATGTCGAAACGCTATCCTGCAGAAGGGCGTGTTATTGCTGTGCTTTCGGACGGGCTGGGCAGCGGGATAAAGGCGAATATCCTTGCCAATATGACAGCGACAATGATTACAAAATTTATTGCCGAGGGGCGTGATATTATGAAAGCGACCGAGGTGATTATGAACACTTTGCCGGTTTGTCAGGTCAGAAAAATCAGTTATGCGACGTTTTCGGTTGTGGATTGCAACGATAATGGCGAAGTGAAGATTGTTGAAGAGGGGAATCCTGATTTTCTGCACATTAGAAATGGAAAAATCGTTGAAAATGAGGCAAAAATCATCACTTCAAAGAAATTCACGAACCGTCACATGCATTTGTACAAAATAAAGCTCGAGCCGGAGGACAGGCTGCTATTTTGTTCGGACGGAGTGACGCAGGCGGGCATGGGGTCGCCTGAATATAAGCTCGGATGGCGCAGAGAGGGGCTGATTGAGTTCGTTTTGCACGAAATTGAGCGGGATAAGACGGTTTCCAGCACCCATCTTGCCCATAATGTTGTGCGGGCTGCAGAGATGAAAGAACCCGGTCACAAGGCAAAAGATGATATCTCCTGTTCGGTTTTGTACTTCAGAAAGCCCAGAAAAATGCTGCTTTTCACCGGCCCGCCGTATTATTCGGAGCGAGATGCCGAGTATGCAAAGATTTTTGATGATTTTGACGGGAAAAAAGCGATTTCCGGCGGAACCACGGCGAATCTTCTAGCCAGAGAGCTCGGAAGAACCGTTGTTACCGAGCGTTTTTCGGGGGGAAGTCTTCCTGCGTGCTCTAAAATGGAGGGAGTTGACCTTGTTACCGAGGGAATTTTGACCTTGACCAAAGCTGTTGAATATTTGAACGATGATTGCAAGAATATGCCGGATGATGCGGCAGGAAAGCTTGTGAATATGTTTTTGGACTCGGATTGTATTGATTTTATGGTCGGAACAAAGCTGAATCAGGCGCATTATGACCCTGATTTGCCGGTTGAGCTTGCGATTCGTAAAAATGTTGTAAAACAACTGGAAAAAATTCTTTCAGAGCGTTATATTAAAAAGGTGCACGTACAATATATTTGATTTGCGTGCGATTACCTGCCGGAATGTATAGATAAAACAATACTTTCGGGCGAAAACAGCAAAAAACCCGAATGGAGGATTAATGGAAAAAATTTGCGTAGAAATATGTCTGGGTACCACCTGTTTTGTAATGGGTGCTTCAAAATTGCAGGATTTGGAATCTTCTTTGCCGCCCCAGTTTAAGAGCAAGGTTGATGTAAAGGCTGCTACCTGCCTTGATTTATGCAATGATCAAACTTACATGAAAGCTCCGTTTGTAAGAATTGACGGCGAGGTAATCCCCGAAGCCACAGTTGAGAAAGTATTGAAAGCAATAGAAAGTAAGATAAATGGATAACCAAAGCAATACAACACACCTTAAAAGAGAAGTATTGGTCAGGTTAATAAAAGCCTACCTTAAAAATGATTTAGACAAAGCAGTAGACAAAATTCCTTTTGAAATGCGTCCGAAAAACGCTGATGTGCCTTTCAGATGCTGTATTCACAAGGAAAGAGCAATTTTGCGCCAAAGAGCAATTGCCGGACTCGGTCACAGCGTCGAAAATGACGACGAAATCACTATGCTATCTGAATATGCGCAAAAAGCTGCTGAAAGACAGAAACCGGATGAAGATATTTTGACGGTTGTTGAAACTGCCTGCAAGGGCTGCGTTCCCAGCCGCGTTTATGTTACTGATTTGTGTCAGGGCTGCGTTGCAAGACCCTGTACTCAGGTTTGTAAGTTCGGTGCTATTTCTGTTAAGAACGGAAAATCCGTTATTGACGGCGAAAAATGCAAAAACTGCGGAATGTGTATGCAGGTTTGCCCTTACAGCGCAATTGTAAAACTCAAAGTCCCCTGCGAAGACGCCTGCCCTGTCGGCGCAATCACCAAAAATGAGGCCGGTCATGCAGAAATTGATTTTGACAAATGTATTAGCTGCGGAGCTTGTGAAGCTGCGTGCCCGTTTGCTGCTGTTCAGGAAAAGAGCCAGGTTTTTGACATCCTCAAGGTAATGCGCTCTAATAAAAAGGTCGTAGCGATGGTTGCGCCTGCTGTTGTGGGTCAGCTGCCCGTTTCGATTAACAAAATTGCGCAAGGGTTGATTAAAGTCGGGTTCAGCAAGGTTTTAGAGGTTGCTGAAGGGGCTGATATCACGGCAAGAACCGAAGCTGAAGATTTTAAAGAAAGAATGGAGCGCGGAGATGAATTTATGACCACATCTTGCTGCGCTGCTTACAATGAGCTTGTTGACAAGCATATTCCCGAGCTAAAACCGTTCCGTTCCGAAACAAGAACACCTATGCATTACACGGCGAAGCTTGCCAAAGAGCAAAATCCTGACTGCATAACCGTTTTTGTCGGCCCTTGCGTTGCAAAAAGAAAAGAAGCACAGAAAGATGAATATACAGATTACGTAATCAACTTTGAAGAAATGGGCGCGCTGTTTGTTGCATTCGGTATTGAGCTTGCTGAGCTTGAGGATTACGTGTTTGAGGCTAAAGCTTCAAAAGAGGGCAGAAACTTCGCTATTACAGGCGGTGTTGCTGAATCTGTTAAGGTTGCAAGCAAAGATTTCACTGAAATCTTCCCGACATGCGTTGACGGTTTAAATCCCAAGTCGGTTCGCGAGATGAAACAGTGGGCAAAGAAAGGTGCTTGCCCGTTGGGAAATCTTGTTGAAGTTATGGCTTGCCCGGGCGGCTGCGTTGGCGGAGCGGCTTGTTTGAACAGCAAAAAAATCACGACCAAAAAGGTTAAAGAATATGCTGATTCAAGTGAAAATATAAATGATTTGGAAAAAGAAACATCCAAAAAATAGTTAATTCATTGTAACAATTTGTTGAGATATTATGTATTAAATAGTAAAAAAACTTTTTTTGCTATTTAATACATTTGGTTACAATTGGGTTCTAATATTTATGAAAATTACCTCCATAGCTTCATCCTATTTTTGTGAAAATAGGATAGTTGGCAAAACGAAGACTATATCTAACAATTTAAACAACAATATATCATTCAAATCAACTCATTATTCGCTTGGCCAAGGTGAAATAGAGTTTGATCCGATTATATCAAAAACTTATACTGGAGAGAAAGATTCTTATGCTAAATCTGTAAATACTACGCGGGTGTATTTAAAAGATGGTGCAACAATAAATAATCTCAAAATTAGAAATACCTTTTGTACTTATTATACTCCTAATTGTCCGCATGTTCCTAATTGCATCTGCCAACCCGATATAGTTTTAGTTGATAATGCAACTGTTAATAACTATTTAGATGATAAAGGCAGTATTTTATTTATTTGTGAAAAAGCCATACCTAGTTTTGATGAAAAATATATGAACAAGAAACTTGTTAAATATTGGCTAAAGGGGAACTTTAATATATCAGAACCAATAAAAGGTTCTTCTATAATTTCTAGTGATAGTGCTTGTGCCCATATTATTACTGGAGAATGGATGTATTTGAACGATAATTGTCATATTGACAAGGCTTATGCATATAGACAAGTAGAAATTAAAGATTCAGCTATTGTAAATGAGCTTAATCTGGCAGGGGAAGGATTTGCTCAAGATAATTGTAAAATTGATAGGGCTAATGTTGGTAAGGAGTTTGGAATATATGGCAATGTAAATATCAAAACGGTAAAATCAAAAGGACTTTTTCATGCTTCTGATAATACCCATGTTGGATTGATTGATGGTAACATTATAGAAATTGGAGAAAATGCAAAAATTGAGAATGTGTTGAATTCTAATAATATCAAAATCAGCGGTGCTGCCCAAATAGAAAAAGCAAAATCTGATAAAATAACAATGAATTATGGGGCAGTTATAAATAATATGACTACTAATTTTCTTGTAATGGAAAATGATTCAAAATGTGAAAATATTGATGTTAAAAATAATGCTATATTAAAAAATAAAAGTTCAGCCTCAAAAATTGTTTCTGCAGGAGAGATTGCGCTTTATGACGATGCTTCTGTCGGGGAGTTAAAATCAAAAAAAATATCACTAAATGATAGAGCAAAGGTGGATAATATTGTTGTAGAAGATTGTATAACTATTAAAGATTCTGCTGAAGTTGGCAATATTATTGTTACAGGCGTAGAACAGCCTAAAGTTATAATAGAGGAAAATGCTAAAATACACGGTACTATAAAATTCTTGAATTCACACGGTTCTGTATTGTTAAAACGTGGAGAAGATCGTTTGTTTCCATATATAAATGAATCACAAATAATTAATGGGGAAATTGACAAACTCGGAGTAAAAACAGGATTTGATAAGGTTGCTGGTATGCACGAACTTATTAAGACACTAAAGGAGGATGTTATTGAGCCATTAAGATACCCCGAGTTGTATAAAAAATATGGTTTAAAACCAATAAATGGTATTCTCTTATATGGTCCGCCAGGTTGTGGTAAAACTTTTATTGCGAATTCTCTCGCAGAAGAAAGTGGACGATATTTTGTAAATATTAAAATGAGTGATATTGGAAGCGAGTATCAAAATTTAACTGTTCAGAATTTAAAAGAAAAATTTGAACTTGCTAAAGCAAATGCACCTTCGATTGTTTTTCTTGATGAAGTGGAAGCATTAGCTCCAGATAGAGCAACATTGGCTAATTCATCAAATGAAGTTACAGAAAGAGTTACTGAGCTTCTGACCCAGTTGAATAATTGTGCAGAGAATAATATATTTGTAATTTGTGCATCAAATGAGCCTCAGAAAATTGATAAAGCTATTAAAAGAACTGGAAGAATGGATAAAAAAATATATGTAGGTCCACCTGATAAAATATCCAGGCAAGAGATGATAAAAATGCAAATTAAAGACCGTTTTTATGATAAGAATGTTGATTTAGACCTGATTGGTAAAAATACGCAAAATTATCTAGCTTCGGATTTGAAAGTAATTATTGATCAAGCAGCTAAATACGCTCTAAGGGATAGGCGTCCTATATCCACTGAACATTTTATGAGGGCTATAAGCGCAATAAAACCATCTTTGAGTGAATCTGAGATTGAATGTTATAAAAATAAGATACAGGAATAATAAAAATAATGACAAAAATACAATATTTAAATTTTTCGCAGACTAGTTATAAACAAAGCAAAAAAAGTAATTTATCAACGCAAATTGCAAATTACTCTGTTGCCGGCTTGGCTGGTGCAGGTTGTGGTATATTAACTGCTCATTTTTCAATAAATAAAAGCAATGCAAATGCTACTGACACCATTTTGCGTTCAGGAAATATTAAGATGAAAGCTAAAAGAGCTATACAAAATCACAGTAATCATCATTGGTTAATAGCTGGAACTATTGGTAGTTTTTTAGGCATCCTTTTGCTGAAAGCCTATTATTCTGTTTTTAAATAATTATTTTACAGTTTTTCAGATTTTGGTTTTCTGGCTTTCAGCAGTTTATCCAAATCAGGCGAGGACGTAAGCTCAAAATGGAAGCGTCCGGTGGGTTGTTTTGTTTCGTATCTGTTTTGAATCATGCTGAATCCCCAGTAAATGCGCGCATTGAGATAATCGCTGAGTCTGATTCTTAAACCGGGGCCAATGCTCATCAAAACATCCGAGCTGTCGCCATGGCCGCCGCCTACGCCTTTATACGGGAATACGCAGCCTTGATCAAAGAATAAAGCAAGTTTAATTATTTCGCGCGGATTTATGAATCCGAGTTTTTCTGTTCCTACTTTTTTAGGCAGGAGCGGAATCGGAGTAATTAATTCTGCGCTCATAAAATAGCCGCTTCGGCCGATTAAAAGACCTTCGGAGTAACCTCTAACGCTTGAAATACCGCCGATTTGGAATTGTTCAATCCAGGGGAGTTCTTTGTTTGGTGAAACCTGAACTGCTGCACGGAATTGACCGATAATACCATGTCCAAAATCATGAAGTCTGGTCAGATTTCCGTTATATTTCCAGAAAATATCGTGTGCGGGGATTGTATCCATATAACCGACTGAAGCATAGTGACCAGTGTACCAGATACCGCGTTTTGTATCTTTTCTTAATGTGAAACCCTGGGTTCCTGACGCGGTTTTTGAACGATAGATGGGTACATCTGAAAAATAAGTGTTTGTTGTTTTGAAGTTTCCTGCCGTATATGAGGTGAAAGTAAGGTCAGGTCTGTTAATAATCGGGTGTGAGATGTAGGCTGTATAGACCATTGCGTTGCCCGAGATGTCAAAATCTCTGTACGGGCCTTTTATTACGTCAATATGGTTGTAAGAAACAGAAACACCCGCTCTTGTGCCGTATTTGTTAATCGGGATGTTGTAATCTCCGAAATAAATCTGCGTGCCTTTCCCAAAATAGCTGCCCAGAGATAATCTGTCGCGGTTTCCTGTAAGACTTTCGGTTGAAGCCATTACACCGCCTCTTAAAAGGCCGATTGTATCTCTGCCTGCGTTGTCAAAGACGCCGGTTAGTCTGAACGGCAGCGGATCGTTTGTATCAACCAGAATATCGGTTGTGCCTTGTTCTTTTCCGGGTGCGAGCCTTGCTTTCAAGGCAAAGGGGTTTTTTGTATAGTTGTAATGGTCGTTATTGAATTTAATCAGGCTGTTTTCCAGCACGCGAAGCCTGAAAAGCTCGCCTTCCTGAAGTCCGAGGCGTTTTGTTATGTAAGATTTTCTTGTCCATGTGTTGCCTTTGACCAGAACTTCGCCCACTCTGCCCTCAAAAAGGTTTATTGTAAGCTTTCCGTCCTCAATTTTTTGTTCCGGCAGGTATGCGCGGGAGGTTACGTAGTCGTTGATTATGTAGGAGCGGTTGATTTTATCGACGAGATTTTTTATATCCGTCATTGTCACTGTTTCGTTAATCAGCGGTTTTGCCATTTCCTGAAGTTCGTCTTCAGTAAAAATTTCGGATGGCGAAAATTCAACTTTTTTAATATAAATTTTAACTTCGTCAGTATTTGTATCTTTGTTTGCTTTTAGATTGAATTTTCCATCTTTAAGTTCTTCGTCAAGAAGTTTTGCGTCTTTTGTTTGTTCGGCATTTTGCTGATATTTAACAAGAATAAGCGGTTTTTTATCTTTTATGTGGGAGAGTTCAATCTCCATTTTCTCAGCGAGTTCGGGATTTGTTTTTTTTAGCTTTTTTATCTGCTTTTTTTGTTCTTTTAGTGCTTTTTCAGCTGCTTTTTGCTGTTCTTTTGCCAGTTTAAGGTCTTTTTTTTTCTGGATTTTTTCAGCTTTTATTCTGGCTTTTTCAGCTTTTTTTTCAGCGCGTTTTTCTGCTCTGGTTTTTTTAGTTTTTATATTTTCAGGGATTTGTTTTTTTTCCTCGTCAATTTTAATATTTTCACCCGTGAGTTCTTTCAGGGTTTCTTTTTTCAGCTTTTCAAGATTTTCTTCTTTTGCTTTTTGTTTTTTGAGTTCATCGGGGAGTTTTCTGTCCAGAGTATTGTTCTGGATAGTCTGCATCAACGGGCTGCTTGCCGGCGTCATTATATCCATAGTGTCCGCCGAGGCTATACCTGCACCGAGAAAGGCGGCAGTTATTAATAAACAAATCTTTTTCATATTACAATTTCCGCTTTACTGTATATAAAATATATCGTTTTTTTTAGCGTCTTGTCAAGCAAAATCAACGATTTTGAGTATATGTTTACATTTATTTTGAAATTACAAAAATTGCTTCTTCCGTGAAGAGATTTTTATGCCATTTTGTGCCGATATTATTGATTAAGCGGGCTTTGTTCATGTAAACCTCTTTGAGGATTTTTATATTTCTTTTTTTGCAGAATTCAAAAAAATCTTTGATTGTTAAAAGGTGGATGTTGGGCGTATTGTACCATTCAAACGGGAGAATGTTGGATTTTGGCATTTTTCCGTTAAAAAACAGGTAAAAACGAACTTTCCAGTAAGCGAAGTTCGGAAAGCTCACCACGGCTTTTTTGCCCGCTCTGAGCATTTCTTCGATTACGTAATCGGGCTTTTCTGTTGACTGGAGCGTCTGGTTGAGGATTATATAGTCGTATTCATTGTCAGAAAAGTCTTTTAAGCCCTCGTCGATGTCGCCCTGAATGATGGAAAGGCCCTTTTCAATTGCCTGTATTGCATTTTGCTGGTCGATTTCAATGCCTGTGCCCGTGCAGTTTTTGCGTTCAATCAGCATTTTTAAAAGGGTTCCGTCGCCGCAGCCCAAATCAAGGATTTTTGAGCCGTTTTCAATGAATTTTGTGATTATTTCGTAATTAAGGTGAAGTCCTTTTGATTTTTCGTAATGGTTATTCATTTTGTTCTCCTTTTGAGAGAAAGCTTTTCACGATTTTCGTCTGGGTTTCAAATTCCAGCAAAAAGGCGTCGTGGCCGCATGGGGATTCGATTTCGCAGAACGAAACGTCTTTTCCTGCTTTGATGAGTGCTTTTACGATTTCTTTTGACTGGGCGGTCGGGAAAAGCCAGTCAGATGTGAACGACATTACGAGGAATTTTGAATTTGTTTTTTTGAAAGCATTCTCAAGTGTGCCGTGTTTTTTGCCAAGGTCGAAATAATCAACGGCTTTTGTTATGTAAAGGTAGCTGTTTGCGTCAAAGCGGTCAACAAAGGTTCTTCCCTGGTGTTCAAGGTAGCTTTCGACCTGAAAGTCGATGTTAAAATCGAAGTTCGGTGTGTCTTTGTCCTGAAAACGGCGTCCGAACTTGCTGTGCATTGCTTCTTCGCACAGATATGTGATGTGTCCGACCATTCTTGCGATGGAGAGCCCTTTTTCGGGTTGTTTTTCTTTTCCGTAGTAGTTTCCGTTGTTGAAATTTGGGTCGGAGAGGATTGCGTTTCTTCCGACGGCATTAAAAGCAATGCCCTGCGCGGTCAGTCGGGCTGTTGAAGCGATGATTATTGTAGATTCCACGATATCAGCCTGCGATACCGACCATTCAAGGGCTTGCATTCCGCCCATAGAGCCGCCTGCAACGATTATTTTCTTTATTCCGAAAGAATCTACCAGTTTTCTTTGTACTTTGACCGTATCTTCGATTGTTATAACAGGGAAGTTTAAGCCGTAAGGGGCTCGGGTTTCCGGATTTATTGAACATGGGCCTGTTGTGCCGGAGCAGCCTCCGAGCATATTTGAGGCGATTACGAAGTATTTATTTGTGTCAAAAGCCTTGTCCGGCCCGACCATATCGTCCCACCAGCCCACTTTTTTGTCGTTTTCGGAGTGTTTTCCGGCTGCGTGAGCGTCGCCGGTCAAAGCGTGCAGGAGCAGGATTGCGTTGTCTTTGTTTTCGTTGAGTTCTCCGTAAGTTTCAAAGGCAACATCAATCGGGCCGAATTCAATTCCTGATTCAAGCTGTATTTTTTCGTCGATATGGAAGTTTTTTGTTTCAACTATTCCGACAGAACCCATTGAAAACTCCTGTAATTCTTATAGGACGCTTAATTGTACGCTAAGGTTGTTGATTTTTGCGAGGGTGAAGAGGAAATTGTCGTTGCTTACGTCCTGAAGTGACTGCGGGATGAAGATTTCTTTGTATTTTTGGACTGCGTAGCGGTCTGTCATTCCTGCAATGTAGTCGCAGACGGTGCGGCGGATTTCTTCTTCGTTCTGGTTGGGGTAGGTTTTTCTCAAGAGGTCTTCGTAGTGTTCAAAAAGCCCTTTGATTATGCCTTTAACCTTACATTCTTCTTTTTTTGCGAGAGAATTTGTATAAACATTTTTGAACATCCAGGTTCTCAGCTTGTTTATGTGATAAAAGCTTTCTTCGGACATTGTGATTTTGTCTTTTCCCCAGCTGTTTTGGACAATATCTACAACCATTTTTGTAATACGTTCGCTTCTGTCCAGAGAGAAATATTTTATGCAATCCTGCGGCAAATCTGTTTCTTTTATTATTCCTGCGCGCATAGCGTCGTCAATATCGTGGTTAATGTAGGCGATTTTGTCTGAAAGTTTTACGATTTTGCCTTCCAGAGTGTAGGCTTTGCTTTCTTTTTTTAAGGAGCCGGAGTGGTTCAGGATTCCGTCGATGGTTTCTTGCGTGAGGTTCAAATCTTCGATAATTGTTACAACTCTGACGCTGTGTTCTGCGTGTCTGAAGCCGCCGAACATAATTTCGTTAAGAACATCTTCCCCGCTGTGCCCGAAAGGTGTATGACCGAGGTCGTGACCCATTGCTATTGCTTCTGTCAGGTCTTCATTAAGGTTCAAAGCGCGGGCAATGGTTCTTGCAATCTGGGAAACCTCGAGAGTATGGGTCATTCGGGTTCTGTAATGGTCGTTTGTGGGGGAGAAAAAGACCTGTGTTTTGTGTTTCAGGCGGCGAAAAGCTTTTGAGTGGATGATTCTGTCTTTGTCGCGCTGAAATTCCGTGCGAATCGGGCACGGTTCTTCGGCTTTTTTTCTGCCTCTTGTCAGTTTGCTTTTTGATGCGTAGGGGCTGAGGAGTTCAAGTTCTCTTTTCTCGCTTTGTTCTCTGATGTTCGGTATTTGTGGATTTGTCATATTTTGATTTTAGCATTAAAAGATTATTTGGGTAGTAATTTGTTGTTTTTTGTTTGTTTGGCCTCACTTTGGCTTTCTCTTAATTTTTCTCTGCGGGATGGCTCTCACCCCGGCTCCCTCCCGGCGGAGAGGGAGAATATTTAGTTGTTTACGCCGTAGCCGAACATTGCAAAGTCATATTTTACGGGGTCTTTGGGGTCGAATTGCTTTAATGACTCCATAAGTTCAAGAACTGCATTAAAATCGTTTTGTTTTCTGGTGAGAATTCCCAAATTTCTGGAAACTTTTGCAACATGGACATCGAGGGGGATTAGAATTTCGGATTTGTCGATGAATTTCCAGATTCCTAAATCCACGCAGCCCTCTCTCACAAACCATCTCAAAAGCATGTTCAAACGCTTGCAGGCGCTGTTTTTTGCAGGGTTGGGCAAGAGGTGATAAAAGCCTTTTGTCACTTCCAGAGTTTGTTTTGAATAGAAATAATCCACAGCGGATTGCAGGGCGCCTTTTGCTGTTCCTGTTGCTTTGTAGCCGTGAGCAAAGACATTTTCCAGTGTTGCGCCCGAATTGTAGAGCTCTTTTAGGGCTAAAATAATTTGGACAAGGTCAATTCCTACGGAAAACCGGTAGTCAAAGTCGTTTAAAATCGGGTTTTCCGGCGAAAATCCGGTTACGAACTTATATGGTTCGTTTTCCATTTTTTCAAAGAGGGTATTAAGTTTTTTTATGAAAACTTCTCTTTTCCCGTAAGCGAAAATTGACGCCAGAAAGCCGGCAATTTCGATATCATTTTTCTTTTCAAATCTGTGCGGGAACTGAATCGGGTCATCGGGGATAAAATCCGGAGTTTCGTACTTTTCGACCAGTTCATCCATGTATAATTTTGTATTCATCTTAAATCCTTAAAATATTCTTCAATAACCTGTTTGCACTCCGATTCCATTATACCTCCTCTGACTTTCAGGGTCGAGTTTGACATTTCTTGCAGCCGGGGAAGGGTCGAAAATGCTCCATAGACCGTATCATAGGCGCCAAAAGTCAGGGATTTGATTCTTGAGCGCAAAATCGCCCAGGCGCACATCGGG
The DNA here is from genome assembly GCA_900547155.1 of uncultured bacterium. Lineage (GTDB taxonomy): Bacteria > Cyanobacteriota > Vampirovibrionia > Gastranaerophilales > Gastranaerophilaceae > Spyradomonas > Spyradomonas excrementavium. The sequence continues at coordinate 120,957 of URFH01000001.1, read as the reverse complement.
CAGGGTTCAAGCGTAACGTACATTTCGCAATCGTTCAGGCGCCAGTTTCCAAGTTTTTTTTCGGCTTCGCGGATTGCGAGGATTTCGGCGTGGGCTGTGACGTCGTTGTTTTTTTCCTGTTCGTTGTGGGCGCAGGCTATTATTTCGTTGTTTTTTACGATTATTGCGCCTACGGGTAGGTCTTTTCCTGATTTTTTTGCGGTTTCAAGGGCGATTTGCATAAAATTTTTCATAATTCCACATCTCCGCTCAATAATTCTTTTTTTTCGCCGTTTTTAGCTTGAACAATCAGCGTACCCTTTTCGGTCAGGGCGATTGCGGTGTATTCGGCTTTTTCGGCGGGGGTTGTGACTGTGATTTTTTTGTTGAGGAATTCGGCATTTTGTTCATATTCTGTTTTTATTGAGGAGAAGCCTTTTTCGAGGAATTTTTCATAGTTTTTGAAGAATTCTTCGCATAGCCGGTTTGCAAATTCGTTTTTGTCGATATTTTTGCCTGTTAAAAGGTTGAGTGAAGCGGCTTTTTGGGGGATTTGAGCCAGTTCTTCTTCGTTCATATTCAAATTCACCCCGATACCTAGCGCAAGGTTTGGATTTTTGCCTTTTATTACCGATTCACAGAGGATTCCGGCGATTTTGGCTTTGTTTACGCGTACGTCGTTGGGCCATTTAATATTTGCGTGGATTTTGTAGTTTTCTTTTAGAACTTTTACGAGCGTAAGGCTCAAATATTGGGTTAGATTTGAGATATGTTCTGTTTTTTCGGGTTTTAAGACGAAGGTCAGGTACAGGTTTTCAGGGTTGTCGGAATTCCAGATTCGTTGGAATCTGCCGTGCCCTGCTGTTTGCGTACCGGCGATTATTATTGTTTTGTCCTCAAGTTCGTTTATGTGCTCAAGTGCCCATTTGTTTGTTGAGGGGAGGGTTTTGAAATTTATGATTTTCATATTGGAATGATAGCTTAAAAGTTTTTTCGGGGGAATAGGTAGTTTTTTCCTTGCGGGATAACTCTCACCCTCCCCCATCGGAGAGGGAAGATTTGCATGAAAAAAGCCCTCCGATTTTGGCGGAGGACTTTAGTTTTTTATTTATTATGCAGAAACTTTTGATTTTGCTGTTTCTACGATTACAGAGAATGCTTCGGGCTCGTTTACGGCCATTTCTGCGAGCATTTTTCTGTTCACTGCGATTTCGGATTTTTTCAATGCGTTCATGAATTTTGAATAGCTCAAGCCGTGTGCTCTAACTGCTGCATTGATTCTGACAATCCAGAGGCGGCGCATATTTCTTTTCAGATTGCGTCTGTCTCTGTACTGGTATTTGAGTTTCTTCATAACTGCTGTGTTAGCAACTTTGAAGATTCTGCTTCTGGCTCCGATGAAGCCTTTAGCTAATTTTAAGATTTTTTTATGTCTTTTTCTTAAGACGTTACCGCGTTTTACTCTCATTGTTCAACCTCTTTCCTATCTTGAATACTTCTTGTAAGGTAATTCCTTGGAAATCAAATCCAGATTTGTTGCAGAAACTTCTGTCATTCCTGACAATCTTCTTTTTCTGCTGACGGATTTGTGTTGAAGCAAGTGTTTTGTACCTGCCGAACGTCTGAGAATTTTGCCGCTTGCAGTGACTTTGTAGCGTTTTGCCGCTGCGCGGTGGGTTTTCATTTTTGGCATAGTTTATTCTCCTTTTTAGTTTGAATAATTCTGAGCAGCTATGACATGCCGTCCACAGACTGCCCGTGTATATACGATTTTAGGACAAAAATATTTCTGTGCAAGTGTTTTTGGTGGTTTGTAACATTGGATTTACAGTTATTAAAAAGGGATATCCTGTTTGAATATCCCTTTTTGTGTTGTTATTTTCTTTTTTTAGGTTTTGGCTCTTCGTCTTCAAGCGGTTTTTTGTCTTCTGCTTCCGAAGTTTCTATCATTTCTTCCAGTTCTTCGGGGGTGACGGTGTTGGGAGCCTGGGCAATTGCCTGAAGTCCTCTTGTTAAGAGGTCAATTTCGTCTTTTTTAAGCCCGTCATCTGCCAGAACCAAATCTCTGCCGTCCGATACGCCTATCAGCCGGATTGTGGTTTCTGTCGGGGCTCCGTCTTCGCCTGCTCTGCGTTGAATTTCATAGCTCGGCCAATCTTCGGGCAGTTCGTCGATTGTTGTATAGCCCATTTCTGTATCAAGACGTCTGTCGATTTGGGTTTCTAAAATTCCGGTTACGTAGTCTTTTTGGCTTTCAAAGTGGCAGGGTTCCACGACTTTTGTGCCGATTACTTCTTCAGGGTCGCGTTTTTCGTACTTTTTGAAAAGATCTGCTGCGATTTTAAGGTGTTCGATTTCGTGCATCATGAATTCTTCCCAGATATCTTTAAGATTGTCGTCATCTTCGTCTTTCATACAGTTGTAATAGTTGCAAACCTCTGTGAATTCGTGCAGAAGGAGCTTTTCGTACCAGCTTTCAGTCGGATCGAGGAGAGATTCGTACATTGTTACGTGTTCTTCTTCGACATCTTTGATTTCTGCGTAGGTCATACGCAGAGTATCGTTTCCGTAGCAGAATCCGTGTTCTGCATAGTAGTTGTGGGTCTGCTGTTCGGCTGAAACAAGGGTCATTATGTTGACTTTTGTTTGCGGTGAGGCTGTATTTTTATCTATATGTTTTCTTAACCTGAGTTTGTTGTCGTTGTGGTGGTTTTGCGTCGGGCGGCCGAGGATTACATCGGTTTGTGCCTGAAGAATATCATCGGGGTTTGCGCCTTCTATCATGTGGTACCACTGGCTGTATCTGTATAAGTGGTCAAAATCCTCTAAAAGTCCGAAATTAAAAGTTTCTTTAACATAGTCATCGGGTTCATTCTGTGCAAGCCATGCTGTTAAATCTACTGCAACCTGCTCGTAGCCGAGTGTTGTTTCCAGTACGGATTGGTCGCTGGGGGCGAGCCAGTTTATTGTTGTCTGGTGCTGGTCTTCAATTCTGCGGGTTTCAGCGATTTTTTTTGCTGCTTCAATGTCAGGGCACATGCGTGCAAATGCATGTTTGAAGTTCCAGGCTTCTATTTCGATTCCGTTCATGAGAATTTGGCGTGTTCTGCTGTAGCAGTCTACTTCATTTTTATTAAACGGTTTTTTTACGATATCATGCCAGCTTCTAAGCTGTTTTTCAACGGGGATTCCCTTTTCTTTCAGCGGGTTGAAACTCATTTTAATTCCTTTCATATGTATAACAAAAAATGCTTTGGATTGGGCAAAGCTTATTAATGATAATGGATTTTTTCGTTTTTTATATTGTTCTTTCGGGCAGCAAGAAGGGCAGGTCAAATTTTTGGGAAAAGTTTAAAAATTGACCTAAATGGCTCATTGAAAAGTGGTATTCTTTACCAAAAGGAGGAATTTTTATGAAAATGGTATGCTGCGGTGTTGTTTATAGCACAAATGACCCTGAAACTTTCTGGTGTATTGAGATTTACGGGGTTAATCCGGTAAGTAAAGAGATTGCTGACGGCAAAAGGGTGGAAAAAGAGGTTGTTTATTCCTTGCGGTGCAAGAAAAACGGGTGTGCGAAGATTGAGATTCATCGTTTTGACCGGCAGGGGGTTCTGATAGGAGTAGAGAAGCTTAACGGGTATAAAGCAACGCGATTTTTGGCGCAAACAGCTGCTTTTCGTTATAGAATCAGGCCTAAATATCCTTTTGTGCAAAAATATTCAAAAAATATACCGCTTGTTTACGGAAAAGCGGTAAATAGTTATACCCAGAAATTCCGGTATGTTACGGAGGAGGGGGATTCCGCTGTAGAAAAGGTGTTTTTGCCTGTGCGAGCTTACAGGCTCTAATTTTGCTTTTTGACCATCATGGCTCAACGGAAAGTGCTAATATAATCCCGTACGAGAGGTCGAACAACTCGATTGCGAAGCCCACCTCGTATTTTAGACGGGACAGGTGTGTCTATTTAAAGTGTTTTTTACCATTTCGGCGGGGATTTATGAGAAGAAAAAAAGATTACAAAATTTTGGAGAATCAATGTCTTGAATTGATTAAAGAGAACAATGTGCTTTCTATGAACGGGATTGCTGCGTTTTTGGAGTTTTCGTTTGAAAAATTTCTTGAATACAAGCTTGATAAGTCAAAAATTTTACTAAAAGCAATTGAAGAAAACAGGGCGCAGGCAAAACAGCAGCTTATGCTCCAATGGCTCAAGCCTAATGCTTCTCCGACATGTCAGGTGGCTTTGTTTAAGCTGCTTGCGTCCGAGGAGGAGCGAAAAGTTATGGGTTCTGCGAAGAAAGATGATGCTTCCAAAGAAGAAATATCGACAAAAGAAGCGTATTTAAAGAGTTTAGAGGAGATGGGAAAAGAAAACGATGCCGATTGATTGGTCAAAATCAAAGTATAGTAAAAAACACAGGCGATTTTTAAGTCTGCCGCCCGAAAAAATGAAGTTTTTTACGCTTTGTGACGGGGCGATTCGTTCGGCGAAGACTCTTAGTATTATTTATAAAATTCCGCAGATATTTCAGTTTGTGGGGAACGAATATTTGAAAGTTTTTTCGGGTTATACGAAGCAGACCGTCAGAAACAACGTTTTGATTGAGCTTTTGCCGTTTTTGAAGAATTATCACGGTGCGAATGTTAAGTATAATTCTTCCAGCGGGGAGCTGGATATCAGGTTGTGGGGGAAAACGTACAATTGTCTTGTTATTGGCGGCGGAAAATCTGATTCTGATGCGACGATTCAGGGCGGAACGTGGGATTTCTGGTACGCGAACGAGCTGCCCAAGCACCATTATGCCTTTTATAATATGGCGCTTTCGCGGCTCACGCCGGAGCAGGCTAGGGCTCTTGCGGACAGCAATCCGGAAAGTTCAAATCACTGGCTTTACAAGGATCGTATCAAGCCGTTTTTGGACAATGACCCGAAAATAAGGAGCGTTTTTGATTACTGGCATTTTTCAATGGAGGACAATGCGAATCTTTCAAAGGCTTTTATTGAAAATCAAAAAAAGCTCTATTCAGGGGCTTTTGAGGCTCGAAAAATCAAGGGTTTGTGGGTTGTTGCCGAGGGGCTTGTTTATGACACGTTCAGTGAAAAGAAACATACCTGTTCGCATTCGCAGATTCTTGAAAAAATCGCTGCTTGCGAGTTTCGGGAGTTTTTTCTCGGGCTGGACTGGGGGTGGAACCATCCTTTGTGCTGCGGGCTTTACGGGATTACGCGTGACGGGGTTTATTACAAGATTGATGAGCTTTTCGGCTCAAAACTTGATGAGCGTGATGTTATCAGGTGGATAAAAGACCGTCAAACCGAGTACGGGCGTTATTTCCGGTTTATAAATGCAGATAATGCCCGTCCGGAGCAGAATCAGAAGCTTCGTGAGGAGCTCGGGGGGATGATTGTTTACGAGTTTAAGCCGAGAATTGTTGACAGTATAGGAATTTTGAGGGGAATTATCAATTATGACAGGCTTATTGTAAACAGGGAGCGCTGCAAAAATACCCTCAATGAGTTTTCGACTTACCGTTATCCTTCCGAGGATGAATCCGGAGCTGATGACCCTGATTTGCCGTTAAAAGTCGATGATGACGCTATGGATGAGACCCGTTATGCGTTGACTTTTTACGAAACGCGGTTTTTTTGAGGGGATTCAATATAAAGGAAAGAATAAAATTCAAATCTAACCATATCTATGCATATAGCGTAAAATTTCACTCTCTCTGACTTCATCATATGCCTCTTTTGGTCTTTTGACCTGCGCTATATGCTTTTTCTTTGTTTTTTTAGGCTTTTTGCCGGAGTTTTTATTACAGATACAAAAAAAGGAGAACAGAATGTTTACAAGTTTTGACATTAAGAACATTAGCAGAGATTCGGATACGATTCAGAGATTTTCGGATTACATTTATTACAGAAACCTCTATGACGGCGATTTTAACAAGGCCTTCAGCACAACTGTCATGAAAATCAGACGTCGTTATCCGCTGGACAATACTACTGCGCAGTCGCTCATCAATATCAATCTTTTTTGGGCTTTGACGGACTTTTTCAAAGGATTTATTACAAATCAGGGAATAAATGTCAATGTTGACGAGGAATTGCAGGAAATCTGGGAGAAAATTGCGGACGAAAACAATTTTATTTCTGTAATTAAAGAGGTTTACATTGACAATTCAAGGTTCGGGAACGGAATTTTTAAGGTTGGACTTTTGGAAGATGAGGTAAAAATATTTTCTATTTGTCCTGATTGCTGGATTCCTGTTTTTAGCCGCGGAAATTTGAATGAGATTGAGGGGCATATTTTGATTTATCCGCTTTATCTCAACGTAAACGGCAAGGAAGTTGAGTACAAAAAGGTCGAAAAACATCACCGCGGCTTTGTTGAAAATGAGGTCTGGTCTTATGAGTCGGGAAGTTTTGGCAGAAAGCTGGAAAGTGCGGAGCTTGAGCTGCTCGGGATTAATGAAATTGATGATTTTTCTGCAATTTGGGATGATTTTCTTGTATTTCCTACAAAAAATTCTACGGAGAGCGATGTTTATTTCGGGCAGAGTGATTACAAGAACTGCAAATCGATTGTTGAAGAAATTATGCTCACGATAAGCCAGAATTCTAAGATTATTAACAGGCATGCAAACCCGAAACTTGCGGGAAGCGAGCAGAATCTCGAGCATGATCCGGTTACGAATGAGCGCCGTTTTCCTGACAGTGATTTTCTGAAAGTCGGTTCTGACGGGGTTAAGCCGGAATATATTACTGCGAATTTACAGGCGGATGCTATTGACAGGCATATAAGCACGCTTTTGCAGTTTTTCTATATTTTAACGAAAACTCCTCCGCAGGCTTATGGAATAGACCTTTCCGGAACTATGTCAGGCGAAAGTTTGAGGAAGATTTTCATTGCTGCGCTTGCAAAAGTTGATGATATCAAGCAGGTTTCATTTAATTCTACGATTAAGAGGGTTGTTGAATGCGCTATGGCGTTCAATTCTACGCCTGTCAGCAATGTTCAGGTTGCGTGGGGCGAGCCTTTGCCGTCGGATTACAACGAGCAGGTTGAAGTTGAAAACAGCAGGGTTGCTGCCGGCACGCAGAGCAGGCTGACTACGATTATGACGCTCGACAAGGTATCAAAAGAGGACGCAATGATTGAGCTGGCGCGGATTGAAAGCGAAAAAGCGCAAAATTCACCCGTCAACACATCAAATAATGAAAAAGGAGAGGAAGATGAAAGCGGATTTGAAAAATAGTGTGCAAAAGGTTAAGCTGGAGGGCAAGGAATACTGTTTTGAATATGATTTCAATGCGTATTCGGAGCTGGAGGACGAAACAGGGTGCGGCGTTTATCAGCTTTATGCCGGAATGACGTCAAATGAGGGGATTAGTTTGAAAAAATCTCTTGCTATTCTTGGCTGCGGGATGTTAAAACATCACAGTGCGGAAGAAATTCAGGAGGTTCTGGCAAAAATCAAAGAATATCCGGGTTTGTGGCTAAAGATGAAAGAATATGCTGTGGCTGCATTCCTGCTGCCTCTTTTGCCTCCGGAGATTCTTGAAAAAACACGAATTAAAGGAACTTCTAAAAAAAAAGAGAAATAGAGCAGGAAACTTTTAGCTGGGTTGAAGATTACACGGTTGCGAGGAAGGTTCTCGGATGGTCGGATTCGGAATTCTGGGCTGCAACTCCGAGAAAACTCTATGCTGTGTATTACACTTATCTTGATTTGCAGTCAAAAATCAATTCTGCTTCACCGGCTGCTCAAAAACCGCTTGTGGGGGCTGAGGCAATAAAAAGTCTCAGCCGGATTGCAAGCAGCATAAGATAAATATCTTTCATATATTACTTCTTTCTATGCAATTTCTTTCAGGAGATAAGTTTTTGGTGGCTTATCTCCTTTTTCTTTGAAACGTTTATAATGACACCCTGAACTTGTTTCAGGGTTGCAAGAACGGTGCTCATCGGCTTCAATCTTGCGATTCCGAATCAAGTTCGGAATGACGGCCTATTTTCGTCACCCTGAACTTGTTTCAGGGTCGCAAGAACGGTGCTCATCAGCTTCAATCTTGCGATTTTGAAACAAGTTCAGCATGACAATTTTTTTCACGAAAATATGTATATGGAAAGTGCTGAAAAATTGTGATATATTGAGAAAATGCAAAGGATATTTTGGATAATCTTAATAATTTTGCTTCAAATGCCGATTGCGTATGGCCTGACGCTTGAGGGCGGTGTTGTGTATACGGTGGAAAGTGCGCGTAAGGAGGCTTTTGACGGTGTAAAGTACAAAATACCGGTTTCTTCGTTTAAGGAGCATTTGCGGGATAGAAATTTTAAGGAAAATAAGAAGACGAAAACCAGTGGTGTTGTGGATTTGGGTGATAGGAAGATTGAATGGTTTTCGGATGGCAGTTATGGTATTGTTTATAATAAGAATAAAAATATTGCTTATTTTTATGATAAATCTGGTAAGTTGGAGGAATTTGATGTGTATTCGAGTTTAATTTCACCAACTAAAGCATATAAATATAATATAAATGGTAAATTGATTAATGTTACTTTAGTTGTGTCTCGTAATGAAGCATATATATATAAAGTAAATGGAGAATTAGAAGCTCATTGGGTGGGAGATGATTGTTTTGATGAAAATGGTCAACTTATTTTGAGGCACTTATAAAAAAATTAGTAAAAATAAGGAAAAGTCACAGTCTAAGACTGTGACTTTTTAATAGGAGGAAAAATGGGTAAAAAATATTCACAAAATGTAGTAACAGACCTAGAGCTAGTAAAAAATCTGGAAGACCTGAGCCAGGAGCTGGGCGTAACAACGCAAGACCTGTCAGAGATAGGAAAAACATTCGGAGAAGAATACAAAAGCAGTATCTGGGACATGGAAAAGTATCTAGAAGGAACAAATGAGGTATTCGGAAAGATACAAGAATCGTTCAATGATTATTATGAACAATTTAAATCTGACGCGGAAAAAGCAGCGCAAAACAATGTATATAACGATGTTTTGAAAAAAGAGCAGCAAAAAAGCACAGAACCGCAGACAAATCCGGATGTTTATAGTGATTTGGGCAACATTTTCGGGCGAATTTTTGAAATTTTGTTTGGATTTTTCGAAATAAACGGAAAATATGTATATGGAAAGGGTTGAAGAATTGTGATATATTGAGAAAATGCAAAGGATATTTTGGATAATCTTAATAATTTTGCTTCAAATGCCGATTGCGTATGGCCTGACGCTTGAGGGCGGTGTTGTGTATACGGTGGAAAGTGCGCGTAAGGAGGCTTTTGACGGTGTAAAGTACAAAATACCGGTTTCTTCGTTTAAGGAGCATTTGCGGGATAGGAATTTTGAGGAAAATAAGTCCTATAGAACCAATGGAATTGTAGATTTGGCTGATAGAAGAATTGAGTGGTTTTCGGATGGTAGTTATGGGATAACTTATAAGTCCAATAGGCTTGTTTGTTATTTTTATGATAAATCTGGAAGCTTGCAAAGTTTGTCTAAGATATTTAGTTTGATGTATCCAATAAAATCCTATAAATATTCAGCTAAAGGCAAATTAGAGGGTGTTATTTTGTATGTTTCTCAAAATGAGTCATTTATTTATGAAATAAATGGTGAATTATATGGTCATTGGATTGGTAATCAATGTTATGACGAGAATGGTAAAAAAGTTTTAGAAAGCTATTAATTATTTTTTAGCTGAGGAGTTGCCATCGTGAATTAGATGGTTTTTAGGAATGGGGGAAAAATGGACTATAATAGGCCTAAAATTAACATAGCCGACCTAGAGCTAGTAAAAAATCTGGAAGACCTGAGCAAGGAACTGGGCGTAACAACGCAAGACCTGTCAGAGATAGGAAAAACATTCGGAGAAGAATACAAAAGCAGTATCTGGGACATGGAAAAGTATCTAGAAGGAACAAATGAGGTATTCGGAAAGATACAAGAATCGTTCAATGATTATTATGAACAATTTAAATCTGACGCGGAAAAAGCAGCGCAAAACAATGTATATAACGATGTTTTGAAAAAAGAGCAGCAAAAAAGCACAGAAGCGCAGACAAACCCGGATGTTTATAGTGATTTGGGCAACATTTTCGGGCGTGCGAAGTGGAAAATTGAAGAAATTCAAAAAGTTCAGAACGACGAATCGCTTTCTGACGGCGAAAAATACGGAAAAATCGAATCCATTGAAGAACTTTACCAGAGCAAAATCGAAACTGACAAAAAAGAAGAACTGATTAAAATGGGGCTTGAGATGGAGGAGATTGTCGGGGATACTTTGCAGGAAATTCTTCTGGATTTTGACGATTTTGACAAAAGTTTGAAAAATATGTCGAACAAATTGATGAAATATTTGCTGCAACAGTTTACTGATATGGCTTTTGAAGCTTTGAATAAAAAAATTGCCGGAAGTGAATGGTTCGGGAAAATCATGGGCAACAGCAATAATGGCGGCAACGGTTTTGTTGATTGGAATCTTTCCGGTTTCTTTATGAGCTTTTTGGGCAGTAAACACCACTCGGGCGGGTTGATTCCTAATGCAGGTTATTCGCTCGGCGGCACTTCGGAGCAGCTTGCAATTCTAAAAGGCGGAGAACGGGTGCTCAGTCCGGGTGAAAATGTTGAATATGAACGAAATTCCGGCGGAACTCCTGTTGTTTTCAACAATTTCAATGTAAAAGCCTGGGATTCAAAAGATGTCCAGAAATATTTGCTTGAGAATAAAAATTTATTAAATGCGATTACTTTTGAGGGAATAAAAAATAATGACCGGATGCTCAGATATATGGTTCGTAGTGCTTAGATGAGCGTTTATTCATAATTTTTAGTATCTTCTACCACCTATCACATATAGTTAAAAGAAAGGAGTTCCTATGTCTGGTACACAGGACACAATTTCTGCTGAAATTTTACAGCAGTCTGATACTGTTGAGGAAAAAACGGCAGAAAATGCTGCGGATGCTGAGAACGCAGGCGGAAAAAATAATCTCACACCATCACAAAAGATGGATATGCTGCTGAGGGGGGCTACTCCCAAAGGGATGAAGCGCGAGATTGAAAAACTCAGGAAAGAATCGGCTAAATACCGCACATCTGCGCGGGAAGAAGCAGCCCAACGCTCGGTTTTACAGGAGAAAGCCGACGCTATTCAAAAAGAGCTCGATAATTTAAAAGAATCGAACAGAAATCTTAAAATTATGCGTGCTCTGGACAATGCAGGCTGCTTGAAAAGCGATTTGGTCGCGAAAGATATTCCGGCGGATTGTTCTGATTTTGAGGAGTTTATTGAAAACTACAAGAATGAAAACGGTTTTCTTTTCGGAGTCAAGAAACAAACGCACGGAGGAAATTTTAAGCCGCATACCTCGCAAAATCTCACACCGTCACAGCGTATGGATAATTACATCCGCAGGGCGCTCAGGAGAGGCTGACCGCAGTAATATTTGCCGGAAAAATGATATCCGGCGGAATTATTAGAACAAAAAATACAAAAGAAAGGAAATTCAAAACATGGCAACAACAGATGCAAAATTAATTACACGTGCAAACGCTGAAGCGTTGATTCCTACCGAAACATCGGAGGAAATTATCAAAAATTTACCGGGAAAATCAGCTGCTTTGAGCCTTTTTAAACAGCTTCCCAACATGAGCGCAAAACAAAAAACTCTGCCGGTGGCTTCTTCTTTACCCAATGCTTACTTCCTCAACGGAGATACTGCGATGAAGAAAACTACCAATGCAGAATGGGACAAATTGACACTCACAGCTGAAGAAATTGCGGTTATTATCCCTATTCCGGATGCGGTTCTTGATGATTCTTCTTACAGCATTTGGGATGAGTTGAAACCGCAAATTGTTGAAGCTTTCGGGCTTGCAATCGACGAGGCAATCTTCTTCGGAACCAACAAACCCTCTACTTATCCCGATGCGATTGTTCCGACAGCAATTACTAAGGGTGCTAAGGTCGAAATCGGCACAAATGAAGACATTGCGGGCGATATTATCGGAGAAGGCGGTGTTATGGAGATGGTCGAAAAATCCGGTTTCAGAGTAAACGGTTTTTATGCTGACAACACTCTTGAAGCTAAATTCAGAAACCTTAGAGATAAAAACAATCAGCTTCTCTACACCCCCGGTTTGACTTCCGAAACACCGGTAAGCCTTGTCGGACGTCCGCTTATGTATGATGAAATCGGCGGAGTTTTTGATACTTCAAAAGCTTTGCTCGTTGCAGGCGATTTTACAAAAGCGGTTTATTCAATTCGTCAGGATATCACTTACAAAGTGCTTGACCAGGCTATCATCCAGAATACTGACGGTTCAATCGCTTACAACCTTGCTCAACAGGATATGTCTGCTCTGCGCTGCGTAATGCGTATTGGTATTCAGATTGCAAACCCTGTAAGCAGAAAAGGCGGTACAAATCGTTATCCGTTTGCTGTACTTGTTCCCAAGTCTGCTGCTTAATTTTGTTAGGGGATGACTTTGAATCAGCGGTTTTGCGCCGCTGATTCTTTTTTTAGAACAGGAGATTAACGATGACTATTGAATTATATAAAAATTCTCTGATAAGTATGGAGGACGCGCTTTTGTACTTTCAGGAACGCTATGGCTCGCAAAAATGGTTCGAGCTGGGCGAAGATGAGCAGGAGCAGTTGTTGATTACAGCCAGCCGAAAAATCAACAGGTTTGATTTTGTTGGAGAGAAAGCTGAGGAAAGCCAGCCTATGGAATTCCCGAGAAATTACGATACTCCTCAGGATATCAAGGACGCTGTGTGCGAGGAGGCTATTGCTGTTGCGCAAAATACGGGAAGTGTTCATGATGAGAACAAAAAAGCCGGTATTACCTCAATTTCGCTTGGTTCAGGTTCAATTACTTACGGGGATTCTTCGCTAAATCAAGAGGATTCGCAGCTATTTTCTGCTGAAGCTTTATATTTGGTGAAAAAGTGGGTCAAGAAAGGCTACAACTTCGGAGGTTAGCCTGTTTTTGCCGGTTTGTTAGAAGAAAGGGGGTGTTTATGGGATATTTTTCTAATTTACTGGTTCAAGATGCGATTTGGAAGTCAACTGATGGCACGGATAGCAACGGTGTTCCTGTGATTGTTTCCGAAAAGGAGATTAAATGCAGGATAGAGTTTTCGGATTCTGTTGTTGTTGCTTTTGACGGGCAGGAAAAGACGGTTTCCGGCAGGATTTTTACGGAAGCAATGCTAAAACCGTCGGATATTCTCTATTTTGACGGCAGAGGATATACGGTGGTCAAGGTTACGCCTTCGTTTGCGCTTGACGGGGTAAATGCTGTTAATGAAGTTTATTTTCAGTAAGAAATGAGGAAAACATAGTGATTTTAGACGATTTTAAGGCTTTTATAATTGAGAATGATGCTTTTGATGAGGATTTTATAAAATTCGATTTTGACAGTACGCTCGACAGCAAGGCGCTTGTTCTCGCGGTTAAAGACAGCTTGCCATGTGATCTGGCAAGACGCAATGACATTCAGGTAATTGTCAAAAATTCCGATATGATGCAGGCGCGGGAGGATTGTCTTGATGTATTTGATTTATTTTGTCCGAAAGACCTTTATCAAAAAGCTTCTTTCATTAATGGCAAAGTTATGCATATAAAAGCACTCAAGGAACCATATTTTATGGAAAAAGAAACCGGAGGGCGGTATTGTTACGGTTTTAACATACTGGTTACTTACGATTAGGGAGTTTGAGAAGCTCGCTAGGATTAAACAGATAATAAGGAGGAAAAAATGGCACTCAAAACAGTTACAAAATTATTCGGCGTTGATGACGCAAAATTATTTCCGGTTTTAACCGACACGGAAGATGAATTTACCTGCGGGGATGGGATTGATTTGCCCGGTGTAAGGCAGATTTCTTTGACTTATGAAATTGAGGAGAAAAATCTTACAGGCGATGAAAAAGTTCTGGATGTTTCTAACAAAATCAAGTCAATCACGTTCAACATGGAATATGCAAAGCTGAGCCTTGAAGTTCTGGCACAGCTTACCGGCGGTTCTTATTCAAAAACCGGCACAGGTGATGACGAAGTCGGCAAATTTACTTTTGGCGGCGGGGATTTGCCCAATTATTTTCAATTAAAGGCGCAGATTCTGGATACCAGCAATGATGGCGGCGATGTTCATTTTTGCATTTACAAGGCAAAAGCCACTGCTATTCCCATCAATGGCACGCAGGATGATTTTGCTACGTTTACATTTGACGGGCGCGGTGTTTATACGGAGCATGAGTTCACAACAGGCTCTTCCAAGCAGACAAAGCTGCTTGATATTGAGCTTCATGCAAAAGCTACGGAACTCGCTGCGACAGTCGAAGAAGCTTAGGCATAAAATTTCCGGTAGAAGATGGCAGTTCGCAAAATCTGTTTTTCGGGCGCTTTTTGCGCAAATTTTGCAGATTATGCAGGGGTTTTGCGGGCTGTTTCTTATGCCGTCAGGGTTATATATTGAAAGAGAGGAATGTTATGGATTATCCGGTGTTTGATATACCTTATCAGGCGGCTTACAGTTCGTCGATTGAGTTCAAAACTACCGTAAATGAAAAAATGAAAGGTCATGAGCAGCGATATCCTGTTTGGACTTATCCAAAGAGGACTTTTACGCTCAAATTCGACAAAAATTTTAAAGACAGGCAAAAACTAGAGAATTTTTTCGTTCAGGTTATGGGACAGGCCGGAAAATTCAAGTTTGTTTGGGCGGTCGAAAAGGGCGGCAACGGCAAAGAATATATTTGCAATTTTGATACTGATTCTATGAAGCAGAATATCAAGGATTTTGGCTATACTGAATGCGAGTTGAGGATTTGCACGATTGATGATTCGCCCATAGAAGCTGTTGACAAGCTCGATTTCTACCATGATGCGGAGTGTGAGAATTCTATTGAGTTTTATACCTTAATTGACAAGATTTTTACGGCTCAAAACAACAGAAAAAGCTGGTGGGATGCGCCTAAAAAGACCTGGAAGCTGACTTTTCGCAAAAATGCGGTAACGAGAAAGAAGCTTGAGAACTTTTTTCTTGCAAAACGTGGAAAATTTCGTTCTTTCAAGTGGGTTTGGAAGAAAGAATGCGGCGGTGACGGAAAAACTTATAATGTAAGATTTGATACTGATAAGCTCGAAACTTCAATATCCGAGATGGGTTACGGCGAGCTGCAAATTGAGCTCAAGGAGGTTTTTCCTACTACCAATCCGGCTTTTGAGGTTGAGAAAGATGAAATAATCCCGAGAAAACTGCTGAAAATCGAGATGGCGGGCGGTTCTATTTATGTTTTGGACAATGAAACGCTTGATGTATTGCAATATAACGGGGAATCTTATCTCGGGGCGCCGCTTTCTCACGGAGAGATTGTTAAGGACGACAACTCCAGTGTTTCTAAGCTTAGCATTGAGCTTTCTAACGTTGCGTTGTCGATTTCCGGCATTATCGGAAACCGCGGGGATGTTGTGACGAATGCGCCTGCTATTCTTTTGCTTATTTTTCTGGATGTTAACACAAATCAGATTATTCCCAATCTCAAGCAGGTTCTGTATGCCGGCAGGTGCAATAATTTGAAGCTTGATTACGAAAATGCGAAGATGGATATTGAAACAGAGCTTGGCGGGTTCGAGATTCAGGCTCCTGTTATGAAATACCGGACAGGCTGTCAGGTTAGGCGTTTTAAAGATTGCAGATGCGGTTATACAGGGGAAGAAACTTCTTGTGACAGGACTTTTGACAGGTGCAAAGAGCTCGGAAATCAGGCGAATTTTCGAGGATTTCCGCAAATGTTTAATGAGCTTGTTATCAAAGTTTAGATATTATGTTATGATATAGGCGGACAAAAATAATTTCTTAGAGATATAGTTTGGCGCTATATCTCTTTTCTTTTTCATTGAAAATATGATAATATTCAGACGATGAAGAAATTTTTGATAACAATTCTGCTAATAATGTCAATACTGCCCGCAGCAGCAAAAACGCTGACCGGCGGAGTTGTTTATACGGTGGAAAGTGCACGTGAGGCGGCATTTGAGGGGATAGAGTATGAAATATCCATGGAACCGTTCAAAAAATATATGAAAGACCCCGGTTTTATAGCTGCGGCAAAGACGGAGGGCGGGAAGCCCAGGGTTAGTAAGCGTGGGCGATGGGTTACTAATTTTTCTGATGGAAGTTATTGTGTAACATATAGTGACAAAATGTATGTATACTATTATGATAATAGCGGAATTTTAGGATATATTGAAATTAACTTAAGAAAAAATAATATATATCCGTTCATTACAAAAAAATATGACCTAAATGGGCGTTTAGTTGGTGTGTTTTTTGTTGTAAGTAAAGACGAATCATTTGTTTATACACATGACAAAAAATTGGTAGGGCATTGGATAAATGACACACTTTATGATGAAAAAGGTGTGATAGAGGGGAAAAGGAAGAGTTCTAAAAATTAGTCAAATATATTTGATTTAGAGAACAAGCTTTTGCTTGTTCTTTTTTGTTGCATTTTTTTTAAATGAAAGGGGATTAAAGTGAACTTTAAATTTCAAGGGAAGAATTTGGGTATAGATTCAAATTCAAACGAATTGTCGGGCTGGTATGAAGACTTTCTTGAAAATCTTCGCGCAGGAGCGGAAAGATTTCGAGCAGAGTATAGCGAAACAATGAGGGAGTATGTAACAGAGCAAAAAAACGTACTGGAAGAGATAATAGAAACAGTAGATAAAGCCGGCTCGAGCGAAGAACACCAGAGCGCTCTGGAAAGATTTCTGTTCGGTGCAAATAACAAAGAAAAATTTCAACAAAATCTCAACGAATACACTGAACATATGGAAAATATAAAAGCAATAAACGAGCGCTATGCAGACGATGAAGACAAAAGGAAATCAGCGCTCTTTCTACTTCGCCAGAACAGGAAACAGAGCTCCGGTTTTAAAGGAGATGATGATGAGGAAAATCCGAATGGTTTTGTCGGGGAAATGGTTGAAGGGATGTCGGATGAGCTGTCAGACGGTTTGACAAAAATGTTAACGGATTTTGAAAATTTTGAAACGAATTTTAAAAATCTCGGCAAAAATCTTGCCAACGAGATGATAAAAATCTCCGCTGATGCTCTGATGAGTATGATATTTAATGAACAAAACGCAGCAAATGCAATTCAGGCGATAAGAGCGTCTTACGGAGCTATTAAGGCCGTGGGAAGCGGAATTAAGGGCTTTTTCCAGGGCGGTTGGGCAGGTGCTATAGCAAATGTTGCCACTGCTTCTAAGCACCATTCCGGCGGAATCGTTCCTGATGGTGCGAATGTCAATCTTCCGGGTACAGATGAGCAGCTGGCGTTATTGAAAGGAGGAGAAAGGGTTCTGAGTCCGGGGGAAAATGTTGAATATGACAGAAATTCCGGCGGAAGTAACGTTGTATTCAATAATTTCAATATTAAGGCGTGGGATTCTAAGGATGTCCAAAAGTATTTGCTGGAAAACAAGCAGCTGCTTAATGCAATTACTTTTGAGGGAATAAAAAATAACAACAATCATTTAAGAACAATGGTACGAAATGCGTAATAAAAAAAGGAGGATTTTTATGAAGAATTTATGCAATTTTGCGTGTGAAACAAAAATTGATGGGAAAAACTACAAGCTGGAGTTTGATAACAGGGCTTATGGCACTGTTGAAAATCTATTGGATAAGGGAACTTTTAAAATTTTTCAGTGTTTTGTACTGGATAATAATACTAAACTTCAAGATTGTTTAGAGATTTTTTGTGCAGGTTTGATTAAGAATCATTCTTCTGAAGAAATCGAGGCGGTGAGAAAAGCTCTTGATGAAAATCCGGCTATTTTGCATAAAAATTTGCACGCTTTGCAGTTTGCTTATGCAAAACCATTGATTTTGCCGGAGGTGGCAAAAGAAGTATTGGAGAAAAATAACAGATTAAAAAAAAAGACGAAAAAAATGAAAGCGAACTAGAATTCGACTGGGTGTCGATGTATGCAGCAGCGAGAAGTATTCTTGGATGGAGTGATGAGGAGTTTTTCGCTGCTACACCCAGAAAATATTATGCTCATTATTTTGCTTATTGCAAAATGCATAATATTTTGTCGGAAAAGCCGGCGCTTAATCCGCTTGTCGGGAAAGAGGCGATAAAATGCCTTTCTCAAATTGCCGGAAAAATCAGATAAAGTTGAGGAGAAAAGGGATGGAAGAAAAAATTAACGCTCTGCTGGAACAGGTAGGGCGACCTTATGAAATGTTTAACGACGATGGTACATATCAAGGCTGTTTTTATCCTGTTCAGTTTTTGTACCCTGAAAAACCCAGGTACAGAATGCGTTCTGAAGATGATGATAAAAATTATTGCTATGGAATATCCAAACTGCAAAAACATTGTATAGAAATTCCTAATGAGGAACTGAAAATGGGCGATATTGTTGCTACCAAGTTTAGAGATGAGCTGCATGTCGCAATATATTACAAGTTCGGTAAGCTTATTCATGTTTTTCGCGGATGTTCTCTTCAAATTGGTCGATTGAAGATGTTTAAAAATTATAGATGTTTTAGGGTGGTGTAATTATGGCGGTAGCTACTTTAATAACAGCGATTGGGTCATCAATAGGCGCTGTTTTATCTTCAATAAGCGGGGCTCTGGCAGGAACCGCATTTACGATAGGTACATTTTCTGTGACCTGGGGAATGGTTGCTAATGCTGTGATTTTTGGCGGCCTTGCTGTTTCTTCAACTCTTGCTGCAACAATGAAGCCGGATTTTTCTTCAATGTCGCCCACATACGGTCAGGGGATTAAACAAACACAGACAAATCAGGATTTGCCGATTCCGCTTTTATACGGCACATGCAAGCTTGCCGGCAACAGAATCTGGCAGGATGAGGATTATTTGACTACAATCAAAAGAATTGTTGCATTTGCCGAGGGCGAGATTTGCGAATTTTCTGATATCAGGCTGAATGATATACCTATTAACGAAATCAGCGGGATAACCGTAAACAGGTATTATGGAACGCGTGATCAGGTCGTTGACCCTATTGTCGGCGGTTCTACTCAGGCTGAAAGAGCCGAAAAAGTGGGTTCTTTAAGGGATGTGGCTTATCTTGCAATCAGCGTGCCCCGCTCTGCGAAAATTGATATGAATTACAACCTTACTGCTGTTGTAAAGGGCAGAAAAGTAAGGGTTTACACAAGTTCGTATTCTTACGAGGTCAAATACAGCGAGAATCCTGCGTGGGTTATGTTTGACTTTTTGACTTCTTACAACGGGCTCGGGCTCGGGATTAATAACTATGGAAATATCAGTGATGATTTGGTTTCAGAGTTGTTTGATCTTGATAGTTTTGTTGAAGCTGCGGAGTTTTGCGACGAGCTTGTGGATGGGAAACCCAGATTTACTTTCAACATGATTTTTGACTCACAAACTTCTGCAAGAACGCTTATTGACGAAATTTACCGTTCTTGCAGGGGCGGGTTATTTATTAAAAACGGGAAACTTCAGTTTAAAATTGACAAACCGGAGCCTGTGAGCAAGGTATTTACGCAGAATGACATTTTAAAAGGCTCTGAAACCTTTGAAACTCTGCCAAAAGAGGAGCATTATGATATTTTGAAGTGTGAATATATTTCTCCGGATCATGAATGGCAAAAAGTCGAGGCTTTTGCGGAAATTCCCGAATACAGGGATGGCGTGCCGGTTGAGCATTCGGTGAATATATATTCCTGTACCAATTTTGCTCAGGCTTCGCGTTTGGCATGGTATTATGTCAATTCTAAGATTTTGCAGCCTTATTTCGGTTCGTTTAAGACCGATTATCGTGCTTATGACCTGGAAGTTGGCGATGTTATTATGTTTGATTCGCTTCTTATGGGGCTGGAGCGTTACAAAGCTAAAGTTGTAAGTGTAAAAGACGATGGGGCGGGCGTTTTCACTGTTGATTGGCGAACTTATGATGAACGGCTGTATTCTGATGAGCTGGGGTCAAAGGAACCGAGGGTTCTGGTGTCAAATCTCGGCGATTTATACGGATATCCTGATGATGTCGTGAATTTTAATGTTGTGCAAACGAATAATTTGTTCAATTTTGTATGGCAATACAACAAATGCGCAACGGATATGTACGAAATCAGGATGGGTGAAAGCTGGGAAAACGGAACCATTCTTGCCTCCAGGATAACCCAAAACAGCGCTTCGATTGTGATTCCGACTGCCGGATTGTATAAATTCTGGATAAAGGCCTTTAATGGCTACAATTATTCAAAAAATCCAACAATGGACATCATAAGTGTGGATAGTGTGCCCAATCTTAACGAAATTGTGAAGATTGATGTGCTCAAAGACCTTGACGGCGTTTTCAGTGAGCATATGAAGTCTTATCACAATACGCTTTTGTTAAAAAAGAACACAGATGTTGTGTGGCACCGGCTTGACCAGAAATGGAGCAAGGAGCCCGGCTATTATCAAACCGCCGGTAAGTGGGGAAGCACTGTTTTTGAAAACGGTGAATATGAAAGTCAGGTTTTTGACATTGGCGGGGTGCTCAAAAGCGTTGTGACATTTGATTATGACTTTTTATCTGCGGATGAGCAGAATACTGTTGTAATCAAGTGGGCATATTCTGACGACGGGCAGGATTGGACGGAATGGAGCATTGTGAATAACGGAACTTACACTTTCAGGTATTGCAAGTTCCTCATAACGATTCATTCTTACAACAATGTTCAGACCATATTGACGAATTTCAAGGTTTCTGTGGATGTTCCTGACAAGGAGGTTGTTCAGGAGCTTGAAATAATTGAAACCTCGGGGCTTTTGGTTGATTATGATTTTATAAACCCTCCGTCGATTGTTTGTACGGTTAATGACTCCATAGATGCTTATGTTGTTGTTGCCGAAAAGACTAATAAATCGGCGTTATTAAAGGCTTATAAGAATTCCGGTGAATTAACTACCTGCAAGATAAGCTTTAGGGCCAAGGGTTATTGATTTTTGGGGGAAGGTTGTTGCAGCCTTCCCTTTTTTTATGCGCTTGTTGACCCATTGAGCTCTAATTTTCGTTTTGACCTAAGCGGCTCAATGAAATCTGGTATTGTAATCCTGAAAGGAGATTACAATGACAGAACAAAACAGTAACACAAATCTTGAAGAGCTTTATCCCTGGATTGACGATGTCACAAAAGAGGGAGCGGATTACGAGCCTAATGATTTGAACAACAACCTTATGCACCTGAAATATGTTCACAGACCTAAAAACGTTGCGGGAAGAAATATCGGCGATATTTTCTGGACAATGAGGGTTGATGAAACTATAAACGGTGCTTATCCTTGTGATGGCGGAGAGTTTATGGAGGATGATTTTTCCGGCGAGAACAATCCTTATGAACTTCTGGTTCTGGGCAGGATTCCCAGCGTGACTTATGCGGAATATGCTGCACAAATGGAAGCTAACAACGGAAATTGCGGCTTTTTTGCGCTGGATACGGAGAATAACAAGTTCAAGCTGCCGACATTGCATAAAATTTCAATTGAGGCTACGAAGATTACCGGGAATATCGGGGATTACATACAAGATCAGATTGTTAATATAACCGGTAAATTTGGTTCAGATGACCGTATGACACAGATTGCAGAAGGTGCTTTTTCTGCTGCAGCAGGCACATATAATACCGGTTCTACCGGCTCAGAGGTGGGTACAGCATTTGAATTTAGCGCTTCTAAGGTTGTAAATACCGGTGACCGCGTCAAACCGCGCACTATCTCATTGAGAGCAATGGTGCAGCTGGCAAATGAAGTTGATGATGCGGTATCTATTGAATCTTATACAAACAGGATAGAAATTAAAACGCAAGAAGGCATTTCTGCGCTTAGTAATGCTTCGTCCTGTTTGACGCAATCTCAGGTAACCAATTGCGTTCTTGAATCGCCTCGAAAAATTAATGTTGAAATAAATTCGGACGGGCAACTTGTATTAAAAGCCGGGTCAGTTGTTGTTTATCCCGATTCTGCAACAAAAACTTTCAAAGAATATACAACTACAAGAGATTATGTTTCTACCGGCTTTAATAATCGCCAACAGACTTTATTACTTGCTATGCAAGGAGGGGAAGAAACCTGGGGAACTTCAGATGGTATAGCAGAAGAATTCTATTGCTCAACCACAACACCTGTTATAAGCGGACAATACGCTGTCTGGCTTAATCTTGAAACTTTTGAAACCAAATATACCAACAATTCCGGCTCATCATGGCAGAGCATAAGGTATTCAATGCCTTTCGTTATTGCAACCTGCTCCGCTTCTGCCTACACTTCGATAGATTCTGTGCTGGATAATTTTACGTTCTTTGGCACTTATTTGATGGTCAGAGATGATGTAAAAGTTCTTGCTCCGTCAGGAAGAAATCAGGATGGAACGCTTAATAACAAGTTGATTACCTCTGTTATGAGCGGTCATAATTACAACTTTAACGGTACGACAGACGCCCATCTTCTTCTGGGTAATGAGGATAATAGTGACAACGGTGGTGTTATATGTGCTGCATATTATGATTATAGCTACAATAATGAGAAAAATACTATACAATTAATTGACACTGAATATACCTGTGCATTATGCGGTGAAATGAAAATCGTTAATAGCCGCATAACCTATCTTAAAGAAGATGAAGCAATAAAATTATTAAATATACAACAGGTAACACATGCAGGTATGCCGTCAAATTCAGTTCAAGTCTTAAGCTGGCCGTCTTCCGGCTCAGTTTTCACAGCACCTGCAGATGGTTATTACCATGCAAGAGGTTATTCCCAAACTAGTGCCTGGACTTCTTTAAGTTTGGATAATATTGAGGGTAAGCTGGGTTCTCAAGAAGTAGTCGCCGGTATAGCTGGTTCAGGGCTCTCTGTTTATCTTCCGGCGGCAAAAGGACAACGTGTGTCTCTTCACTATGAAAATCTAGGGGATTGGCCTACTAACAATGTATATAGAGAATTTAGGTTCATACCGACAAAAGGCGCAGCAGGGGAGGTTTAGTAATGACAAAATATTATATTTCAAAAGACAACAGAATAGTTTTATTTGACGAGGATTTGCAAAGGCTTGTCACTACATTGCGATTTATGCCGCAATATGCCGGGCTTGAGATTCTTGAGACGGGTAAAGAAATTATCCAGTGGAACGGTGAGTTTGTCTTTAAAGAAGACATCCAGTCTGAACTTTTTGCAGAAGCCAAGGCAAAACGGCTGGAAGAAAACAAGGAAGCCTACAATGCAGCGCTAAAAGCCGGCGTAACTTATAAAAATGCGTTATTTGACTGCGATACGCTCGCTGCGGTGCGGGTAATGGGGCAAATGGCGGCTATGCAGGCGATGGCTATATCAGAGGAGCCGACGATTGATTGGTTTGATTATGATTATCAGCCTGTGACATTGACAACAGAGGAGTTTTTGGAGCTTGCGGGGTTGATTACGCTGAATACGCGTCGGATTGAGACATTGAATTGCGGATTTAACACTGCTATTTCTGGCGCTGAGAGCCTTGCGGAGCTGGAGGCGATAAATATTTCATATTCAGCGGAGCAAGAATCCGCAGAGGGTTCTTCTTCCGGCGAAAATTTGGCAACTGAGGACGAAATTCAAGATTAGAATTAGGAAAAAGGAGGATTATTATGAGTAACAAAGTATTAGAAATTTTAAAGGCAATTTTGACAATGGCGCTTCCGCATATCAAGGAACTGGTTGAATCAAAGGTCGTTCCTGCGTTAAAGCGCAAGGCTTATGAGCGGCTGGACGATTTTGCTTCGGATAGAATTGAGGATTTGACCGAGCTTTATGAAAAAATCCTGAAAACCGAAAATTCAGCAAAAAAAGAGGCTCACCTTGAGGGGTTTAAGCTCGGTGTTGAGGCAATTTGCGCAATTGGCAAGAAGCTCGTCGATGCGGGCGAAGTGTTGAAAGGACAATTGGAAGCTTAGAATGGAAAAATTTATAGAATATGCTCCAATAATTATTGTTGTGATGGGTTTTTTCGTGGCGTACAAGGTTTTTGTCACCCCGGAGCAGCTTTCGGCGGTAAAGTCTGCATTGATTGAATATATGGCGGAACATTATGTCTCGGACAAGACTTATCGCGAGAATCACAGGAATTTGCAGGAGCAGCTGTCGTTGATTCATCAGGATATCAATGATGTTAAGAACTTATTAATCCAAAGAAAAGGGGAATAATGCAATTATCCGAGTATTTTAAGCTGGAGGAGTTTACGAATTCCGACACAGCGAAAAGTAAAGGCATAAATAATACACCTGACACGCAGGTTTTGATAAATATTGTGCGCTTGCATGACAATACGCTTTATAAACTGCGCAAAAACCTCGGGCATCCGGTGATTATAACCAGCGGCTACCGTTGCAAAGCACTGAATACGGCTGTTGGCGGGGCTGCAAATTCACAGCATTTAACCGGTGAGGCGGCTGATTTTGTTGTGCAGGGGCAAACAAACGCGGCAATATTCAACTGGTGCAAAAAGAATCTTGAATTTGACCAGCTTATACTTGAGCAGTCCTGTTCTTCCTGCTGGATTCATATTTCTTATAAACTCAAAGGAAACCGGCGGCAGGCTTTGAAATTTGACGGAAAAAAGTATATTTGTGCATGATAGTGATTTCTGGTGCTCCCGCGGCAAGGCGGGGGCTTTTTTTTACTGGCAAAAACTTGCATCGCCCATGTCCGTGCATTTTGCACTGTATTTTTTCGGCGGATCAGCTTCCATGTTCCTTACGCGTGTGTAGTTCAGTGTGTTATATCGAAACGGAACCACGGTTACGCCGGAGTTTGTTGAGGTGTTTTTGACCCTTGCGGCGGTTGTTGAGTAAGAAGATGGGCTCAAGGAAGCAGGTCTGTAAAGATAATTGCCAGAATATCCGCTTCTTGAGTGCGTATAGGTCGAATTAATCGACGGAACGGACGAATTGTAGTTTGAATATGAGCTGTATGAGGATGAGCCGGAGCGTGCGGCAGAATTGTAATAAGAATGCGACGAATAATAGCTTCTGGCTGTATTTGCGGCGGAGCCGTAGCTGTTTGAATAAGCTAAAGCGCAGGAAACAGAAAAACAAATGCCAATTAACAATAATAAATGCTTCATGATTAAATTTTAGCACATTACGCAAGAAATTCGCACAAAATTTCATTGGAAACGAGAATCCCTTGCGTTGTAAGCTTCCAGCCCTTTTCAGTTCTTGTCAAATGGCCTGTTTTTTCGTATTTTTTGAGGATTTTTGAATATTTTTCATCAAAATTGATTGAAAATTTCTTGTTAATTTTTTCGGAATCAATCCCTGCGCAGCGCCTGAAACCGAGGAAAATTTCTTCTTCAAGCCTTTCTTCGGGCATGATTTTGTGCTGATTTTCAGGTTTTTGCGGGTTTTTCAGGTAGGATTCGAGATTTGTGAAGTTTGAATATCTTACCCCGTCAATATAACCGTGCGCAGCAGCTCCAAATCCGTAATATTCTTGGTTTTCCCAGTAATTCAAATTGTGGCGCGAGAATTTGCCTTCACGGGCAAAGTTGCTGAACTCGTAATGTTCAAAATCCGCCAAAATTTCTATTGCTGCAAGGTACATTTCGGCCTGCGCGTCATCGTCAGCGATATTTGTGAATTTTTGTTTTGAAAACGGCGTTCCTTCTTCGATTTTTAAACCGTAAAGCGAAATATGCTCAGGATTCAGCGAAACGGCGGTTTTTAAGTCTTTTTTTAACCCTTCGGTGCTCTGCTCCGGCAGCCCGTATATGAAATCCAGATTTATGTTGTCAAATCCGGCTTTTCTGGCGTTTTTATAAGCCAGAACGGCCTGCCCCGCGCTATGCAGGCGATTGGCGATTTTCAGGATTTTATCGTCAAAAGACTGAACCCCGAGGCTCAAACGGTTTATCCCGCATTGCTTT
This sequence comes from uncultured bacterium, assembly GCA_900547155.1. GTDB lineage: Bacteria > Cyanobacteriota > Vampirovibrionia > Gastranaerophilales > Gastranaerophilaceae > Spyradomonas > Spyradomonas excrementavium. Next base: position 94,993 of record URFH01000001.1, on the reverse strand, counting down.
AAGGCTTTTAAATATTCAAAATTGACGGAATCCGGATTTGCCTCGAACGTAATTTCTGTGTTTTCATCGAAATTCAGGCAGTTTAAGATTTTTTCAACCTGTGAAATCTCCAGCAGCGATGGCGTTCCCCCGCCAAAGTAAATGGTTTTGAGCAATTCGCCTTTGTATTTGTTTTTTATCTCGGCGAGGAGTTTTTCAATGAAGGCGGCATGTTTTTCAGGCATATTGTAAGAAACAAACGCGCAATATCCGCATTTCCGCCTGCAAAAAGGGATGTGAATATAGGCACTTTGCGGCATTAAATCAATCTTTCGTGTTTAAAATGCTTTTCGCCGGAGCAGTATTCGCCTGCGATTTGGCCGTTGCCGTAGAGTTTGTATTTGTAAATTGTCAGCCCCTCAAGCCCGACAGGGCCTCTGGCGTGGGTTTTGTTGGTGGAAATTCCGACTTCTGCGCCGAGCCCGTACCTGAAACCGTCGGCAAACCTTGTAGATGCGTTGGCAAAAACGCCAGCCGAGTCAACAAGATTCATAAAAAGTTCAATATTTCCGGGGTTTTTGGACAAAATGCAATCGGTGTGCCCTGAGCCGTAGATGTTTATGTGGGCGATTGCGTCGAAAATGTCTTTTACAGCCTTGATTGAAACGGTTTTGTCGCCGTATTCGGTCGCCCAGTCTTCTTTTTCTGCAGGTTCAAGGTTTTTGCAGATTCGCCTGCATTCTTCATCTGCTTTGATTGTGACATTGTTGTCCTCAAAGGCTTTTACCAGCTCCGGCAAGAAATCTTCAAGGATATTTTTGTTAATCAAAATTGTTTCAACTGCATTGCAGGCGCTCGGGTACTGGATTTTTGCGTCAAGACAAATATTTACGGATTTTTGAATATCCGTTGTTTCATCCGCGTAAATGTGGCAAATCCCCGACGCATGCCCCATTACGGGGATTTTTGTGTTCTCCTGAATGTATTTTACCAGCGCATTCCCGCCGCGCGGGATAATCAGGTCAATATATTTGTCCATTTTCAGCATTTCGTTTACGTCTTCGCGGGTCATAAGCAGATTTATCGTGCCTTTCGGGAACTCCGGAATCGCAGACAGCGCTTCATTTATGAGTTTTGCAAGAATTATGTTCGTGTTTGAAGCTTCTTTGCCGCCTTTTAGCAGAACTGCGTTTGCTGATTTTACAGCAAGGGCGGCAATTTGCGGGATTACATCGGGCCGCGCCTCAAATATAACGCCTATTACGCCAATAGGGCAGCTGACGCGGAACAAATCGAGCCCGTCATCAAGCCGCATTGCCCATTGCTTTTTATTTACGGGGTCTTCGAGGTTTGCAACATCTTTTATCCCCTGAATCATATCTCGCATTTTGTTTTCGTCGAGTTTAAGCCGGTTGAATGTGGAAGCTGAAATTTCTTCTGCTTCAAGCATTTTCGCCGCTGCTGCAAGGTCTTTTTTGTTTTCTTCAAAAATCTTTTCTTTATTTTCTTCAATTTTTTCGGCAATTTTTAAAAGCGCGCGATTTTTCACCTCGCTGTCCAGAGAAGCAAGCGTGTAGGAAGCCAGTTTTGCGTTTTGTGCCATAGTTTGAAGAGTTGTGGTCATTTATTTTGTCCTTTTTTTATAAAAGTGCGATGTTGTCGCGTGTGATTATTGCGTCGTAATTTTTGTAGCCGAGAATGTCCAAAATATCGTCGGAATGGTGGCCGAGGATTTTTTTGCAGTCCGAACAGTTGTAATTAATCATTCCGCGTGCAAATTCGTTGCCATCTGTGTCCAGAATGCTTACGATTTCGCCTTTCTGGCAGTCGCCCTCAATATTTAAAACACCTATGGGCAAAAGGCTTGTGAATTTTTTCGTTAGAGCTTTTTTTGCGCCGTCATTTACGGTCAAACGCGCTTGAATATTTGTTGCATAAGCAATCCAGCGTTTTTTGTTGGCAAGAGTTTCTGTGGGCAGGAAAATCGTGCCCAATTCCTCTTTTTCAAAAATCCGCTGAATGACATGGGGCTCTTTTCCGTTGGCGATAATGCCTGCGCCGCCGGAGCGGGTGATTACTTTCATCGCTTCGAGCTTTGTTTTCATTCCTCCGCGTCCGCCGCTGGATGCGTTTTGGGCGTAGCTTTCAAATTCTTCATTTACTTCCTGCACAACCTCGATTTTCTTCGCATTCGGGTTTTCTTTCGGGTTGTCGTCAAAAAGTCCGTCAATATCGGACAAAACAACGAGCAAATCTGCGTCAAGTTCGCTTGCAACAAGCGCGGAAAGCTTGTCATTGTCAGAAAAACTGATTTGGAATGCGTCTTTGTAAAAAGCAAGCTCTTCGGTCGAAACCGTGTCATTCTGGTTGATTACAGGGATGGCTCCGAGCGAAATCAGCGTGTTCAGCGTGTCATGCAGGCTCAAATATTTAATTCTCTGGGTAAAATCTTCTTCTGTTAAAAGGATTTGGGCGGTTGTAAAACCGTATTTGTCGAAACCGTCCTCATAAATCGACATAAGCCGCGATTGTCCGACCGCTGCGCAGGCCTGTTTGACGGACATGCTTTCGTTTGAGTCAACGTTCAGCCTTTTTGCCCCGAGCCCTACGGCTCCGGAGGTTACGATAATGACTTCTTTGCCCTGTTTTTTGAGTTTTGCGATATCTTCAATGAAAGTGTAAATTCTTGAAAGCGAAATTTCCTTGTCGTCATTTCTGAGGACATTTGTTCCGAATTTAAAGACGATTCTTTCCGAATTTACTATTTTTTCTCTAATTTGCGCCTGATTCATAGGGTGATTATAGTTAAAACAACAAGAAAAGTAAATTGCGCTTATTTTAGCCCTCAAAATAATCTTCAAGAATTTCAAGTTCGGGTTTTTGCGTGCAAATCCGGCATTTTACACCCGAAGGAAGCGTGATTTTCTCTTTTTCGTGCCCGATTTTGAGCCCGGAAATGATTGGAATATCTTTTTTAAACTCAAAAAAGATGTTTTCAAAATATTCCTGCGAATCCAGCCCCGTAAAATCACCGGGCACTATTGCGGAAAGATTTTTTTTGAATTTTTCGATATTTAAAAGCTGCGTAAGCATTCTGTCGATTTTGTAGGCCGGTTCCGCAACATCTTCAATAAATAAAACAAAATTTTCATCAGGAACAAAATCAAGCCCCGCAAGAGAGGCAATTGTCGCCAGATTTCCGCCCCAGAGCCGCCCTGTTGCAGTTCCTTGCTTGTAAATTTTAGGATTTTCAAGCGGAAAAACCTTTTGTTCACCCCAAAAAACATCCCAAAACGCTTTTTCCGTAAAAGAATCCGGTTTTTGTGAAAAATCTGCGCACGCCATTGGCGAAGAAAATGTTACAAGTCCGGTTTTCTTAAAAAACATGAGCGAAAGTGCCGTTATATCCGAATGTCCGGCGAAAATTTTCGGATTTTTTTTGATTATTTCATAATCAATTTTATTAACCAGCCGCAGCGACCCGTAACCGCCGCGTGTGGCGATTATTGCGGAAATTTCTTCGTCGAGAAAAAAATCATGAAGCGCTTTTAGTCGTTCTTCGTCGGTGCCGCAAAGATAGTTGTGCTTTTTGGCGGAGTTTTCGGAGATTTTGACTTTGAATCCCTGATTTTCAAAATAATTTTTCGCATTTTCAAGCTGTGAAAGCTCCTTAACCTCGCCTGAAACCGACAACAAACCAATTGTGCCGCCTTTTTTCAGTTTTCTGGGTTTAAGAATTTTCATAAAATGCGCCTTTTTAAAAATTTTCAATTATAATTATATTATCATATTGGAAGTTATCCGCATAGCACGGGGAAAGTGTTTTGACAGAAAGATATTTACCGCTATACAGAAAATACCGGCCGCAGACGTTTCATGATTTGATTGGTCAGGAAAATATCGTAAAATCGCTCAGCAACGCAATAAAACTGGGCAAAATTTCCCATGCTTATCTTTTGTGCGGCCCGAGAGGAACCGGAAAAACTTCATCTGCAAGGATTCTGGCAAAATCGCTTAACTGTGCGGAGGGCCCGACCCTCACTCCCTGCGGAAAATGCCCCAGCTGCCTTGATATTATGAATTCCACGCCGATTGATGTTGTGGAAATCGACGCTGCGAGCAACAGAAAGGTCGAAGACGCGAGAAATATCCTCGAAAAAATCCAGTTTGTGCCGGTAAACGGGCGTTATAAGATTTATATCATCGACGAAGTCCACATGCTGACAACAGAAGCGTTCAACACGCTTTTGAAAACCCTTGAAGAGCCGCCGGAGAACGTTATTTTCATCCTTGCGACAACAGAACCGCACAAAGTGCTCGAAACCATCATTTCAAGGTGCCAGCGCTTTGATTTTCGCAGGATTACAACCGAAGATATTGTAAATCACCTTGAAAAAATTGCAGAAAAAGAAAATATAAAGATTTCAAAAGACGCGCTTTTCACTATTGCGAGAAGTTCTGCGGGCGGAATGAGGGATTCGCTGGCGCTTTTGGACCAGTTGAGCGTAATGGACGCACAGAAAGAAATCACGGCGGAAGATGTCAATGAAATGCTCGGAAGGCTTTCTTTTGACACGCTTTTTGACATCGGAAAGTGCATTTTTGAGGCGGATTCGCAAACAGCGATTACTTTGCTTGATAAAATTTACAGCAAGGGAAATGAGCCCTATCAGATTGTTTCAAACATGATTATGTATTTTAGAAACATGCTGATTGTAAAAAATTGCGCGGATAGAAATATTGCGATGGATTTGACCCAGCTGAGCGAGCAAAATATTCTTAAATTGCGCGAACAGGTTGAAAATATTGAGGTTGAACAGCTGATTTATCTCATCGAACGCCTTTCTTATTACTCAAAAGAAATCAGAGAAACGACCAACAGGTACTTGTGGCTTGAACTTTGCGTAATCGAGCTTACATCTAATGTGAAATATTCAACTTATTCGCAGCTAATTGAAAGAATCGAGGCGCTGGAGGCGGGAAGTGTCAGCACTCCTGTTTCTTCGACCGTGACAGCCGCAAAAATCAACAAACCGGAGCCCCCGAAAACGGTTTATGAGCCTGCTCCCGCACCGCCGCCGGTTACAGCGCCTGCCGAGCCGAAAAAAGAGCCGGAAACTGTGGCTCCTGCGCCTGTTCAGCCTCAAAATCCTGAACTGGAAGAAACCGGAGAAGAAAAAACTCCGGAAACGCCTGCGGCAACAGCTTCTGCAGATGGCGATATTTCTGTTATGTGGGGCGGAATCCTTGGAAATATAGAAAGTATGCCGTCGAGAATGTTTTTCCACAGCCTTTCGCGTCCGGTTGCGCTTTCGCCCGAGGAAATTGTGATTTCGTTTGCAAAAGAGATTTTTGTTAAGCAGGCAAAGGAAGATTCAAAAAATATGCCGCTTAAAAAGGCTGCAATGGAGTATTTTAACGTCAGCGACATAAATTTAACGATAAAACTCGCTGACGCCTCCGAACCTGCGCCTGTCAGCCCGAAATTGTCGCAAATTATTGAAAAAAAAAAGGAGCTGACCCCGCCGCCGCAGGCTGTGATTGAAAAGGAGCTTGAGGAAGAAAATGCGGAAGCGCTGAGTGCGGAAATTGCCCCGAAAAAGCCGTCCGAACCTCAGCCGGAAAACTATTCCGACCAGACTAGGATGGTTTTGGATTTATTCAACGGGAAAATTATTGAATAGGTTGAGTTTCTGCATTTTGTGCTGATTTGGTGTGGCTTTTGTCTTTAAAAATCAAATCCATTACCGGATGTAATATGATTTGTGAGGCAATTGGCGCGCAAATTGCCAGAATAAATACAGTTGAGACAATAGAGCTGAATTCTTTTACACCTTTCCCGAAGTGATAGTCCTTATTTGTATGAAGCAATTTGGAAAACTGTTTTTCCAGCTCTTTTTTTGAGGTTTTGTCTTTTTCAGCTTGTATTTTGTTCTGAAAACTGTCATACAAATCCAGTTTCCTTTTGTCTTCGGGATTTTTTTGAGCAAATCTTTTACTAATAAACTGGTATGTTTTGTTTTTGAATTTGTTTATAAGACTTAAATACAATCCCAGGCAGAAAGACTGATAGAGAAGCTCTTTTGTTGCTGCATATTTTTTTGATTGTTTGTTTGCATGCTTGTCGTAGTAAATAAAAGCAGGTCTTCCTGTTGCTTTCAGCGTTGTTTCGACTGCAATTGCGCAGACTGTATTTCTTGCGAATTCTGCCATTTTGGGGCTTGTTACAGTGTTTCTTATGTTGATTAATGTTTTTTGTACCGGTGAAATTTGCATAACTTACACCCTCATTCCTGTCCGATAGAACGGTGAATTTTGATTTACTTTGTAAATGTTGTAATTAACAGGCAAAGACTGCTTAAAGCCTATAGGATTCTTTTGAGCCGGAGTTACGGTTTTGGGCGTGTGAATAGCGTCAGGGTCGTAATCCGGCATTAGCTTTTTCATAACAGGCGGCATACCCAGATTGCAGAATTTCGGTACAAAATATCCCGCTGCAAGGCATATTCCAAGAAAAGAAAGCACCGAGCTTGCATTTTTCCGCTTAATTGAATCCTTTTTTGTGAGAAGTTTTGCTGCACCCTCGCCCATCATTCCGAGTGCCATTGTCGTCGGAACTCCGATGAATTCTGTCATAAGCTCTCTTAATGCTGCATATTTTCTGGCATCCGGTGCTTCTTTTTTGTCTGTAATACTTAAAATCGGTCTTACCGTGCCTTTTCCGCAGGCAATTGCGAGCACGGTATAAATCGGCTTGTTATTTTCACCAAGCCTTTCGCACAATTTATGAATAAATGGCATCTTTTTTACACTATCTATTATTAATTTGTCATGTTTCAGCTACATCACAAGTCTAAATCAAAAAATTTCCATTTCAACCCCTTATCTTTTAATTTTTTCTTATGTTAAAAGATGGACATAGAATTTATAACAATATATAATAATTAAGCATAAAAAGAGGAATTTGAGATGACAGAAGCAAGACGCTGGTATGATAAAGACCCTATTTTGAAAGAAGCGCTGGAACTTTTGAGATTACAGCCCGCTGATACTCAGGCAGAAGCCGCTGATTATATTTTGAAGCTGCAAGAACAGGTTGCGGCGGATGTAATCGAACGTTTGTATGACACAATCACTAAATATCAGGGCAAAGGCAACAGATGGTACGACAATGACCCTGTTATGATAAAAGCTATTGAAATGCTCAGGCTTGCGCCTCCGAAAATGCAAAGATTGGCCGCTCTTAAGCTGCTTCTGGCGCTGGAAAACAAAACCTCGGAAGATATTGAATAAAAATGAAAAGCAACCTGAGAGATGTACAAAATCTTATAGATGAACGCGGAATAGAAATTCAAAAAGTCGGCATAAAAAACGTGGATGTCCCTTTGATTATCCAAAGAAAAGGAAAGGAAAATCAGGTTGTTTCGGCACGTGCAAAAATCAGCGCTTCTTTGGATTCCTGCCATAAAGGTACGCATATGTCGCGTTTTATGGAGATTCTCAACGAATGGAGCGAAAAAGAGCTCCTCGGCGTTGATATTAAAGGCTGTCTTGAGGCTGTAAAAGACCGGCTTGGCGCAAAAGCTGCGGAAGTGAAATTCACTTTCAAATATTTCATAAAAAAAACGGCTCCGGTCACAAAACAACAGTCGCTTATGGCTTATGACTGCTCATTTGAGGGCAGGCTCGACAATAATGACCGGTATAAATTTTTCCTCGGCGTAAAAGTGCCCGTAACCACGCTTTGCCCCTGCTCAAAGGAGATTTCCGACTATTCTGCTCATAATCAGCGCGCTTTGATAAAGGTTTTGATAAGCTATGATGATGACCAACATATCTGGCTTGAGGATTTGATTTCCGATATTGAAAAAAAGGCTTCCTGCGAGGTTTATCCTATCCTTAAAAGGGAAGATGAAAAATTTGTAACCGAGCGAGCCTATGAAAACCCGAAATTTGTGGAAGATGTGCTTCGCGATGTTGTGCTTATGTTTAGAAATAACGAAATAATTAAATATTACGAAGTCGAAGTTGAATCCATAGAGAGCATTCACAACCATGAAGCCTGGGCATACCAGCTTGAGGCAAAAAAGGACGAAAAATGATTGAATTGTTTAACGAATATGTGCAGTCTATTGAAACATATGTTATGTTCAGGATAAAACAGGCTGCTGCAAAGCTGAAACCGGAGCTGGAAGCTAAAAACCGCGCGCCGATTTTTCTTTCCATGGGTGCTCCTGTGCAGGCTCCGCCGGAGTTTGTTGTTGATAAGCTCAAAAAAGCCCTTGATATGGAGGGGATTCACACTTATTCTTCACCCAAAGGCGAGGATTATTACCTTGAGGCGGTTGCTAAAAGGATGAAAAACCGTTTTGGGGTTGAACTTGACCCCAAAACAGAGATTTTTTCGCTTATCGGCTCAAAAGAGGGGCTTGCGAACCTCATAAGAGCCCTGTGCACGCCTGCGCATGATAAAAAGGACAAAGATATCATTTTGATTCCCGACCCTGGCTATGCTTCTTATAAAGAAATGCTCAAAACCAACGGCGCAATTGGATATCCGGTTCCATTGAGCAAAGAAAATAACTTTATGCCAAATCTTGATGACGTTTGGGAAAATTTGAAAAATGATGGTTTTGAGGAGAAAAAAGTAAAAGCTTTAATTATAAATTACCCCTCAAACCCGCTCGGTGCAACGTGCACGATTGATTATTTGAAAAAAGTAGTTGAATTTTGTAAAAAACACAAAATTCTTTTGATTAGTGATGCGGCGTACTGCGATTTGTACTTTGATGAGGCGCCGCCGAGCGTTTTGCAGGTCGAGGGCGCAAAGGATATTGCCGTTGAATTTTTCAGTTTTTCAAAGCCCTATGCAATGACCGGCTGGCGTTTGGGCTGGATTTGTGGAAATAAAGAGGCTGTTGGCGCTTTTGGCCGATTGAAATCAACGGTCGATACAGGACTTTTCAAAGCCTTGCAAAAAGCGGCTTCCGAGGTGTTAAATTCAAAAGAGGGCGACGATTACATAAAAGAATCGCAAAAATCGTTCAAAAGAAAGCTGGAAATTATGGTAAACGGCTTCAGAGAGCTCGGCTGGGAGATAGAGAATGTTCCTGACGCAACATTTTATCTCTGGCTGCCGGTTCCGGAGCGTTTTTGCTCATCAGAGGCGTTTACGGACGCTGTGCTGGAAAAATCCGGCGTTGTTCTTGTTCCGGGGAATGCTTTTGGCGACAGGGGTGAGGGATATTTTAGAATTTCGGCTGTTGCAACCGACGAAAAGCTGGAAGAAGTCATTTCTCGCTTAAAAGAAGATGGGTTTTATTTCGCAGGGTAAATTTCTTAAAAATATCCTTTGTTTGGCGCCTTGAAAGTGCGGGGATTTGTCTTTTCCGTTCCGATTCCTCCGGGCATTCAACATAAAAAGATTTTATATCTATTTTATTGAGCCCTCCCCCATAGTCACTCCAAAGACAAATCCCCGCACTTTCATTTGAAGTTTTTACTTAAAAAAAGCAGAAAAAAACGGACGAATTTTACTAAAATCGCCGCATTTACATTTCTTCTCCCCGAAATCCCCGCCTTTTAGCGCGACATTTTAGGGATTAGCCGCAAGTTTTGCCCCGTTAACAAAATCTGCAAGTGCATTTATACGCGCTTTCAGCGTATATTCGCATTGGATTTGTTTTGCTCTTATCGAGAGTTCAAATGCGCTTATTGCGGATTCGAACAACCCGTTAGCCCCGTTTGTTTCTTTTTTTGCCATAATACACGTTTCTTTTTAATGCCTATATTTATAAAAACAATTTAATAACAAATATTACAAAATCAACAAAAAATTGTAATATAAGTTCACAAAATTAATCATATTTACTTCCCCGCTGATAATGTTATACTGGTTATAGCTTATCCTGAGAGGTTTAAATGTCAAAAATTCTTGTTGTTGATGAAAATGAGGCAAATCTGACCGTACTTGAGAATATTCTTCAAAAAAGAGGGTATGAAACCGAGCTTTGCCGCTTGGGAGCCGGTGCTATGGCGCTTGTGCAGGAAAAACCTTATGATTTATTGTTGATAAATCCGGTTTTGTCCGACCTTGGCGGGTTTGAGCTCTGCGCAGAACTTAAAAAGGATGAGTTTTTGTCGAGAACTCCGGTGATTTTCATTGCTCCGGATGATTCTTACAATATTATGAAAGGTTATGAAGTCGGGGGAGTTGATTATATCCCTGTGCCTTTTAAGGAACCCGAGGTTCTGGGCAGAATCGGTGCGCATGTTAGAATTATTAAGCTGCAGGAAGAAATCGTTGACCAGCGCCGCTCATTTGAGGAGAAAATTCAAAAAGAAGTGCAGGATATTACCGCAACACAGATGGCGACAATCTTTTCACTTGCAAAACTTGCACAATCAAAGGACGATTCAGGGCTTCACCTTGAGCGTGTTCAGCGCTATTGCTTTGTTCTTGCCGAAGATTTGTCAAAAACTTCAAAATATTACAAGGATATTGATGAAAAATTTATAAAAGACATTCTCCACGCAAGTCCGCTCCATGATATCGGAAAAGTCGGCATTCCCGACCGGATTTTGCTGAAACCGGCAAGACTTACGTTTGATGAATTTGAAATAATGAAAACGCATACCCTGATTGGCGCAGAAACGCTCCAGCTCGTTAAATACAAATTCGGAGATAATAAATTTATTGAAATGGGGATTGATATTGCGCGTTCTCACCATGAAAGATGGGACGGAAAAGGCTATCCTCACAAACTCAAAGAGGACGAAATCCCTCTGAGCGCAAGGATTATGTCCATTGCAGATGTTTACGACGCTTTGAGAATGAAAAGGGTCTATAAAGCCGCTTACACAAAAGAAAAGGCTAATACAATTATCGCAGAAGGCTCCGGCACGCAGTTTGACCCTGTTATGGTTGCGTCATTTAAGCGTGTGGCGGACAAATTTGACGGCATTTACAGAGAATGGGCGGATTAGGCGTATGAAACTTCTTTTAAGGGGAATAGTGCCAGTATGCGCGTTTTTTCTCTCCCTGAATCCTGTTTTTGCCCAGCAGACAGTGATTACCATACCGTCTTCCGATGTTTTGCCGTTCGGACATATGATTTTGAAAGAATCGAACAGATTCAGCCCGTTTGGCGACGGTTTTGTGTCGCTTACGCCTAATATGATTCTCGGTACCGGAAAAGATACGGAGGTATCTTTCGGGGTTGGGACGAGTATTCGTGACAGAACCGATGTGAAACTCGATATGACCGCAAAAAAGGTTTTTCGTATTAAAAAGCGAACAAGGCTCACTATCGGCGGCCGCCTCCAGCCGTCTTTGACCGCAGGGGAAAAGCCTGACAGCATGATTTATGCGCATACGTCGTTTCTTGTGAAAAAAACAAGAACTACATTAACTGCCGGCACTTATGTAGCAGGATACAGCCAGATGCCTGACAGCACAGGCGTAATGCTCGGTATAGACCAGACCATCATACCTAATAAGCTCCGTGTCGTTGCAGATTGGATGTCCAGACAGGATTCCGGATGCGCTCTGGCTGCCGGCGTGAAGTTTAGACCTGTTCCCGCTACGTCATTTACGACTGCTGTTGTGATTCCGAATGACAGTGAGGACAGAGTTGCGTTTTCGTTTTCTGTTTCCCAGTATTTGGGGCGTGTGTTACCTGAAAAGAAAAAGGACGGGGAGGAGCTCTGATTATGAAAAAGTTATTCGCAGCCCTGCTTTTAATTCTTTGTACAAATTTTGTTTGTGCACAGGATTCGTTGAAAAATTTTTACAAAGCTGATTTGGAGTGCAGCAATTTCTCCGGACGGGATTTAACCGGTGCAAATTTTGAAAAGGCGGAGCTTGACGGGGTAAATTTCGAGAATGCCAACCTTACAGGCGCAAATTTCAAGGGAGCGGACATTGAGCGTTCAAATTTTAAGAATGCAAACCTTACAAATGCCGATTTTGAGGATGCGGATTTGGAAGAAGCCAATCTACAGGGCGCAATTATCAAAGGAACTAATTTTAAAAACACCGAGCTTGAATATGCAATTTGGGTGAACGGAAAAGTTTGCGGAGCCGGCTCAATCGGGGCTTGCTGGTAAGTTTTCCGAAAAGTTTCGTGATAAGACTGTACCAGATTAGATTTTGACGGGGCGTGGGGGAGTGAAATCGGAAGATTCCTTTTTCCGTTCCGATTCCTCCGGGCTTTTAACGTGAAAAGCTTGCAATCTGGTTTAATGAGCCCTCCCCCATAGTCACTCCAAAAGGAATCTTCTGATTTCACGCCGGTTGCCTTTGGTTGGCGCGATTTTTGATAATTTTGATTAATTTCCTGCAATAAACTTGCATTTAATCGTGAAAATAACGATAATATATATGGTTTTTATTTCAAAATACCCGTGAGAGTTTATTAGAAAGGGTAACACTATGACAGAATATGTATTTTTAGACGGCAAGTATGTAGATGCGGCAACAGCCTCAATTCCGGTCAGAACGCACGCTTTTTTGTACGGAACTTCGGTTTTTGAGGGTATTCGTGCTTATTATAACAAAGAAGAAGACCAGCTTTATGCTTTCAGAATGAAAGAACATTTTGAAAGGCTCATAAACAGCGGAAAAATCATGCATATGCATTCAAAATATTCTGTTGATGAGTGGTGCGGGCTTGTTAAAGACCTTTTGAAAAAGAACAATTACCGCACAGACGCCTACATCAGACCCCAGATTTATAAAAGTGCCTGCAAAATCGGCCCGGGATTGATTGACAACCCTGATTCCGTGTTGATTTTTTCATTTGCAATGGGCGATTACATCGATTTGGCAAAAGGTTTAAGCGTTTGTGTTTCAAACTGGCGCCGTGTTGATGACAATGCAATCCCGCCCCGCGCAAAAGTCAGCGGCTCTTACGCAAACACAGCTTTAATCATTACAGACGCAAGAAAAGCGGGATTTGACGACGCAATCGTGCTTTCGCAGCAAGGTTTTGTTACAGAAGGCTCTGCAATGAACCTTTTCCTTGTTGAGGGCGATACACTCGTTACAACTCAAACTACGGACAACATTCTTGTCGGCGTAACAAGAAATACTATTCTTGAACTGGCAAAAAATGTTCTCGGTTTGAAAGTTGTGGAAAGAGAAATCTCAAGAACCGAACTTTATATTGCCGATGAAGCTTTCTATTGCGGAACCGGTGCTCAGGTCAGCCCTGTTACAAGCATTGATAACCGTCCTCTGGGTACGGGCGAAGTCGGCGTTCATACAAAAGAGCTCCAGAAACTTTACTTCGACGTGGTAAAAGGCAAGGTCGAAAAATACAAAAAATGGTGCACACCTATCTATGATTAATTTCTTAGGGCTTTGTGTTCAAAATTTAACATCTGCTGTTAAATACATTTTTAACAGAAATACAAAATTCCGCTCGGTAATTTCGCAGGCGGCAATGATTAGCTATGATTCGCTTTCAATATCGCTTATTATTGTCTTTATTGCCTCTGCGGTAATTGCTTTGCAGGTTTCAAAGCAGTTTTTGATGAGCGGAGCCGAGGGTTATGTCGGCGGGTTCATTGCAGTAGCTCTTGTGCGGGAAATTGCGCCCGGATTTGCAGCTCTTGCGATAGGCGCGCGCGCCGGAACCGCGATTTGTGCGGAGGTCGCAAATATGCAGGTTACAGAGCAGATTGACGCAATAAAAACGCTCCATGTTGACCCTGTCGGCTATTATTTTGCTCCGAGAATCCTTGCTGCAGCGGTTACTGTGCCGATGGTTGTGATTCTTGCGGAATTTTTGGGTATTGTGGGCGGTATGATGGTCGCTTATGTCGCAATCGGGCTCCATCCGAACCGTTTTATGAACACGGTCTGGCTTTTCCTTAATACGAGGGATATTTACATAAGCCTTTTTAAGGCGTTTGTTTTTGGTATTTTGATTACGCTTGTTTGTGCAACGCAGGGCTATGAAACCCGCGGCGGAGCCAAAGATGTAGGGATTTCGACCACGCAATCTGCAATAAAATCCACAATTTACCTGCTTGTTGCTGATTTTTTGATTAATATTGTGTTTTATTTGTAGATGTAAGATTTGTCGAGAATCAATAGAACAATTTTTTGAACCTGAGCGCTTCGCTATACGGTTCTAAAAATTGTTCCATTGATTCTCTGATTTTGCACCAAAGCGGTGTATAGAAATGATTTTTAAAGACGTATAGCGAAGCGCTCAGGCTTTAAAAATTATTTCTATACACCGCGTTCGGGCGATTTTGCATTATTTCTTTGTTTTAACAAATTGTGCAACCAAATCAGCGCAAACAAGGCTTGCATAAAAACAAAGCCACGGGATGAGTATTGCGCCCGCAATTGTCAAAACAAGAACCATTGCCGCAAAGTGGAAAATAACCCCCACAGCAACGAGTAAAAGCAAGAGAATCAAATAATTCAACCAATTTTCACGAAGCAGCTCCCATCCGCGTTTGAAATTTATATAAGAAAAAACATTCAAATCTTCAGCAAAAGCCCCGCTCATCAACGGATAAAGCAATGAATAAATTGTTGTGAGCCCGATAAGCGCAAAAATCAGCACAAAACCGATAAACGTAATCAGCATTGCAAGAATTGAGCTTCCGAGAGAAAATGCCCCCAGAAATATCAAAAGAATTACCACAGAAAAGAACATTACCGGCAAAATAAACAGAAAATGCCCGACTGCGGTTTTGATTCCGCCAAAAACAATCCTGAAAAATTCTTTCCAGCAGGGCAAAATTTCCTCTTTGTTGTTTATTCGGTTGTTTATGACGATAAACGGATACCCCGCGAGTGCGAACATTATTGCTGCCGCAAAAACAGAGCAGGTAGCCAGCAGCGCCACATAAAGGGGAACAGATGTGGTGAAAGGAAGAACCATAAACGGCACGCAAAGCACCAGAAGCGCCACAGCTGACAAAAGTCCGCCGATTGCGATTTTTCGTCCCCATTTCGGGTCTTCTTTAACAAACGTGAATGCCTTTTCAAAATTTATTTCCATAGTTATTCTCCGGTAATTTCTTTTTTATTAACCCCGTTGACAAACTGTCCGGCGATTTCAGCATTTAACAATAATGTATAAAATGCAAGCGGAACAATGGCAATAATAGAGATTATTCCTAACACAAGTAAAAGAATAAAAGAAAACAACTGTGTAAGTATTGAAATTGCCGCAATCAGCCCTATGTAGAGAAGAAAGCCGAATATGTTCCCCTTTAAATATCCCCACGCGCGTTTAAAATTGAAAAAAGACAAGAATTTAAAATCTTGAGCATAAGAAATGTTCATCAAAAGACATAATGCAATAACGCATATCAGATAAGCAATAGTGGCAAAAAATGAAATAACAGAAATCATCAAAGTTCCCAACACCGGCCCGGATATGATGAAAATAGCTCCAAAAAACAGGAGAAGCGAGAAAGGAAGTACCAGAAGAAATGTTCCCGCAAATGCCTTTAATCCTATTATAAAATTTTTGCTTATCTGCCAATCCGGCATTATTTCTTCGTTTGAGTTGATTCTGTTATTTATTATCCGGAAATAATAGCCGATTGAAATACAAGCAAAAAATCCCGCAATAACAGAAGCTGCAAGCGCTACAGGTGTATTTTGCATAAAAAGTTCTCTGGACTGCTCTTTTGAAAGAAATTCTTTAATCAAGGAAAAAACAGTTGGAAATAGCATTATCAGACAGCCTATCACGAATTTTTTCCCAAAATCCTTGTCACCAAAAGGATTTGTAAAAACTTTTCTTAAATCAAACATAAAAACTCCTTTTCATAATCTCTAATTCTACTATTTTTTAAGCTTTGTTACAATCGGTTGTTTTTATAAAAATTTATTTTAATATTTCTTAACAACCACGTTTAAAAAAATAAAAAAACGGGTATATAAATAGTATAGGGTACACTAGCCAAAAGAAGGAATAAAAATATGTCTATTGATTCAGTTTCATCAGTTTCGGCTTCCGGCGCTTCTTCAGCAGCGTCTGTGGATTCAGAATACGAACAAATTAAGAAAAAATTAGCTGCTCTGGGCATTCCGTCTTCCGGTGATAAAGCGACTGACAAAGCAAAACTTGAAAAATTTGAAAGTGAAATGAAAGCCCAACAGGAAAAAGAGGCTCAAAAGGATAATGAGGCCCAAAAAGCCCAGGCTGCATCAGGCGCTGCACAGGTTCCGGCAGAATGGCAGACTTTGCTGTCACAGGTCGGGATTACTTCTTACGGTGATATTGATAAGGATTATAACAAAGCGTTGAGCATTGTTCAGGAAAAACTGGCGACTGCCCAAACCGAATCGGACAAAGAAAAATACAGAAGTCTTAAATCTCAGCTTGACTCCTTTGTAACTCAGAATTCTGCAACTTCGGCTGCCGCAAATACGGCAAAAGTAGGTTCTTCAAGCCTTGCAGAACTGAATAAGCAGTTACTTCTGGGATAAAGCAGGCTGTAAATCGATTCCAATGACCTCAATTCCCTTAAATTCCGAGCGGACTTTGTACGCGTATTCGGGATTTGACTGATTCATAAGATATCCCAAATATGCGCCCAGTATCGCCTCCAGTTGTGCAACAGGGAGCATATTTGCGGGGAGCTCTCTGATTCCGAACTGGAATTTAAGGGCACTTTGGAACGCTTTGCAGTCAACGGGCGTCCTGTCTTTGTAAATTCCTGCAAGTTTTAGAGAACTTTTCAGCTCATGAATGTCGAACCTGAAAATATCAATGCCCTTGTCCTTGAGTTCTTTAAAATATTCTGTTCCTCTAAAAGAATAGCGCTGAATCCATTCGCTTTCTTTGTTAATGAGCCTGTTTGTTTGAATAAGCTGGTACTGGCGCGAATAGAGCTTCCATTTTGCGTTGAGCATGGTGGGATTTTCCGGAAGAGCTATGTTAAAAACGGCATTTTGCTTGCCTACAAAGTTGTCCAGAAAATACTTTACGTCCTCCATTGTAAAAAGCTTGTCCAGAGTGATTACATTGAGCGAGGAATCCAAAACTGCTGCGCCGGTTTCGGTTGAAGCAGCAGAACCAAGCGATATTCCTACGAAATATTGTTTGTTGTGTTTAAATTCGATGTTCATTTAATAGTTTTTATCTTTTCCTTTTTTGCTGAATTGCAATACCCTGACTTTCGTATAATTTTTCAAAATTCTGCTGTGAATCCTGATAGTTTAGTACGGTGTAGTGTATTGCTTTATTTACTATGAATAGCAGAACCGGCAGTGTAATGATTATTGTTATTGCTGCAATAAAAGAATGAATCATGATTCTTTTCATGCGTTTTTTAGCATTACGTTTGTCCTCGTTTACGATATATTCTCCGAGCATTTCATTAAAAACCTCGGAGCGTTTTTCAAGCGACAGTTTTTCAAAGTAATCGACATATTTTGCGTCTGCGGTGACCACATATTTTTTTGCATGCGTTTTAGATGTATCAAACGATTCTTCAATAAAGGCACTTTCAGGCTGTGCAGCTTCTTCGTTTTCATCCGGAATATCATCGGCACTTTGCATTGTCATTTCTTCCGAATCATTCGCCATAGCGCTCATTTTTCGGATTTTTGCCTGAAGCTTTTCGATTTCTTCTTTTTCGTTAAAGTTTTCGTCGGTTATTCCAAAGCCCTGCGGTATTTCTATATCGTCGTCTTTTTCTGCCATTATCCCTCTAAAATCTGTTGATTTAATAGAAAATTTTTGTGCTAAACTGTGTATATTATACTACAATTTATATCATATACACCAGATATAAAATTTTATCCGCTAAACAGGCAAAACGGAGAGAGAAATGTTTGATTTTGACAAAAATATTTTAACCGGATATATAAAAAAGCTGAGCGAACCCAGAGTTCTCATAATTGGCGATCAGGCAATCGACGAAATGATTTACGGCGATACTGAAAGAATCTCAAGAGAAGCGCCGGTTCTGATTTTGCGCCACGCAAGCACAAAAATCATACTCGGTCAGGCCTCCAACGCAGCTCACAACCTCGCTACCCTTAATAACGGCAAGGTTTCTGCAATCGGGCTCTACGGAAATGACTACTATGCGCCCATTCTGCTCAATGCAATGAAAGAAGCCGGCATAAATACTGAATATATGGTTGAGGATTCCAACCGCCCTACCACTGTAAAATCAAGAATCTCCGGCGCAAGCTTCCATTCTGTAACGCAGCAGATTGTGCGCGTTGACAGGGTAGAAAATTCCGCTCCGTCCGCTGAAATTGAGCAAAAAGTTATTGAAAATATTGAAAAGGCAATCCCTGAGCATGATGCGGTGATTTTGTCGGATTACAATATCGGTTTTTTGACTGAAAACATAATCAGAACGGCCATTGAAACAGCAAGAAAATTCGGAAAAATCATTGTTGTTGACGCACAAAAAGACCTCTGGCGCTATAAAGGCGCATATTCTCTCACGCCGAACCAGCCTGATACGGAAAAAGCGGTCGGATACTTTATCCGCGATATCGAAACCCTTAAAAAAGCCGGAAATGACCTGCTAAAAGCCACTGAATCCGAAACCCTGCTTGTAACCCGCGGTGGCGACGGAATGGCTGTTTTTGACAAAGACGGCACGCTTACCGAGGTCCCTGTATTCAATAAAACAAGGGTTTTTGACGTTACAGGTGCGGGCGATACGGTTGTTGCGTCATACACGCTGGCTCTGGCATGCGGCGCGCCTCCAAAATATGCGGCTATAATCGGTAATATTGCCGCAAGCATCGTTATCCGCTCATTCGGCTGCGCAACGACCTCTATTGACGAAATTTTGGACAGCCTGAACAAGATGAACATGGAAAATTACACAATAAAATTATAATTTAGCGAGGAGTTTAATTATTATGGATAAACTGAAACCGTTTGATTACGTGATACTTGCAGTTATTGCAGCTGTGCTGGCTGTCGGGGTTCTCATTATAACCGGCGGAAATAAAAAACTGTCAAAAACCCCTGTTGAAGCAACAGAACCAATACAGTTTCAGGTTATGATTAAAAGCGTTTCGCTTACGGACACGGAAATTCCTTTTGTAAAGGGTGAAAAATCCTTTATTACAATCAGAAACGTGCCTTATACAGAACTTGAAATCACTGATGTGAAATATGCTCCAAAAAAATATCTTCTCGAAATTCCTAACCCGCAGCAGCCTTTTGCGATTATTGATGACCCGGTGCAGCCTTTTCAGTATGATTTAATCGTGTCATTGAAAGATAATGCAAAAATCACCGACGATGGCGCTGTTGTCGGAGGAAATAAAATCAAAATCGGTATGCCTATTGTACTTGAGGGCTTTAATTACCGTCTTGGCGGAACGGTTTCTAACGTAATCGTGCCCGGAAAAACCCAAAAATCCAAAGGCGAGGCTCTTCCGATGGCACAAGCCGTTCAACCCGGTGCAAAACCCGTTGCTAATGCGCCCCAGCAGGAAAATACGGTAAAGGAAAATGATAAAAAGTAGTTTTTTGAGCCTGAAAAACAAAATTTACGGATTTTTTCAGGAAAAATGCGAACCGCTCGTAAAAAATTCCTGCCTGCTGTCGAATATTGATGCGCTGATAATGGTTTTTATCAGCCTCACGTTAATTGGCTCGACTTTTCTGGAAAGCGAAAAAATCGGGCTTCTCGGGCTTGGCGTTGTCGGGCTGACAGTTGTAAAAATGTTTGTTAAAAAAGGCGCAAAGGCAAGAATGACCCCGTGGGACGGGGCAATTTTCGTTTATTTCGTGATTTGCCTTTTGAGCACGTTCAATTCCGAGCTGGTTTCGGACAGCGTTCATGGATTTTTGAAAACTGTTATTTATATTTTGTATTATTTTTGCGCGGCAAATTATTTTCAAACAAATCAGAACAAAATCCGCTATTTTTTCCTGCTAATCGGAATTCTTTGCTCAATTCAGAGCGTAATCGCAATCTGGCAGAACCTTTGCGGCGTTGAAGAAATTTCTACATGGCAGGACACGAATTACGTGAACCCCGAAGATGTAATTTCCCGTGCATACGGCACTTTAAAGCCTTTTAATCCGAATCTTCTCGGCGGATACCTTGTTGCCGGGATTTCCGGCATAATCGCAACCTCAATGCTTGCTTTTTCAAAGAAAAATTACAAAACTTTTGCAACAAGCACGGCAATGTTTTTCATCTGCGCCGCCGCAATCTTTTTTACAGGTTCAAGAGGCGCTTATCTGGGGCTCGGCGCGGTTATTTTCGCTTTTGTGCTCCTTTTTACAAAAATTATCAACACAGATTTCAAAACTGCCGAAAAAATCAAAAAATACTGGAGAATTTTGCTTGGCGCGGCGGCCGGATTCTTTGCGATTGTGCTCATTTCCACCCCGCAAATCGTAAAACGGTTAATGTCCATTTTCATTTTGCGCGGAGATTCCTCGACCTCGTTCAGAATGAATGTTTACAACTCCTCATGGCAGATGTTTCTTGACCATCCAATACTCGGGATAGGCGTGGGGAACAGGACTTTTCGCGAAATTTACGGATATTACATGCTGACCGGTTATGACGCTTTAAGCACATATTCTGTGCCTCTTGAAATTGCTGTAGAAAGCGGAATATTTGCACTACTTGCGTTCGGGGCATTTATTTTGATGTTTTTGTACAGAAGTTTAAAATTTATCTCAAAACCGCTCGAAAATGCGCTCCAATCGGGCTTGTCCGAAAAGATAATCTCCTGCGCAGCAATATTAACCGTTGCAGGCGTGATGGTGCATGGGCTGTTTGATACAATATTCTTTAGACCGCAGGTGCAATTCCTGTTCTGGACGATAATTGCAATCGGTTCTTCGGTTTTCTTCAATACTTCGGAAGATTGCAAAAATAGTGAAGAAGGAGTAAAAAATGAAACTCTCTAAACGTATAGCTCTGACGCTTATAGCTCTGCTGGGGTTTATAACTTCAATAAAACTTACAATTATCTATTTTGACGTAAACTTTAATCCCTATGCGCTTTCAAGCTTTTGCTCGGTGAACGAATTTATCGACTGTGACGGCGTTGCAAAAACCACACATTCGCAGTTTTTCGGAATTCCGCTTGCTATCTGGGGGCTGTTTCTTTATTTTATCTTCATTTTCTTCACTTATGTTGATAAAATCAAAAAAATCAAATTTCTGGGCTTTCTTGAGGTTTTTGAACGGCCGGAAAGCTATATTTGCGCTCTTGGCTCAATTGCTTTTGTCATTTCAATGTCGCTGTTTGCGCTTTCTGTGTTTGAAATCCACAAACTCTGCATATTGTGCCTTGTAACTTACCTCTTGAATCTTGTAATCGCAATAGCCGCGCGCCCTGACAACGAAAGTTATATTTCCGTGTTTAAAAACAGCTTTCAGGACTTTATAAAAGCTTTGAAAGTCAAAAAATACGCGATTTCTTTCGGAATTCTCGTGCTGATTGCAGCTGTATTCCTTACTTACACAACTGTTTCGGATGTTATGGCCCCGCAGGTTAAAAAACAGAAAGAATGGAAAGAATTTACAAAAGGCGTTGACAAATCAGGCGCAGCGACCGGAAACACCCTCGGTGACCCTGACGCAACCGTAATTGTGCATGAATATACCGATTATCAGTGCCCGTTTTGCTTTGTGCTCAATACAATGCTTCATCGGGCGGTTCATGAGCTCGATAATATAAAAATTGTCCACCACAATCTCCCTCTGGACAGCGATTGCAACAAATATATGCCCGGGCAAATGCATCAGGGCTCCTGCCTGCTTGCAAAATACGCAAATGCAGCCGCAAAACAGAATAAACTCTGGGATTTGAACATTTTTATGTTTGATAAAGAAAATCTGACCGAGGAAGAACTGCTAAAAGGCGCAAAATCCCTCGGAATCAACGCTGAGCAGCTAAAAATCGATGCCCACAGCGAAGAAGCTGCAAAACAGCTCGAAAAAGAGATAGATGACGCCACAAAGCTGGGAATAGACGGCACACCGGCGATTCGTATTAATCTTGAAACGCACATCGGCATTGAACCGTATGAAGATTTAAAAGCGCGCCTTATAAAAGCCGGCGCAAAAGAGAAATAGCCCATGAAAAAAGCGGTTCTTCACGCATGCTGCGCAGTTTGCTCTGCTTATCCGGTTGAAAAGCTCAAATCTATGGGGTTTGAGCCGGTTATTTACTTTTTTAACCCGAATATTGCTCCGAAAGAAGAATATGAGCGCCGCCGCGACGAATTGGTTAAATACTGCGCGAAAATTGGCGTTGAGCTTGTTGTTGAAGACGATTCCCATGAAAATTGGCTTGAATTTATCAAAGGCCTCGAAAATGAGCCCGAAAAAGGCAAAAGATGTGAAAAATGCTTTGAATACAGGCTTTTGCGCGCGGTGCACAAAGCAAAAGAACTCGGGATTTCTGATTTTACAACGACCTTAACCGTAAGCCCCCATAAAAACTCGCAACTCATCTTCAAAATCGCCCAAAAAATCGCCGCTGATGAGGGGATGAGCTTTATATCTGAGAATTTTAAGAAACAAAACGGCTTTTTGCGCACAATGGAGCTTGCAAAAGAAAACGATTTTTACCGCCAGAACTATTGCGGGTGCGAATTTAGCATGAGGTAGCTAAACTTCAACATCAATCTCCTTGCCGAGCTTTTTAACCACATCTTCAAGGATTTTCGGGAGTTCTGAAGTTTCGGCTTTGCTGATTTTTTGCGAAAATTCGCCTATAATCGGGTATTTTTGATTGATTTTTTCTGACAGCGTTTTTGCAAAGTGCTTGAATCCTAAGCAGCCCGTGGCTTTGGGCGGTTGCGGGTGGAGCGTTTTTATTACTGATTTTACCCCGAACATCCCGTTGCCCTGAAAAAGCCGCAGTGAGGTTGTTTCCAGAACATCAAATGTCCGGAGCCTCGCATTAAATGACGGTTTTTTATCTGTAATTTGCATATTTTAAAAGTAAGTCAAAGCTAACTTTCTGTCAAGGGCTGAATTTTGGTGATTTATATACTAAATTGCGTTGAAATTGCCTCTTTCCCCGACTCTTGCGGGTCGTAAGCTGGACGGATTGATAAAATTAAGTGCAAAGTTGTATGAAACCCTGTGAAATTGCGGCTTTTATCAACTTTGTTAACTTTTGTAATGATTTCTCCTCTTCTTGAATTTCAAAAAAAAAATTTGTTTTTATATATATGTCAGACATAAAAAATATATCTAAAAATAAAAAAAGAGTAAATGAGTAAGAAGAAGGAGTAAACTATGAACGTATCAGCAATTGGAGCAAACCCCTACGGCGCAAAAGCAGAAACAGCAGGAACACTTGCATACAAACCCCGTCCGGAAGCAGCAGGAACACTGGCATTCGGTGCAGAAACAGCAGGCTCGCTGGCTTTTGGTAATGATAAAGGCGGTTCGCTTAACGTAATGGCATAATAAACGTTAAATCAGGCAGCTACAAGACTGGAGAACGAGAATGAATGAAGTCCGGCTAGTTAATTACACACTAATCACGGCTATGGTTCTGCTTCTGGCGGCTTATGTCACCTCAATGCAGACACTTGCGCAAACCAACAATGAAGAAATGCAAATTTTATCAGTAGCGACTTTACAGTACTAAAAGAAACAAACAAATTGCACACAAAATTTTAAAGCACCTTATAAAAGGTGCTTTTTTTTATCATTTATAGAGTTTTTCTATGATTCAACCTGTTTTGCTGCGTCATAGCAGTCTTTGCAGAATACGTCTTTTGACGGATCGGGTTTAAACGGTACTCTGGTGTGGCAGCCGCATTTTGAGCAGATAACATCATACATTTTTTTTCTATTTTTTTGTCTTCTTGCTTTTCTGCATTCCGGGCAGCGTTTGGGTTTGTTTACAAGTCCTTTTTCTGCATAAAATTCCTGTTCTCCTGCGGTAAAAACGAATTGTGCGCCGCAGTCCTCGCATACGAGGGTTTCGTCTTGATACATTTAGTTTTCTCCTTAAATAATAAACCTGTAAATTGCTAAGATAAGCGGAAAAGCAGAACTTAGAACTTACCGCTATCATTTTATAACTTTTTTTAAATTAAATCAATAGCGTGAGGCGAAAAACTCGTCCAATAGCGGTTTTAAGGAGGAAAAAACTGTTTCAACCGGCGGATTTGCATCAATAACCTTTACGCGTTCAGGCTCCTGTTTCGCAATAGTCAGATAACCGTTCCTTACCCTCTTGTGAAACTCGATTCCCTCTGCTTCCATCCGGTCTTTTTCTGAGCCTACCCTGTTTTGGGCAACATCAGAATCAACATCGAAAACAAATGTTAAATCCGGCTTATGCCCGCCCGTTGCAAGGTTATTCAGGTAGTGAATCTGCTCTAAATCAACGCCTTTTCCATACCCCTGATAAGCAACAGTTGAATCTGTATGCCTGTCGCAGAGCACAACGGCGCCTCTTTCGATTGCAGGAAGCACAATTGTGTCAATATGCTGGGCTCTGTCCGCCAAAAACATAAAGGACTCGCATTTTGGCGAAACATAAC
The DNA here is from genome assembly GCA_900547155.1 of uncultured bacterium. Lineage (GTDB taxonomy): Bacteria > Cyanobacteriota > Vampirovibrionia > Gastranaerophilales > Gastranaerophilaceae > Spyradomonas > Spyradomonas excrementavium. The sequence continues at coordinate 70,517 of URFH01000001.1, read as the reverse complement.
TGTCATAATGCAGCAAAATTTTTCTCAATTCGCAGCCAAGCCCCGGCGCACCGGGTTCACGGGTCGTTAGAACCTCAAATCCTTTTTCTTTAAGATATTTTGCCGTAAGTTCAAGCTGGGTAGTTTTTCCGCAGCCGTCAGAGCCCTCAAATGTAATAAAACAGCCTTTTTTCATTATCAAACCTAGATTCTGTCAAAACCCGTGTATTTTCTGAGGATTTCGGGGATGATTACTGTGCCGTCTTCCTGCTGGAAGTTTTCAATGATTGCTGCAAAGGTTCTGCCAACGGCAAGCCCTGAACCGTTCATCGTATAGCAGTAGTTTACTTTTCCTGTTTCTTTGCTTCTGTATTTTAAGCCGGCTCTGCGTGCCTGAAAATCGCCGAATACCGAGCAGCTTGAGATTTCCTTGTAGTCGTTATAAGACGGCATCCAGACTTCAAGGTCATAGCATTTTCTGGCTGAAAATCCAATGTCGCCCGTGCAAAGTTCAACCCTTCTGTACGGCAATTCAAGCAATTCAAGCGCGCGTTCAGCGTTTTGGGTAAGTTTTTCATGTTCTTCGGGTGCCTGTTCTGGTGTTGTGAGTTTTACCAGCTCAACTTTGTTAAACTGGTGAACACGAATCAGCCCGCGTGTATCTTTTCCTGCAGAACCTGCTTCACGCCTGAAACAAGGCGTATAAGCCGTCATATATTTTGGCAAATCGTCTTCTGATAAGATTTCGTTGCAATAAATGTTCGTAACAGGCACTTCTGCTGTAGGAATAAGGTACAAATCTTCGTCAACACATTTGTACATGTCTTCCGCGAACTTTGGAAGCTGTCCTGTGCCGGTCATTGCCATTGAATTTACGAGAACCGGCGGGAGAATTTCTTCATATCCGTGCTCTGTTGTGTGCAAATCAAGGAAAAAGTTGATTATTGCGCGCTCAAGCCGTGCGCCTTTGTTTTTGTAAATGTAAAAACGCGATTGCGAAATTTTTACACCGCGTTCAAAATCAACAATATCTTTCTCCGTAACCAAATCCCAGTGAGCTTTTTGTTCAAAAGACGGCTTTTTTACTTCGCCGACATATTTGCGGGCGACATTTGCCTCGTCGCTTGAGCCTATAGGTATGTTTTCGTCAGGGATATTGGGGATTGTGAGCAGGAGATTTCGCTGTTTTTCGTCGAGTTCTGTTTGCTGCTCTTCAAAAGCCTTGATTTTGTCACCGAGTTCTCTTACTTCTTCCTGGATTTTGTCGGTATTTTCGCCTTTTTTCTTCATTTCACCGATTTTTTGAGATTCCGATTTTCTCAAAGCACGAAGTTCATCCGCCTGCGTCTGGATTTTTCTTCTTTCAACATCGATTTCAAGAACTTTGTCCACAGAAAGCTCAGGATTTCTACGCTTTAAAAGCTCGTTAATTTTTTCGGGATTCTCTCTAATCAGTTTAATATCTAACATTTTTTCGCTCCGTAACTACATTACTTGACTTAATTTTAGTAAAAACGCATTGAAAAATCCAGAAGATTTATTAAAATTAAGTTATGATAAAGACTTTTTTCAAATATTTTTCCGTAGTTGCAATATTTTTTGCGATACAGATTTTTGCGGGCGCTGATGTTACTTTCCGCGGGTACCAGCCGATTTCGCTTGTAAAAGGCTCATTTTTGAAAGCCATAAATCTTCGCGAAGTCTCCACAGATACTGCAAAAATCGGCGATTCCGTGTATTTTATCAATCCGAGCGATATTTTTATCGGCGAAACCAATGTAATTCCCAAAGATTCGATTTATCAGGGGGTTGTAGAATCAATAATCGAACCGCTCGAAGGCATTAATGCGGCGATGAAGATAAAAATCGTAAAATTAATCACCACAAATAAAATTGAATACAACATGGACGCCTACGTGATGTGGAAAGGTACAACAACCATCGGCGGCGACCTTTCTCAGGTACAGTATTACGCCAGAATGCCCCACTATTCAACAATGTGCCCCAAAGGTTATCTACAGCTGGTTCCGACGACCTTGCGCTATCCAGGAGAACCTAGAGGGCTTCGCGCAGGTGAGGAAGTTACTTTCGTGATGAATAGCGATGTGCCGTTGTATCGGAATTAACAACAAAATGTAACAAATATTAAGATTTGTTACAAAATGTAAATATGACTTGAAATTGCCTCAAACTCAAGCCACACTAGTGGTATGGTATGGAATGGGGTAAATTGTATTTTTAGCCAAAATTTCTGAAATTCCGAAATCTTTCCTGTTTTTATATAAACATAATATAAAGTTTATGTAAAAAGGAGAGCAAAATGACAGACGTAATTAGAATTGTTGGTGAAAGAAAACTTGTTAAGTCGGATTCGACTACAGAAACGTCTTCAAAAACCATTCAGGACACTACGGAAACCTGGGAAACGACCAAAAAAGGCAAAGGCTATAAAAAAGTAGAAATTCCGCTGGGTGGAAAGGTTGATGCGCCTACGGATGACGGTATTTCTAAGCCCAAAACCGAAGAACAGTTGGAAAACCTTGCAAAACTCGCGCAAGCAAGAGAATTTATGAAAACCGGGGATGGCAAAAAGCTTGCTCAGAGCCTTGTGGAGCAAGATATGGAAATTTCAAAAGGGCAGAAAAAATGGCTCGTGAAAAACGGAATTGACCCCGAGGCTTTTATTCAGGAATGGAACAAAGCCCATCTGGAATCGAAAAATAATAAATTCCGCGCTGCAAGTGCCGCAGAAAGCGCAAAAGAGGAAATGGGCACCCTCGCAAATTCGCATTTGGGCGTTGATACTGAAGAATTGCCCCAGAATCGCGCTGATAAAAAGGATATCAAGGTAAGAAATCCAAAATCGAGAAATTTCTGGCAAAAATTGTTCACCAAAAAAGAAAAACAGGTAATTTCCGATGACAAAAAATACGCAGAAGCCGGCGGCTCAAAGGTTAAGCTCCATTCGGCGCAGGAGGCTGAACGAAACGCTGATTATTTGAACGATGTTTCTGATGATATTGCAAAAGCCGGAAATGAGTACCTTGAGGCTTTTGACGGAAACTCAAACGGCAAAAAAAGAAAAACTTTCAAAGAAATTGATGAAAACGGAAATGTTGTTAAAACAAAAGTAGTTTACAACAAAGATGGTTCTGCCAAAAAAGTGGTTACAAAAAGCAAAACCGATGGAAAACTGGTCGTAAAAGAGGCAAAAGACGGCGATATTACCGTAAAAGGCAACCTGCAGTCGGATTTTGTTTATGAAAAAAATGCAGATGTCAAAGAAATCCATACGGATAGGTTCAAACAGGACGCACTTTTCTCCACAACCACTATCACAAATGACTACGAACGCACTATTGTCGAAAAAGAACGCTGCCCTGAACCTCCGAAACAGCCGGTGCTGCCGAAAAAAACACCTATACGCGGCGGATTGGTGAGCGATTTTGTAAATGACCAGAATCCTAACGGAATGGGCAATGTAGAGGGCTCCGTAATAAGAACCGAATTTTCGGAGCAGGGCGCAGCGAAAATGGTCAGTGCATATTGTTCGTACACCGACGAAAATGCTCCTGCGCAGGCAAAAACTATGTGGAGCAAGGCTCCCGGCGAAATGGCAAACAAATACAACGCCGAACACATTGCACAATCGTTGATTAACGACGCGGAAACGAAAAATGTCAACGAAAAAGCGCTGGGCGAGCTGATAACCGAACTTCGCAGAAGCGGAAATAAAGCCGGATTGCGCGGCGTAAAAGACGCAATCTCAAGGCACAACAGAAATGTTGAAAAACTTGCCCCTGAAAACCGCTGTTATGATGAGGGAACAAGAACTGTAAATAAACCGGTTTCAGCCGCTGAAATCGCTGTTGAATGGCTGATGAACAACACTAAAATTTAGTCTTTTTTACATAAACTTAGCGCCGCTCTGATTTTAGGGCGGCGTTCTTTATTTGAACGGCTTTATGGCCCTGTCCAGAATCCCTATGCAGTGCGCAATTACAATTCCGTAGTTTGTTATGGGCGTGTTTGCTTCTTTTGCTTTCATAATTCGCGATAAAATTTCACGCCTGTTGGTCATGCAGGCGCCGCAATGGATTACGAGCGCAAATTCGCTCAAATCCTCCACAAAATCATGCGAAGAATGATATACAAACTCAAGATTTTTCCCTGTTTTCTTTTTAAGCCAGCGCGGGATTTTTACGCGTGCAATATCGTCTTCAATCTGGTGATGGGAGCAGCTTTCGGCGATTAAAATTTTGTCACCGTCTTTTAGGCGGTCAACAGCCTTTGCCCCTTCAAAAAATACCTTCAAATCCCCTTTTAAACGCGCAAAAAGCATTGAAAATGAGGTCAGGGGGATGGATTCGGGCACAATTTCGCTTACTTCTTTAAAAGCCTGCGAATCAGTCACAACAAGCGCCGGCGCTTCTTTCAAATTGCTTAATGCGTCTTTTAATTCCGTTTCACGCACAACAAGCGCCTTTAAACCGTTGTCGAGAATATCCCTCAAAGTCTGTACCTGCGGCAGAATTATCCTGCCTTTCGGCGCCTCTTTATCAATCGGAATCACCAGAACAACAGTAGAATCAGGCTCTACAAGGTCGCCGAGAATTGAGGGCGGATTTATAAAACTGTCGGGAACCGACGCAACCAGCTGTTTTTTCAGCTCAAAAACCACCTCGCGGCCTGATTTTATGCTTGTTTGCTGCGGTTCTTTTACGTAATTTTTAATTTTATCGAGTTTTTGGGGCGAAATCGTTTCAATATCTGATTTATTTATCACCGCAAGCACGGGAATTGAGCGGCGTTCAAATTCTTTGTACAAATTGATTTCAAAATCATCCCAGCCGTTGTAATCGCAAATTATGACGGCAATATCCGTTCTGTCGAGGATTTTGGTCGTTTTTTCGACCCTCATTGCCCCGAGGCTGCCCTCATCATCAACGCCCGCTGTGTCAATAAAAACAACAGGCCCCAGCGGCAGAAATTCCATTGTTTTTTCAACCGGATCGGTTGTGGTTCCTGCTATTTCCGACACAATTGCGACTTCCTGGTTCACAAGCGCGTTCAAAAGTGAGGATTTTCCTGCATTTCTTTTCCCGAAAATCCCTATGTGCAGGCGGTTTGCTTTTGGCGTTTTGTTGAGCATTTTAATTTTCCTCTCCGGATTTGATTTCCTCTGAAATCTCTTTCATAGACGTGTTTACGCAGGCAAAATAGATTACCGTGATGATTGTTATCAATATCATTATAATAATCTGGTGCACAAATGCAACAGCCAGCGCCTGCGACTTGGAAACATGATAAATTCCGAGCGCAAGAATGTACGCAAACTGATATGGCCCGATAAACACTGATGAGGAGGGAATTACCGTCGAAAGAGCTACGAAACTGATAACAAAAAGCGCGCTGGAAAAGCCGATTCCCAGCCCGAACCCCGAAATCAAGACGTAAGTCACAAAACACTCGAGCATCCAGGCTATCATGCTCATAAGAAACGCCCCCCAGAAGCATTTCGGGTCATTCAACACCGAAAAACCGTTCATAAACAGCTCTGAAAGTCCGGAAAGTTTGTCGATAATTTCATGATTTTTGTTTAAAAAGGGCAATTTCTTGAGCCATTCAAAAATATCGGTGATTTTTCCTGTTTTAAAAAGAACAAAAAAGAAAATAAACGCTCCGAAGAACAAAACAGCCGAAAATATTGCAATTTCAATGACTTTCTGGTGCTTAAAATACAGAAGAATCGCCGTATACAAAATCAAAAGCACCGAAATCCCGTCAATTATCCTCTCGAGAATGATTGAGCCGAGGAGTTTCATTTTGCTTTCGCCGATTTTGTTTCCGACATGCACCGCGCGCCAAAAATCGCCTGCGCGCGCCGGAAGATAACTGTTGAGCGTGTTTCCGGCCGTAAATGAAAAGAACGCTTCATTTACACTCAATTTTTTATCGTTGCAAAGCAGATATTTCCAGCGTGCGCCCCGTATGTAAATCCCCAGAAGATAAACGGGCACAAATATCAAAAACGCACGAAAATCAAACCCCTTAAATGTCGCAAAAAGCTGATGAAGGTCGATTTTCCAGAAAATCAGCAGGATAAAAACCGCACTGACTAAAATTCCGAGTATTTTGTTTTGATGTTGATTTTTTTTCTCCAACTATTTCACCTTTACGATTACTTTTATCGAGGATTTTTCTTTGTTTCTTTCAAATGCCGCAATTGACTCATTAAGCTCGAAAATGTCGCTGATAAGCGGTTTCACATCAATTCTTCCGCTTTCAAGCAGCCTCAATGCCGGTGCAAACTGCCCGCATCTTGAGCCGACAATCGTGATTTCATCAACAACAACCGGAGCAAAGTTAAATTCTTTTGAAGCTGCAATTGTGCTTTTTAAAATGAGCGTTCCTCTCGGTTTTGTCAGCGCCAGAGAGGTTTCAAACCCTGAAATTGAGCCGGTCGCTTCTACAACAAAATCAAATTCCTTTTTAATTTCAACATCGGAAAGAAGTTTTGTTTTTACGCCCTGTTTTTTGGCGATTTCAAGCTTGTTTTCGTGTTTTCCGATTAAAATCAAGTCCAAACCTGCAGCATTCAGCGCCAGAGCAATCATTAACCCTAATTTCCCGTCGCCGAGAACCGCAATTTTTTTGTAGGGCGGAATGTGGATTTGTTCAAGGATTTCGAGCGCAGCGGCCAGCGGTTCTGTAAAAACAGCTTCTTCATCGGAAACATTTTCGGGGATTTCGAGCAGATTTTTCACGGGCAGGCAAACATATTCGGCAAAACAGCCCTCTCTTTGCCAGATTCCCAGCGTTGAGCGGTTCGGACAATGGCGCTCGAGCCCCTGATTGCACCATTCACACTCGCCGCAGCCGCAATTTATCTCGCCTACGACGCGTTTGTTGAGCAGGGATTTGTCGTCTGCGTTTATTTCTTCAACAACGCCCGTAAATTCGTGTCCGAGCACGCCTTTGTAGCCCATGTAGCCTTTTGTGATTTCATAATCCGTGTTGCAAATGCCGATTGTGTTCACTTTTATCAGGGCTTCGCCTTTTTGGGGCGAGGGTTTTGCATAATTTTTATCTAATTTTAATCCGTTATCAAAAACTACCGCTCTCATTTTTTCTCCTCGTTTAGTTATAAAAATGGGGAATTCAGCGCCTTTAGTTCTTCATATTTCAACCCTGCTTCGCCCAGTTCCTCCGCTGTAATCCCGAAAAGGGTTATTATATCATTTGTTTCAGGGCTAAGGTCGTTTTCGTTGATTCTTTTGACGATTTCCTGTATCGCATCAGCACGTGAAATCCCGCTTTCATAGGCAGAATTTGCTGTTTTAATCTTTTGAAAATTTCTCTTTTTCGCTTTTCCCATTGAGTTGATTTTAGTGCAAAAAAAGACTGTATACAAGTTTATGTTTAGTCATATTTTTGAGGCGGGGCGGTTGTGTGCTTTGACCCGAAGCGTGTTAGACCCTGAAACAAGTTCAGGGTGACGAAAAAAGCGTGCCGTCATGCTGAACTTGCAGCTCCTCTTGTTTGCGAGGAACGAGCAATACAAGGGAGGGTGCCCTTTAGGGTATTTCAGCATCGCCAGATTGAAGTAAATAAGCTCAAATCTTGCCGCCGGAAGCGTGATTTTTACGTCCCTGCGACCCTGAAACGAGTTCAGGGTGACAGATAATTGAAGTGTATTCTCCAATCTACCAAAGTAAAACGTAAGGATGTTCATTTTTCGACGCCTATGAGCGAAGCGAATCGAGCTAGAAAAATGAATATGCTTACGTTTTACGCCTAAGCAATAATCTACATAAACCCCTTAAAAACCTCACTTTCCGGCTTTTCAAAACTATTTTTCAACTTCTGCTCCTGATTAAATCTGAATTTCGTGAAAAGATTCGAGATTCCGGCAACGAAAAATCCCATAACCCCGATACTGAACAAAAACGGCACGCCGAAAATCAGGACTTTTTGTTTTGTGAGCTTTTTAAATTCCTCTTTGTACGAAGATTTTTTGCGTTCGGCAATTTTTTTCGCCAGAACTTCGATTTCTTCAAAAGAGGGCGTTTTAAGGTCTTTGGAAATTGTTTCTTTGCATTTCCCCGCTTTTAACAGAAGCTTTTTGAACCCTTTTTCAAAAAGGTCGGAGCCTGTGATTATGTAAAATCCGACCAGAGGATAGCGGAAAAGCGTTTCGAGAAAATTCTGCTTCCCTCTGTCTTTTGAGGCGCCGAAATAACCCGCACCGCCGATTAAAACGCATGAAGTCAACTGCCCTTTGCTCAAAACCAGCTTTCCATCCTGCTGCGCAAAATCAAGACTGAAATATTTGTTGAAAAAGTCGCGTTTTTTAGCGTTATTTTTGAAGAATTTCGTACCGGGCGCCAGAATTGCTTCACTCAGCCCCTGCAATGCTTTTGAGTTTTGCCCGCGTTTTGCAATCAACGCCCCGAGCCCCAAACATCCGGCAAAAATCCCACCTGCGCGCAGGATATTCTTCTTTGCACTTTTCTCGACCCTTTTTTGATAATCTTTGCTTTCTTCTTTCTTTTCAAGACTTGCAATATTGTTAAAATCCGCTTTTTTAAAGGTTTTCAGCGTAAAAAGATTCTTGAAATAATTAAGCGTAAATTCGGTCAAAGGAATAATCATCGCGCTCAATGCGATTGCTGCTTTTGCGGGCAAAATTTTCTTGTTCAGTGCAGAATTTGTCTTTAAAAGCTCAACTGCGGGTTTTGAAACCAGATTTTTTGCTTTTGGGCTCAGATTCTTAGAAAAAACTTTTCTTGCGATTTTTTCTCCGATAAACGCCGGTGCAAAATAAACGAGCGCACTTTCTGAGAGCTCCAGCAGTGAATTTTCTGCCAAATCGGCTTTTGAACGGGCAAAAACAGCTTTCGGAACAAGACATGTTCCTGTGTCTTGAATAAATCTTGTCGTAGAAAGCCCCGAGGCTTGTTCTTGAGAATAAACGAACTTTGCTGCTGATTTAAGGGGTTGGGCTAATGTATTGAATGATGTGACTTGCATAAAACTTTCCTTTTAACTAAAAAACCTGTACAAAACAGTACAGGTTTTTCAAAAAAATTTTATGCTGAACAACCTGTACTAATTACAGGCGCCACCAATTATTCAAATTTGAAAAAATATTCATCATAGCAAATCCAGTATAAATCCATAAAAAACAACTGTCAAGACAAATGGTCAATATAATCCTTTAAAACTACTGCCTGATTGTCTTTTATGTCTTTTGCCGCATAAAGAAGCGTAACATTGGACTTTTTCAACCATTCTTTAATCTTTTCGATTTGTGGATTTCCTTTTAATTCTTCTTTGTATTTTTTTGAAAATTCGCTGAATTTTGACGGGTCATGGCTAAACCATTCTCTTAAATCGGTGCTCGGTGCAAGATTTTTGAACCATTCGTCATAGTCCACCTCGTCTTTTTTCATTCCTCTTGGCCAGAGGCGGTCAACGAGAATTCTTACACCGTCATCATCCGCCGGCGCTTCATATACGCGTTTTATTTTCAATTTGTTCATATTCAAATTATCAAACAAAAAACAGGGTCTTCATCCATCGCCGGAGCTAGTCAAATATGACCTTATAAAGAATATCAGCTTTTTCATTCGGACTTTGGGGCTCGTTTTTCCATAATTTAAAGGTTATCTCAGCAGGAAGCTCCTGTATGAAAAAGTCCATCTCCGGTTGCAGCGGCGAAGTGTTTGTGCACCCTCCCGGCACCCGGCAGCTGCCGCCTGTATGTAGAAAATCTCTGAATTTATACACATTTTTTGAAATATTGTTGCGTTCTTTGTAAATGATGTTTCTGTTTGAGGCTGCAAAACCGTATTTGTAACCCAAATCCCGTGCATTCAGTCCGACAAATCCTAACGGCATACCGTATTGGGGCTCCTGAATGTTGTTTATCAGCGAACTGTCTGCATTGTAGCGGACAATAAGAAGATTGTTCTTTTTGCTGTAAAGGATTTTTTGCGGCATGAAATTTAAAAGTTTATTCTTGCAAAAAGGCGTGTCCTGCGGGTATTTGTAACCCAGAGTCTGAATTGCGCCCACAAGAATAGCCGGATTGTTCACATAAATACTTCTTGCGCTGTAACCTGCCGTTATATCTTTTGCACTAAACGGGCAGGCTATGTTTTCCCCGTACCATGGCTTGTTTCCTTCTATAGCACCGAAGACTTCATTTGACGGGCGATAGAATTTTGAGGCAAAAAGGGAGTTGTTTACATATTTTTTTCTTAAATTGAAGATTTCTTCTCGCGAAAGGTAATCATATTCGGTCGGCTGGTTTATTTCAAGAGAAATAAAATCATTAAGCCCTTTTTGTTCTTGCTTAGGGGGTGTATTTAATGCTATATGCGGATTGGATAGTTTTACAGCTTCCTCCCTTAATACCTGTTGGTTATCAAATACGCTGTAAACAGCTGAAAATACCAGTCCTGCCGCGCCGAGCAGAAGAATCCAATTTTTTGTGTTTTTTAAGTCCACTTTGCTGCTTTTTGCAAAAGAAAACAATGCTCCCAGCAAGAATAATACAAATAAAGGCGAAATGTAGTAATAAGAAAACGTATTTTCATTGCTGTCTAAAAAGTTTTGAAATCTTGTTGTGAAATTGTCCGCAGAGAAAGGAAGCACGTAGCTGTATCCCGTATCAATCCTGTTGTATTCGCATTGGACGTAGATTTTGTAAAAGCCAATGTTTCTGAACGGTCTAAAAAAGTCTTTGTAAACCTTTTTGATGTTTTTAATTTCAAAAACTTCATTGTGCTCACCTCCGGCGAAGATTGAATATGCACCGGTTGCGCAAACTCCGGAGGTTTTGTCGCAGTAGCAGTTTTGAAACGAAAATACGAGAATTGCCATCACAACAGCAAGCCCTAATATTTGCAGCCACGCAATATCAATGAAGAAAGGTCGTTCTTTTTTTATTGCTTGCCTTAACGGGTCAAAATCGGAAACTTTTTTGAAAATTTGTACGTACAAATCAATCACATCATCCGCGTCCAATTTTAGTTTCACGACTTCACCGTCAATACAATGTATTGACATATTTGTGATGTTTAAATCGACTCTGGCAATGCAGTTATTATAAATAACTTTGACAGGTAGATTGTTTCTAAACAAAGTGAGCGTTTTGTAGTCTTCAGAGATTGTTATTGCGCCGTATTCCATTTTTTGCTTTGCATAAAAACCTCCGCAAAACCCGCAAAATAACATAAGTGAAGAGATTGCAATCGTGATTTGGGCAGCCATTTCCAGCCGGAATGTCATCATAACAACAGTCGGAATTACCCAGAACAACACAACAAGCAGCAAAAAAATCCTTTTAAAAGGCGTTTTTATTGTTTCATAATAAAACTTTTCTTCTTTTTCCATTAAATCCCTACTTTTGAGAACTTTTTTGGCTTGCAAGGTAACTTAAAAACAGCATTATCAAGGAAATTCCTACTGCGTAAAGAAAATATTTTGTAATTGACGAACTTACGATAACAGAAGCCAGAGCCCCCGAAAGAACTGCAACAGAAGCTAATATCAGCACTGTTTGGTTCTGGGTCATGCCTGCTTTTAAAAGTTTGTGATGAATGTGCTCCGCGTCAGGCGTAAAGGGCGATTTTCCTTTTAAAATTCTTCTTAAAGACGAAAAAGTAATGTCCAAAATTGGCACAGACAAAACAAAAATCGGCACAAACATCGTCAGAGCAGTGGTTTTCATAACTCCAGTAACAGAAAGCGTCGCAAGCATAAATCCCGAGAACAACGCCCCTGAATCACCCATGAAAATCTTTGCGGGGTTGAAATTGTACGTTAAAAACGCCAGCATTGAGCCTGCAAGAATGAAAGCAATAAGCGCACTGATTGCGTTTGTCGGGGACATTGCAACAGCAACGAGCCCGAGCGTAACAGCGCTGATTGTTACAACAGAGCCCGCCAATCCGTCAACTCCGTCGATGAAATTAACCGCATTGCTGATTCCGACAATCCACAAAATCGTGATTATGTAAGAAGCAACCGGATTCAATACAATCGGGCTGCCGAACGGGTTGTAAATCGTATCAACGCTGATTCCGAGCAGAAAAACAATCGTTGCAATCGAAATCTGGATAATCAGTTTGAATTTTGCATTCAGCCCGTAAATATCATCAATAAGCCCGAGCAAAAACATCAACGAACCGCCCAAAAGTATTCCGGAAAGGAGCTTTCCATAAGGATAATAACTCAAAACAACCAGAAGCAGGAATGTAATCATCGCGCTTGACCAGATTGCAATCCCCCCGAGCCTTGAAATTTCGCCGTGGTGGATTTTTCTTTCATTCGGCTTGTCAACGAGGTGATGAGCCTTTGAAAAGTGGATTACAAAAGGCACAATGAAAACTCCGAGCAGGTAAGAAATTACCGCCCCTAAAATCTGTGCATTTGTTAATTTAAAAGCAAACATTTGTTTTGTTCCTATCAATCTGGTTAATTGTCATTTGAGCTTGTTGCAGTTGCGCAAAGAAATTGCGACCCTGAAACAAGTTCAGGGTGACATTTATTTCATATCTTTGTACAAAGGATGTTTTTGGCACAACTTCAAAGAGCGCTCCTTGAGATTGTTGAGCGCAATTTCGTTATCAGACGCTGTTACCGCTGATGCGATGATTTTTGCAACTTCCGCCATGTCTTCTTCTTTGAATCCTCTTGTTGTTACTGCTGCAGCCCCCAATCTTACGCCGCTGGTGACGAACGGGCTTTGCGGGTCGTTGGGTACGGTGTTTTTGTTTGCCGTGATACCGACTTTTTCAAGAACATTGGCAATATCTTTGCCGGTTTTGTTGAATTTTCTCAAATCAAGCGTCATAAGATGGTTTTCCGTCATTCCGCCGACAATATCCATCCCCTCTTCCATAAGCCCCCGCGCAAGTGCCTTTGAGTTTTTCACAATCTGTGCCGCATATTCTTTAAATGACGGTTCAAGCGCTTCTTTTAGCGCAATTGCTTTTCCTGCAATTATATGTTCAAGCGGCCCGCCCTGAATTCCCGGAAAAACCGCTTTATCAATGCCCTGTGCGTGTTCTGCGTCGCACATAACTATCCCGCCTCTGGGCCCTCTCAGGGTTTTGTGGGTTGTTGTTGTGATAAAATGCGCATAACCGGCGGGTGACGGGTGAACACCGCCTGCAACAAGCGCCGCAATGTGCGCAATATCCGCCATCAAATATGCGCCGACAGAATCGGCAATTTCTCTGAATCTTTTGAAATCAATGATTTTTGAGTAGTTGCTTGCGCCTGCAATAATCATTTTGGGCTTTGCTTCTTTTGCGAGTTTTTCGACTTCATCGTAGTCGATTTCGCCGTTATCGTTGACGCCGTAGCTTACAACGTTAAAGTACATTCCTGAAAAATTGACCGGAGAACCGTGAGAAAGGTGCCCGCCATTGGACAAATCCATGCCCATTACCGTGTCGCCGGGTTTCAGGGCATATAAAAATACCGCCATATTCGCCTGAGCACCGCTGTGCGGCTGGACATTTGCGTGGTCAACTCCGAAAAGCTTTTTGCAGCGCTCCTGCGCAAGCTCTTCGATTACATCTACGTTTTCACAGCCGTTGTAAAATCTTTTGTGAGGCTTGCCTTCTGCGTATTTGTTGGTCAAAACCGTTCCGCAAGCCGCCATAACCGCTTCTGACGTGAAATTTTCACTTGCAATCAGCTCGATTGTGTTTTGCTGCCTTTCAAGCTCTTTTTCTATTGCCTGAGCGACCTCGGGGTCGTTTTTTTTGATTATATCCAATTCCATCTTCTCTCTCCCGTCTATATTTTATTCGGAAACAACTCTGGCGCTGAATCCTGCCTGTCTTATCTGGTTTGCAATGCTTTCCGCCTTTGCAGCGCTGGCAAATGAACCTGCCTGCAGAACATAACTTCCGTTTACTTCTTTAACAAACGGGGAAATGCCTATAGGCGCGTTCATCAGATGATTTTGCGCCTGAATAGCCTGCTCAATCGTCGCATAGCTGCCAACATAAACTTTTGTCATCTTATATGGCTCAACTGCCGCCGGTTTTGGGATTGGCGGGGCGGTTCTGACATTTTGCGGGTTTACATATTCTGTTTCGTTTGCTTTGGGTAGCGTTATTTCAGGGCCGGCCGGCTCTTCTTTTTTAGGCGCAGCCGAATTTTCCTGATTTGCGGTCGTTTTTGCGGTTTCATATTCGACTTCTTCTGATTTTTCTTCATCACCGCGCTTTGAAACGCCGGGCATGTTGTCTTCCAGCTGAATCCATTTCAATCTGTCATCAATTGCCTTTTTAAAATCGCTTTCGGGCTCGTCAGATTCATCTCCTGTTTCCGTTGTGAGTTCTTCGCCTCCGATTTCTACGTCAACATTGGGTGAAAAGCTTTTTATAAGGTAAGTTACGCCGATGAGTGTAATTAAAAACGTAATTATAAACAAAGCAATGGTCTGTTTTGCTTTTCTTTGCGAATTTTTAGACACCATGTTTTAAACTCCTCTTACCTTGCAAACCGCAAAATGTATATCTTTATCTTCTTCAATATACCGTGTCATGATGTTTTTCGCAAACTCCTTAACACAGGTTATTCCTAAATCGTTTTCAAGTCCGCAGGCCTTTACGGGCGCGCCTTCTGAATTTATGTTCAAGCCGATGTGAATGAGGCTTGAAGTGGTCGATTTTGTTGCGATTGAAACGGAAAGTTTTGCATCATTAACGAAAATATCGTCGCCGGAGCGGCGGATTTTTACATCATTGTTCAAAAGTTTTCTTAGTTCTTCAATAATTATGCAAATCAAAAGTCTCTGGCGCGAAACAGCCTCGGCTAAAGGCATTTCAAAGTGCTCAAGGATAAAACTCACCATTTTTTTGCTGTAAATCGGCGAATTTGTCAAAACATCCTCAATATCGACCATTTCCGTAAGTTTTACGTCCATCTCGCCGATAAAAGACACGATTGCGTCCCCGCAAATGCCGAAATTCTTGTAAATCCAGTGCGGCGCAAGCTGCGAGCCGATATATTTTATTTCCTCATCAACAAATTTAGATTCCATAACTCTATTCTCATTTAAAAAAGCTTTTTAATCAAGTCAAAACAACCGTTGTTTTCAAGAGCGCGTCTGAGCCTTGAACAGGATTCACATTTCCCGCAATGCCGCTCATCAGAGGCGTAGCAGCTGTTAATCAGCTCAATCGGTGCGTCTTCTTCGATTCCGCGTTTTATAATTTCTTCTTTGTTCAAATCTATCAACGGCGCAACGACTTCCACCTTTTTCAGCGCCGAATATTTTAGCGATTTGTTAATATTTTCAATAAATTCTTTTGAATTATCAGGGAAAGTCGCAGCTTCTTCTTTGTTTGCGCCGATTACAACGGTTTCGTAACCCAGAGAATCCGCAAAAGCCGCGGCAATGTTTACAAAAAGCCCGTTTCTGTTCGGAACCCACACGCTCGCGCAGCTTCCTGTGGTTATTTCAAGGTTGTCGAGGCTGTTTTTATCAAGTTCGGGGATTTTTTTATCCGAAACGAGCGAGGTTTGCGTAATTTCTTTCAGCCATTTTAATTCAATGATTTTGTGCTCAATTCCGTAAAATTTGGCGATTTTTTTCGAGGCTTCCTCCTCTTTTTTGAAGGATTTTTGCCCGTAATCAAAGGTCAGGGCCAGCTGAAAATCGGTTGTTTTCATTGCCGCAATGGAAACGAGCGAATCCAGCCCGCCTGACAGAAGTATTATCCCCTTATTAATTTTGTTCATTTATATTCTCCAAAGCTTCTTCTTCCAGTATAGATTTGGCTTCATCTTTGCAGTTTTTGGAAAAATCCGCGCTTTTTATGATGTTTTTCAGCTCATTTTCGCCGCACAGGTTGTATAAAGCGACAACTGCGTTTTTTACGACTTCTTCGTCTTCATCTTTGAGCATTTTTCTGATTAAATCTGCACTTTCCTCGTGCTCATAGTTCATAATCGCCTCAATTGCGCTGATTCTGACCTGCGGGTTTTCGTCTGACAATGAACGTTTCAAAGCCTGAAACGCCCTGTCGTTTTCGGGCGTAAGTTTGCTCAGGGCTTCGATTACGCGCTCTTTCAGGTACGTAAATTTGTCCATAATCCCGTTTTTTGTTTCAAGAATGCTTATCAGCGGGTCAGCTGCCCTTGAATCTCCCAGAAGTCCCAGTGCGGTAGCTGCGGATTCCCTTATATAAACGGATTTTTCGTTTTCATCGCTCACAATATCCATCAAAGGCGCAACAGCGTACTTATCCCCGAGGCGTCCGAGCGCATCCGCGCAGCTCAAACGCACTTTATAGTTTTCATTTCTGTTGTTAAGGCAGTCCAGCAGGGCGAAAACCGATTTGTGGTCTTTGAGATTTGCAATAAGTTTTGCGCAAACAACCCTCACATCCGTATAATCAATTTCATTGTACGGTTCAATGTGTTCTTTCATCAGCAAAAGCCTTGTAACAGCCTCCACGGACGAAGAATCCCTGAATTTATCAAGTTCTTTCAGCAAAAAAATCAAAACGCCGGGCCGATGGTCGAGCAGCAGGAAATAATTACACACAGTAAGAAACTGAATTGACGAAAGCTCATCTTTTAGCGAAGTTATGAGGCGAATAGTTTCCGAAGTGTCACCGTCGGTTCCTATCAGACACTTCCCGGAAAGGTTATTAAAATCCAGATTCTTATTTTCTGACATTCCCTCATCCGCCAAGTTTGAGTTAGTAAAATCTTAAATAAAATACGCCCTAAAGTCAATTCTGTAAAGATTTTATACACTTTTTCCCCGCCCAACCCGGGTAGCGCCGGAGCGGGGAACAACCGCTTATTCACCTCCCTCCCCAACTCGGGGAGAACTGGGGTGGGGAACGGCACTTGCGCAAATTTCATCCCCTCTTGCCCCTCTTTGCCGTCATCCGCGTGCTCAAATGGAACAATCTTTACATAAAACATCCAAAAACCCAATAAAAAAGCCCTCTTTTGAGGGCTTAAAATTCTCTATTAGTCTGGTTTTTCCTGTTAGTCCGTTTTGTCTGAAATTATTTATTATGCAATGAAGTTTGTTCCGAATCTTGTTGCACCCAGAAAATAGCATTCTTCAAGCATTGATTCAAGACTTGTATATCTTTTTCTGGGGGGCTGTTTTTGAGCTTCTTCTACTCTTGCTTTTGTATCGTGATATTGTGTTGTGATTGATAAAGTATAGTTTGCGAACGGGTTGGAAATCATTGTCTTTGCTCTCTTTCGGTTTTCTCTCTTGTATATATATAAACAAAAAAAGTATATAAAAATTGCCTTTTTTTATATACTTTTCTTAATGTTTGTTTACAATTGAGGGAAAAACCTTATCTGGTAACGTCTTCCACTTCCTGTGCACGGTCAGAACGCGTGTGCATTACGTTTTGGATTGTTTTTTCTTGCTTGATTGCGTTTTGCGCGTTTTCCATGTTGACATTTTTGGTCATTGAGCCCCAATTTGTGTATGCAAACCAGATTCCGGCAGCTGCAATAAGGATAATGAGTAATCTAATCATAAAATTTCTCCGTAAACTTTTTACGCAAGTATTATAATACTTTTCTGCTCTTGTGTAAAAATTTATTAACAAAACTTTTTTTGATGGCAAATTAATCCAATCAGCTGCATTAAATAACCATAACAGGGAAATAATATGTGTGTCCAGCCATCACAAATTTATATTGCACAGCCAAAAAACAGTAAAAATACCGGAAAATCAGCTCAAAACATTGCACAAACCAGCCCTGCGGCGAATTTTGAGCTGCGTTCAAAATTCAATGACCACCTGATGTCCTTCGGAGCAAGGGTTGATAAGGGGCTTGAGCGATTTTATGATACAAATAAGGAGCGAATGCCCTCTACTTTGCGCCGGTATGTGGAATCTATGGAGGACAAATCCCGCCTGACGCCCTTGGAGGCGCAAAAAAGGGCGTTTTCAAAGCTGGAATCCGCGCAAACTGTCGATGATATAAAAAAATCTTTCCCGGATGAAGAACTTTTTAAAAACCTGATAAATCCGCTTGATTCAAAGGCAAAACGCGGCATTCTTATGTCGGCAAAAGAAAATGACGAACTTCTTTCGCTTTCAAATCAGGGCGTATTGAAAAGTCGTGAGAATTTGACGGTTTATCTTGTGAAAAAAGTCTTTCTCGAGGCAAAAACCATTGAAGAAATAAACAAAGACCTTGAAAACGACCTTGACCCTGATTTTAAAGCTGATTTCAGGTTTAAAAATCCTGATTCTCCTTATGTTTACGGCTCAACTTTGCGCTCGGTCGGGATTGAGCTGCCGGAGTTTGAATATCAGCAGTCGTTGAGGTATACAAAAGCCGGTTATGCGGATTTGGTCGGGGAAAAAATCTCTCAGGGACAGCGCGCTTTCTGGGATTCTCTTGATGATAGCGAAAGAACCGCCCGTGCAAAGGTTTCTGTTGAAAAATTCGAGAACTGGTGGTATTCGCATACAAAAAATGAGATGCTGGACATGATTGCGGATGATATAAACGAGCTGGAAATGCTTAAATCCTTTAAAAAGAGTCGGCGCGCCGAAGAAAAGCAAAATAAAAACACAGAAACCGCAAAAACTTCCGAAGAATCGCCAAGAAAACATACAAAAGCGGGCTCACAAAAACTTTCGCAGGACGAACTCTTCAAAAAATGGGCTACGAACAAATTAAAGCTTTTTGAAGCCAATTTATCCGAAGCAGAGCGCGATACGCTCCATATAAAGCGAATGCAGCGCCTTTCTGCGCGCTGGGCGGGCATGACTTCTGCGCAAAGGACGGATTATATCTCAAAAATGAAATCCGGCTCCGAGCCGCTTCGCTATACGATGATTGACGCATGGAATCATAGCGCTGATTTGATAAAAGAGCTTTCTGCGTTCTTAAAAGCCAATCAGGTCTTCAAACCGGCCGATTTGCTCTATTCTACGCAGGAGTTCAGCAGTTTTCAGTCGAGGGTTATGAATGAATTCTGGGAAAAACATCCTGATTTTGCGTCAGATTTGGGCAAAAAGATTGTTCTATCGCAGGAAAAAATACAAAGAGCAATCTCAAGCGGTACTTTTGAGGAACTGAAAAAGCAGATTATGCGTGACAAAAACCAGCGCGTAAAAGAAATTGAAAAATTCAAAAATAATCTGCCCTCAACCCCGAAAATTGAAATAAATCCTGAAAAACCGCAATATCAAAAGGATTTTGCCGATGCTTACAATAAACATGTTTACGGCAAAGTAAAATCAATGCCCAAAAACTTCTATTCCGATATGTATGAAACCGTTTTTGAGCTGCTGCCCGAGGAGGCAATACGTGCGTGGACAAAAAATCTTCGCGGTGCGGCATTGAACTTGAGGGAAACGGAAATTGTGAAAAAATTCGTTTCAAAAGAACTTCCCGAAATTGCCAGATATAATAGGGCTCTTGAGGCGGCTCTGGCTGATACTTTGTATGAATTTACAAAAAATCCCGATGTTTATACAATGTCAAACTCTGATGTGAAAATGGCTATGTATCATCTTGAGCGAGGGGAAGAGCCGATTGTGCTGGATTCGCATAAAAACGGCAGGCGCTATGTGCTAAATATTGTCAAAAAGAACAAGCCAGTGAACGCTGAAAGGATAAATTCGCTGTATGAGTTCTTTAAAAAGGATTTGAGCGATTCAGAGCTAGATAAAGTCGTTGACGATTATTATCCGGCATTGTCAAAGGCGGCTTTTGAGCGCACCCTGAAGTCCTTGAACATTATGGAGGCGGTTAATGTCACAAACGGCACCAAAGAAGCCTTGAAAAACTACATGAATCAGTACGGAGCTTCGCTATTTGTGCTGTTTTCAGAAAAAAGCGCTTATCCGCCGGCAGTAAAGGCTGCTTTTTATGAAAAATTTAAGGCAAATATGCCAGAGGACTTAAAAAGCCAGCTTCCGGAATGTATTTTTGACAGCCCTGACCAGTTTGAAATGGACAATAAGCTGAAACATATTGCTTTTAAGATTGCTCAAAAATATGATTTTGTGCCTGCAGCCTTTATGAAGGATTATTCGGGCGAATTAACGGCAAAATTGCGCAATTCAAAAGATTTTGCAGAGATTGATAACTATGAAGCCCGGTACCTTACAAAAAGAAAATCGCCAAATGACCGCGGAAAAATCATCCTTATCGGCAAAGTGGATTTTTCAATGAGCAATAAGCTCAAAACTCTAGCAATGGAGCAGGCTCTGGCCGATGTTTTGTATGAAGCAACGGGAAATAAGGATGTTTTTGGCATGCAGTTTGAAGAATTATGCGATAATATCGAGGTTTTTCGCCTTGTGAAAGACAAAAACATTCCGTCCGAAGACAGAACCTACCATTCTTTCAGCCTTGATAAAGATATTGCGATTTCGCTGAAGAAAAAGCCGAATTTGAACGCTTTAAACCGTTTATACAAGGAATATTTTGATGAAATGGTAATCTGGGTCAATGAGGACGTAAAAAAAGAGGGTAAGGGTTATTTTGTTGATTTGCTCGGAATTTTGAATCCTGATGAAACAGATAAGGCAAAAGATGACGCAGTTGCGCTCCGTATCAGAAAATACGGCATGAATCTTGCGGAATAATCTATAAATATTGCTTTAATTTAAGAAGAAAACCCCAGAAATCCTTAAATATAACAAAAACAAGGAAAATCGCCGCAAGAACAAGCGCGATTTTCTGCCAGAGGTTGTAATTAAAAACAGGACGGCAAAATTCGTAATAAGGCTTTCTCGTGCAGTCAAGACCGAGGTTCACGGATTTTATATAATCGCATTGCGCCTGCTGCTCGTTGCCAAGTAAATAATACAAATATCCGCGCTCATAATAAAGCGAAAAATCGTCTGGAAAATGTACCAATTTTTCGTCAATTTCTTTGATTGCCGATTCAATTTCGTTGTTCGCCATTTAAAATTAATATCCGATTGACCACTGGAAAGGCTTTTGCGCCGCAGAATTAGAAGATTTGCTGGCAAGTCCGGCTGCCGCTGTCTGATTTACTTCCATTACGCTTTTTGCCTTGTGAAGCAGGTTTTTCTGCTGCATTGCTTTATCAACATTGTAATATGATTTTAAATAATCCAGCCTGTTCTGGAGTTCAACGTTTTCATCGTTTAAAGAAAGCGTTTCTTTTCTGTATTTGTTGAGGGTCATTTCGCTTGCTGTGACAAAATAGTAGCTGACTGCAGAAAGCAAAATGAAAAACACTAAAATCCCGCATAAAGTCCTGTTGACGCGGGAAATCGCCATTTCTTTGTAAGTCTTATATTTTGGGAAGTAACCGTCAATAATCGGATTAGAAGCGTACTGATTATTGTATGATTGATATTGATTTTTGCGTAAATCAACTGCCGGTCTTGTCAATTTAGTTCTCCCATGAAGATATTTTTTTCGCTACCCTTAGTTTTGCAGATCTTGAGGGCGGGTTAATTTCTATCTCTGATTGTGACGCCGTTATCGGCTTTTTGTTAATTAATTCAAGCATCGGAGGCTTACAGTTACAAACCGGGTCCGTCGGTTTGCAGCGGCACTTAGCGCTATAATACCTGAAACATTGTTTTACAAGTCTGTCCTCTAAAGAGTGAAAACTTATTACACTAATTATAGCACCAACAGATAATAAATGGAGCACATCATTTAATGTATTTTTAATATTTTGTAACTCGTGGTTCACTTCTATGCGAATCGCTTGAAAGACGCGGGTTGCGGGGTGAATTTTTTCTTTAGTCAACGGTACAGACTTTTTTATTAATTGGGCTAATTCTGTTGTCGTATCAATTGTTTTCGACTTTCTGTATTCGATGATATTTTTTACAATTCTTTTTGTAAAACGTTCTTCCCCATATTCTGATATAATTCTGACCAAATCGTCCTCGCTGTAACCGTTTACAACGTCATAAGCGCTCAAATCTGCGTCCATATCAAAACGCATATCCAGCGGCGCCTCTTTCATAAAGCTGAAACCGCGTTCCTGCCTGGTCAGCTGGTGATATGAAGCCCCTAAATCGAATAAAATTCCCCCCGTAATTTGTTCAATTCCGAGGTTTTGTAAAACTTTTTTAATATTTGTATAAGAATCCTTAACGATTGTTAAATTTTTGTAATCTTTCAGTCTTTCACCTGCATAAGAAATGGCGTCATCGTCAATATCAAAGGAAATAAGCCGCCCGTCCGGCTGAATTTTCTTCAAAATCAACTCCGAATGCCCCCCGCCGCCCAGCGTTGCGTCAACGTAAATCTTTCCGTTTTCGCAATTAAGCGCGTCAACAGCCTCATTTGCCATTACTGTGTAGTGATTAAATTCGTTGGTCATATTCCACTTATATTATGTTAAATAATTTCAATTGTCATGCGATTTTTTCAGCAAATATTAAGTTTTGTTAATCTGAAAAATCCTTGATTTATGCACTTTTGAGGCAAATTGCGTTAAAAAAAGACTTCTAAAAGGCAATTTTGTCCCTGAAAAATTTTTTATATAAACAGGAACGAGGAATAAAAAATTTATTTAGGAAATTAGAGGATACGAAGATGGCAGACATTAGAATCGTAAAAACGGGTTCTGATACCTATTCCGTTATCAAAGACGGAAAAACTATCACCGCAAAAGACACGGACGGTGACGGAAAGTTGACGGCAAAAGACGGCGCAATCGGTCTTTCACAGGAAGAATGGACTGCTGTGGTTAAAGCACAGTCAAACCCTGTCAAATCAACTAACTCCTCCTCTGCGTCATCAGTTTCCGTATTCTCTTCACAATATGAACCTGCCGAAAATATCTGGCAGTATGCTACAAACTATGCAGGGCGTACTATCTCATATCCGATGGACTCCCTTGCGGCTTATAACGACGGGCAGGTATGGAATTATGTAAATTCTGTGAATAATGGCTGGAACAGCTGGCTTATGCAGATGAACAAGCTTACAGCGTTTTTGAAGGCTTATGACGCAGAAACTATGAAGCTTTGGGCTGAAATATTTAAAACTCCGACCACAACTGTTACTGAAACAGAAGAAGCTAAAAAGAAAAAGGAAACAGCAGAAGACACTGAAGCTGTTAAAAAGCTCAAAGAGGAAGTCGAAAAGCTCAAAAAAGAACTTGAAGAGCGCAGCACTGTAAAATCTTACAGAGATTCACTGAATGATACTGGCGAATTTGACCTGAAAGTGCAGACTATTGCCGAAAAACTAAAAGAAGGCATGAAAGGTTTGAACTTCCTGGGAATGTTCGGTAATGTCGGCGGTGACAAGCGTGTTGCTGATACAATGAATGACATTACAGCCGAAAATGTTGTCGAAGTAATGGAATATTACAAGACAGAAATCTGTGATAAAGGCTACATGGGCGATGATTACAACCTTATTGAGTCAATATATGATGATTTTAGCGGCAAAAAATATACGTCAAAAATTGAACACCTGAAAAATGCGCTCGCTGACAGAGCAACGGCTTTAATCGCTGATTATGGCGAAAAATGTCCGATTTCAGCGGCAGAAATTGAAAAATTCAAGGCTGATGTCGATGCGAAAAAAGGCAGCGCCTCTGAAATACCAAAAGTCTTTGAAGAGTTTAAAAACAAGCTCAAAAAAGCGGAAGGCGGTATTGACAGAAAAATTACGCCGGAGAAAAAAGAAGAAACGACGACCACCACAACAACAAAAACAACTGAAACAACAACGTCTTCTTCTAAATCTGAATCATCCTCTTCATCTTCGGAAGCGAGTTCTTCTTCAGAAGCAAAAAAGCAAGAAAAAGATAAAAAATAACTAAATTAATATCTCGTAAATTATTTCCTCGGTTTATTTTTAAGGTAGGTAGGTTTTTATAAGGGTGCCGGATGCACCCTTTTTATTTTGCCTGACAAATGCCCGAAATTATAGTAAAATAAAATCCGGAAGATAAGGGCTTTTATATGGATAAAAAATTGAATGTAATAATTGTCGATTCTGACGCAACTTTAAGAAATATTTTGAAGAGCTATTTGAAAAATATTGATACAGCTCAGCTCTGTGCGGAATTTGGTGCGCCGGAGGAGTGCATTGATACGGTGAAAAACACCGCGGATTGTGTTTTGATTATAGATTTGGCAGCACAAAACGCTTTGCAGACGATTTCTCTGCTCCATCAGAGTGCAAGGCATGTTAAAATCGTTGCGCTTTCTGATTTATCCACGACTTCTTCTATAATCAGGGCTCTTCGGGCAGGTGCCTGCGA
Organism: uncultured bacterium; assembly: GCA_900547155.1. GTDB lineage: Bacteria > Cyanobacteriota > Vampirovibrionia > Gastranaerophilales > Gastranaerophilaceae > Spyradomonas > Spyradomonas excrementavium. The sequence goes on along the minus strand of URFH01000001.1, from coordinate 46,282 downwards.
ATATCTGACAAAACCCGTCACAGAAACCGCTTTTTGCACATTAATCAGGGCTTTTTCGGAGAATGATGATGAAGTCGGGGCAAATTCCTGCAAAGTCATTTCCACTTTCTCAAACAAAGGCGGAATCGGGAAAACCTCTATTGCTGTTAATACAGCTGTTGAGATTGCAGATATGACCAAGGAAAAAGTTGCGCTCATTGATTTGAATTTGCAGCTCGGCGATGTTTCTACGTTTCTTGATTTGAATCCGGGGTTTGATATTGCATATATTGTAAAAAATCTCGACAATATGGATGATTCCGAGCTTAATCAGTCGCTTTCGCAGTATAAAAATTCCACTTTATACGTTGTTGCTGACCCTGTTAATATCGAAAAATCCAAGGAAATCAGCTCAGAGCAGATTGAGGCGCTTATAAAAAGGCTTAAAAAGATTTTTTCTTATATAATTATCGATGTAAGCACCAGTATTGACGCAAAATCCATAAAAGCGCTTGATATTTCGGATGTTATTCTTTTGATTGCAATTGTGAATCTTCCTGCAATAAGAAATCTCCAGCGCTGCAAAAACCTTTTTGAAAAACTCGGTTACAGCGCAGAAAAAATCAAACTTGTGCTCAACAGATATATGGAAAACGAGGAAATCAAGACTTCTGACATTGAAGATGTTGTAAAACAAAAAGTTTACTGGAAAATTCCGAACAATTATCTTACAATGATGTCAGCCGTAAACAAAGGCGAACCCGTAAGCAGGATAAATCCGGATTCAAACATCGCGGTTAATTATAAAGAGTTTGCCTCAAAGCTTTGCGACTACTTAATAACAAGCAGATTACAAAATAAATAGATACAGGAAAGAAAAATGGCACTGAAAGATAGAATTAAAAAAAGCTCGAATATTGACGAAATCTTGGAAGAAACAAGCGTTACACTTGAAGATGTTACGATGGAAAGTTTTGAAATCCCCGTCAAAACACTGACAAAAAAAATCCTAAAAGTTCAGGATAATGCAAAACTGGGCGCAATCCTCAAAGAAGTAGCAAAATTCCTTAGCTCTCTTTCTGATGAGGGGGCGCATTTGACGCTGGATGGAAACTTTGATATCGGCAAAAAGGCTCTTATTAACTGCCTTTTGATGAATGTTACAGGCGAGGCTTCTTTTGAGGCTGAAAAATCAGAAGGTGTTCCAAAACTCCTTAGGAAAAGAAAATCTTTGCGTGAAAAAATGCAAAAATCAGAAGAGTAAAAACGTTAATTATGAAATATTTGCAAAAATCCCGTCCTTTCTTCATGACGGGATTTTTGCGCTTATTGTTGACTTTTGGCGCTGCTTCCTTATATTCACGGGTGTGTAGGTTTAGTATATTTGTAAAGTTATGTAACATGTTTATTTAAAATCCTAAAGTTTTAATTCAAATGTGCCGATAAATAAAACAGATATGCAAAACAAAAACTTAAGGAGTATTTAACAATGGGAATGGCAGCATCACAGGCCAGATTCTTAGGCCTCACGGCAAGAAAAACAAACACTGAATATGAAGGCCAACAGGTCAACCAGCAGAGAACTGCTCTGGCAAACCAGAGTGCAGGTTTATTTAACGAAATGCTTGCCCTTTCAGTTCCTACTCCTCCGCTTGCTTCAGATTATTCTAAAACAGTTTTTGTTTTCACAAACCCTTCAACATCCGACACTATTTCATTGGATTATATCTTCAAAAATCCTATCGGAGAAGACGGAAAACAGACTTATACCGTAGATGGTACTTATCCTAAAAATGATTACCTCTACACCGTTGCCCAGAGAACTTACGGAACAGGCGACTCAAACTCTTATGAAATCAGAAAAAGCGACAGCGACCCTGTTACTTATTCAATAAGCATTGGCGGTAGCTCATATATGACTTTGAGCGGTCCGAATACATACGACGCATTGACTGATAAATTTAACGGTTCCGAAGGCGCACCCGGAAACTGTGCAAAAGGTGATACTTACTACAAATACACCAATACAGAAACCGGTATCGCATACTTCATTAACTCTAAAGATTTTGATCCAGCAGCTTCTGAATATCCGTCAAATCTTATGATTTACGCACAACAGGGATATGCTAAAGATGAAACTTTCCATTACGACTCAGCGGAAGTTACTGTTGCAAACGACGGAACAGGCAGATATACAAGCATCAGATTCGCAACAGACGTTGATGAACAAGGAAATCCGAAAAACTTTGTAACATGCGCTCTTGAAATGCAGACTGTTCAGGATGATGAAGCTTATGACGAAGCTATGAACGAATACAATTCTCAAAAAGCGCTGTATGACAAACGTGTCGCTGAAATCGACGCAGAAACAACTATTATCCAGCAACAGGATAAAACTCTTGAATTGCACCTCACACAGCTCGATACTGAACAGCAGGCAATTCAAACCGAAATGGACGCAGTTAAGAAGGTTATTGATAAGAACATCGAAGAAACATTTAAAACTTTTGCATAAATACTCCGATTATCGCCGATTTCCGGTGTAAAACGGAAATCGGTATTTTTTTAAAAAAAGGAGTACACCAAAAAGATGATTTTTGGGGATTTTGTCTTTGAAACGCCCCGAAAACACCGTATAATAAGGATGTAATATATCTTAATGTAAAATACGGGAATATTGACAACACGAAGGAAATTATTAAATTTAAACAGTTAGGTAAATAAAAAGAAAGCGGTGAATATATGGGCATGGCAGCTTCTCAGGCAAGATATTTAGGCTTGCAGGCAAGAAAAACTAATACCGAATATGAAGGTCAGCAGGTCAACCAGCAAAGAACGGCTCTGGCAAACCAGAGCGCAGGCTTGTTCAGGCGTTTACTTGAATTGCAGGTTCCGACTCCGCCTTCTCAGGAAGACTATAAAAAGGAAACCTACTCTTTTTCAGACGCATCCAGCGTCAGCGGCTCCTCTACACTGGAATCAATTGAAGAAAATGCCGGTTCTTCACCTACGACGTATACAGTAACCATAAAAAGACAGGAAAATGTGCCGCAGTATGGTGCGCTGGCTAATCAAGAGGTCTCTGTAATCAAAAACTCTGAAACTGAATACAGCATTAACCTCTCAAATGGCACCCAGTTTACATTGAAAGGCCCTGTTACAGGAATTAGCCAGACTTTGTGCGATGAATTCAACAAAACAGGTGCTGCTTCATATCAAAACGAAGCAGGTGACACTTATTACAAATTCACAAACCCCACAAATAAGGCAACTTATTATATTAATGCATCAAAAACCGGATTTGACCCGACAGATACAAGCACGCAGGATGTTGACTTCTTTACAACAATGACTGCACAGCAAAATACTTACCAGACCGTTAATAATGCAACACTTGGCAAATCAGAAGACGGACTTTATACTTCTTTGTACTGGACAGACGATTCCGGCACTCATAACTATGCTCTTTCACCCTCCAGCGAGTATGATGAAGACGGATATGATGCTGCAATGAATCAATATAACTATGAAAAAATGATGTACGAAAAAGAAGTTGAAGATATCAACGCAAAAACAGAAGAACTCCAGGAAACTGACAGAACTCTTGAGCTCCGGTTAAAACAACTCGACACGGAACAAGAAGCTCTGCAAACAGAACTTGAATCTGTTAAAAAAGTAATTGATAAAAATATTGAAAACGTATTCAAAACGTTCCAAAGCTAGTTAAACAGATAATAATGTGAGGAAACTATGTCCTACAAAAACGACGGATACTTAGTAATAGCAAATAAATTCGGAAATGCCAGCTCGGCTGCAAAAGCAGAGATGTTTGAAACCTACGACAGGTTGCGCGACCTTACCGTCAGCGGTTCTGCTCTGGACGGGGCCGGTTTTGGTACCGCAGGCACGTTCTTGTGGAACATAGCGCGTTTGATTGCTCCGAGTGCATTTATGTCAGTTATGGGCGGGACTCAAACAATGAATGTCCCCGGAACCTCTTACTGGTCGCCGATTAGCGGCGCAAACTCCATCCTTGACGGCGGAAGTGCGGCATTTGGCGTAACCAGCCTCGGAAACTACCCCGGATTCCCTAACGGCGCAGCAAATGTGTTCTGGGGCTTCGGTTCTGATACAGGAACAATGACAGGCGGCGCTTCAGCTTTGTATGATGCGGCAAGCATTGGCGGTTCGGTTGGCGCTACTTCGGCAACTTACCTTTCCGGAGTTGCTTCGGGCTTCGGCGTTCCCGGTTCCGGATGGGTTTTGCCTACTGCAGGAACGATTTCCGGTATAGCCGGTGTTGTTCAGGCAATGGCGCCTTACATGGGCGGCTTCGGGCTTGCGGCAACTGTTGCGGGCAATCTGCTACAGGGCACAAGTTCTGCTGCATTGGCCGCATATCAGAATGTTTCCGGCAGAATCGTTTCAAATGCTGACACAATCCTTTCAAACAGGGTCAGAAATATTGAAACTGTTGTAAAAATGCTTGATACTCAGGGCGATATTGTTAAAAAGATGCTTAAAGACGACCTTGAGGGCGACAAAAAGCAGGTCGAAAACATGTAATCGTCTAAATTTCAGAATTAAAGCCCTTAACAAAGGGCGGCTTGGCGTACAAAACTTCGGGAGTGCAATGAATATAATAAGAATTAAAACTTTAGCTGTGATAATTGATACAATTGTAAATTATTATTACAATTTGCCGCTTTTTGACCACAATTTGCTAAAGTTTTCCGCTCAAAAGCCGATAACTAATACAGAACAAAAGGCAAACCTCGCTTTCTTCAAGATTGCAGCAGATGCCGGATAAATTGCATTGATATTTTGTTAAGAAATATTAAAAAGGGATGAAATGCGGGCAATTTATTCATAAGTTTTGTTTTTATAGTTATGTAGGTGTCCGAAGTGCGGGCAAGGAGTAAGAATTGTTCCAACAAGTAATCCAAACAAATCTTCAAAACCTATTGAACTTCTTCGGGTATGTTATTTCATATCTGAGAAGAACAAATCCTTTACAGGCAATGTCGAATTATCTTGTCGGTATACTGAAAGATTTTCTGACAATGAACAAAAAATTGAAGATAGCGAAGTACAAAGTTAATTATCAAATGTACAAGCTCAACCAGATGGAACAGCTCATCGCCGAAAACAACGAACACGTATTTTTGAAAGGTCAAAAACTAAATCAGACTAGATAGGGGTTCCTAAAATGGGATTGGCAACTTCAACAATGCGATTAATGTACCTGAATGCGTACAGGCTCGACCTTGAGTACAAAATTCAGTTAATAACAGAGGCAAAAATGAACCTCTCGCGTACTGTTACGGACTTGTTAAACGTCGGTACCGATTTGGACTCTGATGACCCTATTGTTAAAAAACTGGAGGCTCGAAAAGAGCGGCTGAACATAATGGAAAAGAAACTGGATATGCAGCTTCAGGAATATCAGCATAAACTGAAAATGATTGATGAAGAAATGAACTCCTGCCAGGGCCTCATCGACAAAAACATCAAAATGTCATTCAAATATTAATAATAATTCAAAAGCGGAATCGAAAGGTTCCGCTTTTAGTTTATTGCGCCTGTGAGTTTTCTCAAATTTAGCCGGAAAAATGAAAACGCGGCTCTTTTTTCCATAAACCAACACTTACACAGGCCTAAAATGTTTAAACTTTTTTAATATTCCCACATTTCCCGCAAAAATTATGCTAAAATTATCGGATACGGAAAAGTAAAGGAGAAAAGTATGAACAATACTCATGAATTGAAAGTTTACATGGATAAAGATATTGATATGAACAAAATCCTTGATAAAAAGGTCGCAATCATCGGATACGGCTCTCAGGGCTATGGTCAATCCACAAACCTTAAAGACAGCGGAGTAAATGTTGTTGTCGGGCTGCGTCCGGACGGAGCTTCCGCAAAAAAAGCAAAAGCAGAGGGCTTGACAGTTATGGATATTGAAGAAGCCGTAAAATGGGCTGATTTAATCCAAATCCTCATCCCTGATGAAGTTCAGGCTAAAGTTTATGAAGAAAAAATCAAACCTAACCTCAGACCGGGCCAGTATTTGATGTTTGCTCACGGTTTTAACATCCATTACAAAAAAATCGTTCCTCCTGCCGATGTAAATGTCCTGATGGTTGCGCCAAAAGGCCCCGGACATACGGTAAGAAGCGAATATAAACTCGGGAAAGGCGTTCCGTCGCTGATTGCAATCTATCAGAATCCGTCAGGCGACTCAAAAGAGGTTGCACTCGCTTATGCAGCTGCTATCGGGGCCGGCCGTTCGGGTATTTATGAAACTTCTTTCAGAGAAGAAACAGAAACCGACCTTTTTGGTGAACAGGCTGTTCTTTGCGGCGGCTGCTCCGCACTTTTAAAAGCCGGTTTTGAAACTCTTGTTGAAGCTGGATATTCACCTTACATGGCTTATTTTGAATGCTTGCACGAAATGAAGCTGATTGTTGACCTGATTAATCAGGGCGGCATTTCAGACATGAGATATTCAATCTCAAATACCGCTGAATGGGGCGATATGACTGTAGGGCCGAGAATTATTACTCCTGCTGTCAAAGCTGAAATGAAAAAAGTACTTTCTGAAATTCAGGATGGAACTTTCGCAAATAACTGGCTGGCTGAGTACAATTCCGGCATGAAAAAGTTCAAAGAACTTGAAAAAGAGGGTGAAGAACACGAAATTGAACGCGTGGGACGCGAACTCAGAGCCAAATTCAGCTGGAATAACGACGATTCAAAAATCATCAACAGAGCTAAAAACTAGTTGGGGAAAAAACGTAAAAACAGCGCTTTTTTAATAAGAAAGCGCTGTTTTTTTATATACCGTTAATTCTCCTGCATTCTGCCTCGAATTCTTCGCTCATAATGCTTAATTCGCACATAAGATATTTGGAAATATCCGCAGCAGCGGCGCCTTCGCCGGAAAATACCGCCTGGACACCGCTTTTTTCGAGTTTTGCTGCTTCATTTAAATAGTTTGTGTGAATAATTATTTTTATATCGCTGTTGAGCGAACGCGCAACCTCTACTATCTCGCTTGCAGGCGCGTTTGAGGGCGAAATTATTAAAGCCTCTGCATTTTCAATGCCTGCATATAGCAAAACATCCTTGTTTGACGCATCTCCATAGACTGCAAACAGCCCTTTGTCTTTGAGTTCTTTTATCTCCTTTACAGTGTCGATATTCAGCTCAATAACGACCACATCCATTCCGCCGAAGCGCAAAATCCTCGAAACTACGCGCCCGACAGGCCCGTATCCGACCAGAATAACCCTGTGATGGTCGTTGTCCGTTTTTATCCTCTCTTCTTCGGGCAGGTCGCTGTCTTTGAACCCTTTTTTTCTGAAAAACTTCATAACCGGCTCAATTATCCTGTATAAAAGCGGATTCAGTGTGATTGAAATAATTGCAACAACAATAATTGCACTGGCCGCTTTTGCCGGCAAAACCCCCAGATTTACCCCCAAACCGGCGAGAATAAACGAAAATTCACCGATTTGAGCCAGCGAAATCCCTACACTAAGCGCTTTTGTCGCAGAACCGCCCAGAAGTTTTACAACAATAAAAGCCGCAACAGGCTTTACAACCAGAACTATAAACAATGCCGCAAGCACCAAATCCCATTCGCTGGCAAGCGAAAACGGGTTAAAAAGCATACCTACGGACACAAAAAATAAAACTGCAAACGCATCTCTCATTGGCAGCGCCTCGGAAGCCGCTCTTGCGCTGAAATCGGACTGCCCGACAACAAGCCCCGCCAAAAAAGCGCCCAAAGCCATTGAAGCGCCGAAAAATTCTGCCGCACCTACCGCCATACCGAGCGCAAGCACAAGAATAATCAGCGTAAACAAGTCCCTTGCGCCTGTTTTTGCCACATAAGAAAGAATTAACGGGAGAAGTTTCCTGCCGAAGGCCAGCGCAAAGGCAACCAGCGCGGTTAATTTTATTATAGTAAGAACAAAAGCCCATCCTATGGTTATTTCTGCGTGATGAGCCGTGAAAAACGCCGGCAGAAGCACCAGCACAAAAATTGTGAACAAATCCTCAACAATAAGCCATCCAATTGCCAGATGGCCTGTTGGAGTGTGCAAATTGTGGTTTTCTGCGAGAACTCTTGTTAGCACAACCGTGCTGGCAACAGATATCGCGATACCAAAAACCACTCCCGCGCCCCATCCCCAGCCAAAAAGGTGCGCCAGAAACATTGAAAACAGTGTTGTTATGAGAATTTGCGTTACAGCACCGGGGATTGCAATATTTTTAACCGCAAGCAGGTCTTTTATGTGAAAATGCAGCCCGATTCCGAACATCAAAAGGATTATGCCTATTTCTGCAAACTGATTTGCCGCAGAAGAATCAGCAACAAACCCCGGCGAAAACGGCCCGACGCACATTCCGGCTATCAAATAGCCGATAATCGGCGAGAGTTTCAGCCTTTGCGTAATAAAACCCAGCACAAGCGCAATTGAGAGCCCTGCTGTGAGCGTATAAATTATATTTTGATGCATTGATACCCCTTATTTTTGATTTTTTTTAGTATAACTTTAATTTCTAACTTTGGCAATTTCTCTGCATGTCATATAATAGGAGTATGGATTGTCATGAAAAAAACTGGTTACATGAGCATGCAAAGAGCGTCAGACATGACGATTAGGGAATTTGAAAAGGGGAGATTTTAGAAAATGGGATACAGTTTTGAAATAATTACCGGCCCGATGAGCTGCGGTAAGACAGAAGAGCTGTTAAGACGCGTAAAACGCTGCATTATTGCTCAAAAAAAGGTAAAAGTAATCAGTCCGCAAATCGATACCCGCTCAAAAGGCGATTATATTGAATCCAGAAACGGGCTCTGGCTCGACGCAATCACCGTAAAAGATGCAAATGACATTTTGAACCACGTGAGCGATTCTGATGAAATCGTTGCAATCGATGAAATTCAGTTTTTTGACGAAAATATTGTAAATGTTGTAAAACACCTGATAAATTCAAAAAAACGCGTAATTGCTTCAGGACTTGACCTGGATTTTAAAGGCGAACCTTTCGGATATATGCCCGAACTCCTCTGCCTCGCTGATAAAGTGGACAAACTTGCTGCTGTTTGTATGAAATGCGGTTCTGACCACGCAACCCGCACACAGCGCTTGATTAACGGCGTTCCTGCGGATAAAAGCTCGCCTTTGATTATGATTGGAGGGGATGAAACCTACGAGGCAAGGTGCATAGACTGCTATGAAATCCCCGATGTTAAGTCCGAAACAAGAAAAAGAGGGTTTAAGCTTTTGAGCTTTGAAAAAGTATAAATTTTATCCAACCATCCTATCCAGAAGCCTGAAATGTAATGTTTCAGGCTTATTATTTGATTAAATTAACTTTTCACCATCTCACGCAGCTTTTTCAGCTGATCTCTAATTTCCGCTGCGCGCTCAAAATCAAGCACTTTGGCTGCTTTGTGCATATCTTTTTCGAGTTTTGTGATGAGTTTTGGAATATCCTTGACGTTGAGATTGTTTTCGACCATTTCTTCGGCAACAATATCTTCAAGATTCCTGTAGCTCGAAACAAGCTGTAAAAGGTTGTTTTCAATGGGCTTTTTAATGGTTTTGGGCACGATTCCGTGCTCTTTGTTGTATTTCATCTGGATTTCGCGGCGGCGGTTGGTTTCTTTTATTGCGTTGTCCATACTTTCGGTGATTTTGTCGGCATACATAATAACCTGTCCGCAGGAATTTCGCGCAGCACGGCCGATTGTTTGAATAAGGCTGGTTTCTGAGCGCAAAAAGCCCTCCTTGTCTGCATCCATAATGGCAACAAGCGAAACTTCCGGAATATCGAGCCCTTCACGCAACAGGTTTACACCGATTAGAACATCAAATTCGCCGAGCCTCAAATCCCTTAAAATTTCCACCCTTTCAAGCGACTGAATTTCGCTGTGCAAATAACGAACCCTGATTCCGCTCTGGGTCAAATATTCTGTCAAATCCTCTGCCATGCGCTTTGTGAGCGTGGTAATGAGGATTCTTTCGTTCTTTTCCGCTCTGATTTTGATTTGTTCAATCAAATCATCGACCTGATTTTGGGTCGGTTTTACAGTAATTTCGGGGTCAACAAGTCCTGTCGGACGGATGATTTGTTCTACGATTTGAGAGGATTGTTCGCGTTCAAATTCGGCCGGAGTTGCGGAAATGAATATTTTCTGATGAATTTTCCCCCAGAATTCGTCAAAAGTCAGCGGTCTGTTGTCACGTGCGCTTCTCAGGCGGAAGCCGTAGTCAATCAGCACATCTTTTCTGGCATTATCGCCCCTGCACATTCCTTTTACCTGAGGCAAAGTGACGTGGGATTCGTCAATAACCACAAGAAAATCCTCCGGAAAGTAGTCCAAAAGGGTTGCCGGAGCGGAACCTGGCGGTCTTCGCTCGATTATCCTTGAATAGTTCTCAATCCCGCTGCAATAGCCCATTTCTTTAATCATTTCAATATCATATCTTACGCGCTGCTCAAGCCGCTGCGCTTCGACGAGCTTGTTTTGTTCATAAAGCTCCCCGAGCCGTTGCTGGAGCTCCATCCGGATTAATTTTATTGTTTCTTCCATATCTTCGCCGGAGGACATATAGTGAACTGCCGGAAAAATGACTGTTTCTTCGGGAATTTCAAGGATTTCGCCGGTAACATTGTCAATTCTTACAATTCTTTCGACCTCATCGCCGAAAAAGCTTATTCTAGTGACAACTTTTTCATAAGGCGGCATAATTTCGACGGTATCGCCGCGTGCTCTGAATGTAGAGCGGTCGAGCTCAAGGTCGTTTCTTGTATATTGCGCGTAAACCAGCCTTTTGAGCAGCTCATCGCGCTCAAGCTGCTCTCCGACTTTTATGGTTTGCGCACCTCTAAAGTAATATTCCGGCAGTCCGAGGCCGTAAATGCAGCTTACAGACGCAATTACGATTACGTCATTCCTTGTGTAGAGGCTTCTGGTGGTGTTGTGGCGCAGCCTGTCGATTTCGTCGTTAATTGTTGCTGATTTTTCTATAAATGTGTCGGTTCTCGGAATATAGGCTTCCGGCTGGTAATAATCGTAATAACTGATAAAATATTCAACCGCATTGTTTGGAAAAAGCTCCCTGAATTCGTTATAAAGCTGCGCCGCAAGGGTTTTGTTATGCGCAATAACAAGGGTTGGTTTTTTCACCTGCTCGATTACGTTTGCGATGGTAAAAGTTTTGCCCGAACCCGTAATCCCGAGCAATGTCTGCGAATCATACCCTTTATTTATCCCCTCAACAAGCTCTTTAATCGCTTTTGGCTGGTCGCCCGAGGGTTTATATTGAGATTCTATTTTAAATTCGTTTGGCATAACAATATATTATCATTAATTTTCCAAATAAAAAGACGCCCGATAGTTGAGCGCCTTTTTGTTCTATTTTTTATCAAATTATTCAGCAGAAACTTCTTCTTGTGATTCTGTTTCTTCAACGATTTCTTCTTTGATGATTTCAGAAGCTGAAACGATTACAGGGAGCTCGGTTTTAACTTTTGAAGTCAATTTAATAAGCATTCTGTATTCGCCAACGTGGTTGATTGCTGTATCCAGCGAAATATTTTTTCTGTCAACTTCAGAACCGAGTTTTGCGTTGAGTTCTTCGGCGAGTTTTTTAGTTGTAATTGTACCGAAGAGTTTTCCGCTTTCACCGGCTTTTGCAGTGAGTTCAATTTGTCCGAGAGCTTCAATTTTAGAAGCGAGTTCAAGAGCTTCGTTGTGAAGTCTTTCCTGTTTGATTTTGATTCTCTGGAGGTTTTGTTCTCTGTTTTTAACAGCGCCTTTTGTTGCTACTTCTGCGTAGTTTTGGGGGATTAAAAAGTTTCTTGCGTAACCGTCTTTAACATTAACCATATCGCCGGCTTCGCCGAGATTCTGGACATCTTTTCTTAAAATAACTTGCATATTTTTCTCCTTGATTAATAGTGTTTAACATAAGAATAAATAAAACATAGCGAAAAGTCACTATTTTTGCAAATTTTTTTGTATAATTTTGTAATGAATCACGCAAAACAAAAAATCGAACTTCTGGCGCCCGCCAGAGACAAAAACTGTGCAATCGCCGCAATTAACGCGGGCGCTGACGCTGTTTACCTCGGGGCTGCTGATTTCGGGGCAAGAAAAAAGGCAGGAAATTCGCTCGAAGATATAAAAGAAATCACAGAATACGCGCACAAATTCAATGTCAAAGTTTATGTGACAGTGAACACGATTATTTTTGACAACGAGCTTGAATCCGTAGAAAAACTCATCCACAATCTTTATGAAATCGGCGTGGATGCGTTGATTATTCAGGATATGGCGATTTTGAAGATGAATTTGCCCCCGATTCCGCTCCACGCAAGCACCCAGTGCAACAACGACAGCATTGAAAAAATCAAATTCCTTGAAAAATGCAACCTCGAACGCGTGGTTTTGCCCAGAGAATTTTCGTTAAAGGAAATTGAGGAGGTCAAAAACAGCACAAATGTCGAGCTGGAAGTTTTTATCCACGGTGCTTTATGCGTTTGTTACAGCGGGCAGTGCTATTTGAGCGCTTCTGTGGGCGGCAGGAGCGCAAATCGCGGAGAATGCGCCCAGCCTTGCCGGAAAAAATTCTCCGTCGTGGCAAAAGACGGAAAAATCCTCGCAAAACCGCAATATTTGCTCTCAATGAAAGATTTTTCCATGGCAAAGCATTTAAAACGGCTCATTGAAATAGGCGTGGATTCTTTGAAAATTGAGGGGCGCTTAAAAGACGAAAATTATGTAAAAAACGTCGTTTCTTATTACAGAAACCTCATTGATTCAATAAATCCAGCTCTGCGCCCGTCTTTTGGCGTTATAAAAACGGATTTTATCCCTGATATCAACAAAACTTTCAACCGCGGCTACACTGATTTTAACGCAGGCGAAAAATGCAAAAATCTAATAAACCCGAAAACCCCGAAATTCACCGGTGAAAAAATCGGTAAAATCACGGAAATAAAAGGTTCAACCGTAAAAATCAACGGAAAAAACAACCTACGCGCGCAAGACGGCATTGTTTTCTTTGACAAAAACGGCGATTTGAAAGGCACGAACGTAATCAAAGCCTCCGGAAGCTCGATTGTTGTTCGTGATTCAGCGGGAATGTTCTGCGGTGCGGAGGTTTTCAGGAATTTTGATTCTGAATTTGACAAAAACCTTAATCAGGCAAAATTTGAAAGAAAATTGCCACTTGAAATTGACATAAAAGTAACAGGTGAGGGCTTTTGCGTCGATTTAAACAAAGAATTCGTTTTTGAAGTGAAAAAGGCGTTTGAACCTGCAAAAAATCCGTCAAAAGCCATCGAAAACGTTATTGCGCAGTTTTCAAAACTTGGCGATAGCGAGTTTTTTGCTAAAAAAGTTCGCGTTGATGAAAAATTCTCCTATTTTTTGCCGGTTTCAGAGCTCAACGCAATCAGGCGTGAATTTGTCAGCGCTTATCAGCAATTTAGAAAAAACAACTACAGGCCAAATCAAAGAATCACAGAGTTTGAACCCCCTCAATACCCGCTCAGGGAGCTGGATTACACTTTTAATGTTTCAAATGAAAAAGCAAAGGAATTTTATGAAGAATGCGGCGCAAATGTGCTGGAATGCGCCTTTGAAACCGGCACAAAGGGCAAAACTCTTATGGTTTCAAAAAACTGCATAAGGCGCGAGCTCGGTCTGTGTTTGAAAAACGGCGCAAAACCGCAGGATTTGTATCTTGTCGATGAATACGGGAAAAAATACGGGCTTGAGTTTGATTGTTCCGAGTGCAAAATGCGTGTTTTGAACGATTAAGCAAAAAAAATGAGATTGCCCCACTAAATACAATCTCAAAGGTAAATTATGGTAATTTTGCATGTAGTAGTATGTTAGGTTAAACAAACTTTACTAACTAATTGTAAGGCATGGCTAACATTTTGTCAATATGTAGATTGTTGTTGCGTAAAAAGGAAAGGAAATTCATTTTTCTAGCTCGATTCGCTTCGCTCATAGGCGTCGAAAAATAAATTCCCTTTCCTTTTTACTTTGCATGATTTTTTTGAATGTTATTATGTATAATCACCGCTACCATCCTGAAAAGCGAAAATCTCAGGCGTTTCCTTTGTAGTGACTATGGGGGAGTCCGCAAAAAAACCGAAAATACCCGCAAAAATCCCCGCGTGGACGGAGGAATCGGAACGAAAAAGGAAACTCCTGCGATTTTCGCGCCAAAGCACCAATCCCCCCCAAAAAAAAACGCAAATCAAAACAATCCCCGCCCAAAAAACGGCTAAAACTACCCCTTAACAGCCCCCTCATTCTCACCGGAAATAAAATACCTCTGCATTGCAATAAAGAAAACCAAAATCGGCACAGTAGCGATGATTGAGCCGGCAGCAATGTAGCGCCAGTTTGCGCTGAACAATCCCTGTAAATCATTTACCCCGACAGGCAGCGTATAAAGCGCTTTTTTCGTTAAAACAATGCTCGGCCACAAAAATTCGCCCCACGAGCCGATAAATGTGAAAATCGCAAGAACAGCAAGCGTTGGCTTAACCATCGGAATCAATATTTTCCACCAGATTTGAAAAACATTGCACCCGTCAACAAAAGCCGCCTCCTCAAGCTCGCGCGGAATCGCTAAAAATGCCTGCCGCATAAGAAAAATCCCGAACGCATTCACCGCAAACGGCAAAATCAGCCCCAAAAATCCCATAAAATTGTTTACACTGTCCACCATGTTCAATTTGAGCACGATAAGGTAAACCGGCAGCATTATCGCCTGAAAAGGAATCATAATCGTCGCAAGAATCGCATAAAACGTTATTTTTTTGCCCTTAAAATCCATCCTTGCCAGCGGATAAGCCGCAAGCGCCGACAAAATCAGGTTTAAAAGCACCGTAAACCCCGCAACTATCATACTGTTCCAAAAATAAAGCATAAACGGAATCTGCTTCCAAACTCCGCTAAAATTCTCCCAGGTTGGGAATTTCGGGAAAAATTCGGGCGGATATTGAAAAATATTTTCGTCAGGGCCTTTCAATGCGGTCGAAAGAAGCCACAAAAACGGAAAAATTGACAACAAAGACACCAGAATGAGCGTCAAATGTGTGTAAAATCCTTTGATGTTGAAAGCTTTTTTGTTCTTTTTCATCATAGCTGATACCTCTTGTCGTCAAAGTATTTGAAATTGATTATTGAAATAACCAGAACAATCAAAAGCAAAATCACCGACGCCGCTGACGCAATTCCTAAATCAAGATTCTCAAACGCCCGCTCGTAAATGTAATAAACAATGGTTTTGCTCGAATCAAGCGGCCCGCCTTTTGTCATAACGTAGATTTCAACGAAAACTTTCATCGCGGAAATCGCCGAAATCGTTGAAACAAGCCCGATTGTCGGCATAAGATGCGGGAGCGTAACCGTAAGGTGTTTTGTTAAGGGGGGTGCGCCGTCAACTTCGCACGCCTCGTACAAATCTTTGGGAACCCCCATCAGCGCTGAAAGGTAAATCATCATATAATAGCCGATTCCTTTCCATACCGTGACCAGAATCACTGAATACAGCGCAAAATTGGGGTCAGTGAGCCATCCGATTGCAGGCAGGTGAAAAAGTTCCATAAAATAATTCAAAATCCCCTGCTGCGCGTAAAGCCACTTAAAAGCAATCGCCGCAACGACAATGGACACAATTACCGGCAAATAAATCAAAATTTTGTATAAAGTAAGCCCTCTGATTTTCTGATTGAGCATAATCGCCAGAATAAGCGGAAAAATCACCAGAAACGGCACCGCAACAAGCAGATAAATGAAAGTATTTAACAAAACCTTGTAAAAAATCGGCGATTTTAAAAGCACAAGGTAATTTTCCAGAGAAACAAAGGCCGGATGATAAATATTCGAGTTGTAATCAAAAAAGCTCAAAACAATCGTTTCAAAAAACGGAATGAAAAAGAAAAGAACGAGAATCACTCCCGCAGGAATCAAAAAAAGGTATGGAACGTATTTTTTATAATATTTGTACAAAAATTTACTCCGTTTTTTCTAAATTATACGCCCTGCCGCATTAATCGGCAATAAGTTTAAGCGCTGTGCCGTTTTGCGAGATTTGAAAGTTCGCACTTGTTAATGACATTAACATTGAGCGGTCGCCTTTTGCGTCAACCGACCATGTGCCGAGAAATTTCGGGCGTTCGCCGGTATAGGCATAAGCCATGACAATTATCCGCTCGGGATTTAGCGCATCCCAGCCAACAGGGAAAATATCCCACCGGCATGCGTTCAAATCCAGCTCCTCATTGTTCAGCCAGTAATATTTTATTGCTGAACGCACCTCTGAAAGGTCTTTGAGCTTTTCCGTTGTGAAATCATAAACAAGCAGGTTCGTTTTCCAGAGCCCGTCTTCGGTGTAGGAGATTTTTTCTTTAATCGCAGCCATTTTTCCGTCAGCAGACCAGTCAAGAATCGTTAAAGTCCGCTGAACATTGTAATCCATCGAATCCATGCCTGTTTTGTAAACAGAAATTTTCCCTACGTAGGTGTTCGCCTCTTCAAGGCGGCTTTTGAGGTTTTTGGATGTGTCAAGATTCATCAAAAACAGCTCGGAGCCGGTCATTTTGCAGGTCGGGTAATAATAATACCTCGTAAAAATCATTCTGGTTCCGTCCGGCGAAGCCACGCCAATAGAGTTCATCTGGCGCTTCTTTTTTAAGGTTTTCAGGTTTGTTTCGACCATTCCCGGCGGATTGTTGTATTTTTTCAGGCCGATTTTGGGGTCGGGCATGTTTATGATTGTTTCGTCTTTTTCAATTTTTGCTGCAGGATTGGGATTTTTGTTTTCTGCGGCTTTTTGTGCCTGTTCGTAGTATTCTGCCATTGTTTTGGGCATTTGATTTGTTCTCATTACCTTTTCGGCAACAGACGACCCGCAAACTCCCAGAAAAACAACAAAAATCAGGCAAATCCGCCAGAACATTTAAACAAGCCCCTCTCTCATTGCCGTAACAGCCGCCTGTGTTCTGTCATCGACGTATAATTTCTGCAAAATACTGTGAACATGGGCTTTTGCCGTGGCTCGTGTGATAAAAAGCTTTTGCGCAATCTCGGGGTTAGAAAGCCCGTCAACAATCAGGCTCAAAACCTCAAGTTCTCTTTCTGTCAGCCCGAAAGAATTTTTTCCGGTCTTAATTTCTGTTTGGGGCGCGGATTTTGACTGTTTTTGCACATTTGAAAGCACAAGCCGTGCAATTGCAGGGTCAAGCCAGGCTGTTCCCTCGTTTACGGCAATTATTGCGGACGCAAGCTGCTCTGCTGTTGCGCCTTTCATTATATAACCCTCGGCTCCGGCCGCAAGCGCGGCAAAAACATCGTCATCATTGTCGCGTGAAGTGAAAATGAGGATTTTTGCCTTTAGCCCCATTTCTTTTATGTGGCGCGTAGCCTCAATTCCGTCGATAACGGGCAGCCCGATGTCCATAAGAATCACATCCGGGTCAAATTCTTTTGCTTTTTCAACACCCTCTTGACCGTTTTCGGCTTCTGCGACCAAATCAATGCCCTCTGTTCGCTCAATCACAAGCGCAGTGCCCATTCTAATCATTGTATGGTCTTCGACCAGCAAAACTTTTATCGTCATTTTTACCTCAATTAATGTTTACTTCTTTTCCGGAATTTACCGCTTCAGGAATCATTACAAAGAAATCGCTTCCTTTGGAAACTTCGCTTTGAGCCCAGATTTTCCCGCCGTGGGCTTCGACAATCTGTCTTGAAAGATAAAGCCCCAATCCCGTGCCCGCAGAGCGTTTCTGCGATGTCCCCTGCGAAAAACGTTTGAATAATTTGCCCAAATCCTGCTTCGGAATGCCGATTCCGTTGTCTTTTACATTGAAAATCAAATCGCCATGCTGATTTTTTGCGCAAACTTCGATTTTTCCGCCTGACGGGGTGTGGTTTAGCGCGTTTCCGCAAAGATTCATTATTACGCGGCGAAGTTCGTTTCTGTCAGCGGTGATTTCAGCGTCCTCTGCTCCAATTTCTGCAATAAGCGTTATTTCTTTCTTTTGGGCAAGCGCTTCCAGGGGTGAAATACATTCTTCTATGAATCTTTTAAGCGAAAAAGTCGTTTTGCAAAGGTTAAGCTTGCCGGATTCGTATTTGTAAACCTCCAAAAGCGCGTTTACAAGCCCGAGCATGTCCTCGTTGCTTTTTTTCATTGTGTCGAGCAGTGTTTTCTGGCGGTTTTCAATTTCTCCGAGCGAACCGTCAAGGAAAAATTGCAAAGTCTGAATCGCAGCGAGCAAAGGCGTTCTCAGGTCATGCGTAAGCGTCGCAATGAAGTCATCTCTGAGCCGTTCCATCTCTTTTTGGAGGCTCACATTTCTGACAACGCCGACATAGCCGGAAATTCTTTGAATATCGTCATAAACGGGTGCAAAATTCATCTCGACCGGAACATTTCGGTCATTTATGCAGTTTTTTATTTCTACATCACGCACGAGCACTTCTTCGCCCTTTGTGATTTTGTTCAAATCGCCGTCGTTTATCTTTTTCACGAGTTCTTCAAGGTGTTTTCCTATGAGAAATTTTGAACTCAAGCCTGTTATATTTTCAAACGCGGGGTTTGACTGGAGAATATTGCCCTCGTTGGAAACCAGCACGATTCCGTCCGCGCAGTAATTTATGATTGCACTCAGTTTTGTGTTCGATTCTGCGAGGCTTTTTGTGCGCTCTTTTACGATTTCTTCCAGCGAAATCGAGTATTTTTCGAGTTTTGAGTTTGCGACGGACAATTCTTCGATTTTTTTGTTCAATTCGCTTATAAGATGGCTTCTTTCTAAGCCGTTTTTGATGTTTAGGAGCAAATCCGCGTTGTCCCAGGGTTTTTCAATATATTTATAAATGCCGATTTCATTAATTGCTTTTATTGCATTTTCTTTGTCAGCGTAGCCTGTGAGAAGAATCATGCTTATATCAGGGCAAAGTTTTTTTGCATGCCCTAAAAACTCAATCCCGTTCATCTGTGGCATCATAAAATCCGACAAAATCAAGTCCGGCGCTTCTTTTTCAATGCTTTCAAGAGCCTTTTTCGGGTCGTCAAAATACACGGCGTTTTCATATCCGTGCAAATCAAGAAGCATTTTTAGCGCCGAAAGTACGATATTATCGTCATCCACTACTATAATTTTATTGTTGATACTCATAACATTAATCTTCTTATAATTAAAGAATAGTGCATTTTTTCGGGTTTGACAAATGCTTAACATTTTAATATTGGGCGGGGGATTCATTCTGTTTTGGCATGATTGGTTTGTGTGTTTAGGTGCACAGCCCCGTTTCTGAATTTGTGCTGACTTTTGTCTGGTGACGGGGCGTAAAAAGCATGGTAAATTCATTTTTCTATCTCGATTCGCTTCGCTCATAGGCGTCGAAAAATAAATTTACCATACTTTTTACTTTGAAGAATTATTTAGCATAATACAAAGCTCCCCACATGCAAAGAAGGAGTAATCAGCCTTTGGAGTGACTATGGGGGAGGGCTCAAATGTATGTGAAAGCTTATTTTTACTGTTGGATGCCCGGAGGAATCGGAACGGAAAAGGCTGATTACTCCTTCGTTCTGGCTTAAAGCATATAACCCGCACAAAGCCCAATAATTCCGCACTTTCCCGAACCAAGTATGAACTTTCTTAAACTAAAGTATAAAGTTTTGTAAAATACTATAAAGTTTTTGACCACTTGTGCCGATAATACAAATATGAAGGTAAACAGGAAGGCACCTATGACTAAAAACAATGCAGAAAACGGAGTATCACTATTTACAAGAAGCACAGAACTTCTGGGCGAAGACCCGCTCGAGGAGATTTTTGCGCTCAACCTCGGTGATTTTCTTACAGAACACTTGATTTCTGATGATTTAGCACAAAAAATAAAACAGCATGACGCAAAAGACAAGGCTGAAAGCCTTAAAAAACAGCTCAGAGAGTTGATTTCAATCTATTCAATCAACAACACCCTGAGCGTGTTGGGCTTTAATAATAAAGAGGATTATATAATCTATAATTCCATTGCAAAAACCATTGTACAAATGCTTGAAGTTGACGCATGCCATATCTTCCTGTCAAAAGAGTTTGCAAAAGGGCTGGATAAAACCTCAAATGACATAGTTCTTGTCGGTTCCTCAATTGATGCCGATGAAGATATCTACGCAATGAATATCGGCTACGCTTACGGCGAAAAAAGCATGGTTTCCGAGGTTTATAAGTCCAGAAAGTCCTTAAAAATCGAAAATGCAGATAAAAATCCAGAATTTTTGCCATTGAGCATGCTCAATGAAGATAAAGTTAAAGAATTTATCGCTGTTCCAATGCATTACAATGCTGAATCGGTCGGTGTGATTGTTCTTGAATCTTATGGCGAAAAACATCTTTCCGATGAATTCAAAACCCTTGTAGAAGTTACTGCGCGGTTGTTTGCGATTTCTATGCTTTTGCAGGAATTGACAGAAGATACAGCTAAAGCAATTGAGGACGAAAATATCACAACCTCCGAACTTCAACACCTGAGAGCTGAACTTACCGCAACAATAGGCGATTTGGGCGAAGAACAGCAGAGATTTGTTGAAATGCTCGCAAAAGCTGTTGACGCAAAAAGCGAATATCACAACAATCACTCACAAAATGTTGCAAACCTCGCAAAAGAGCTCTGCGACTACATTGAACTCAATGAAAAAACAAAAGATTTGATTTATTACGCAGGATTGCTGCAAAATATCGGCAAAATCACGCTTCCCAAAGAACTTTTCAACAAAAAAGGAAAACTCGACAAATCCGAATGGGAAAAACTTCAAAATCACCCGAATGTCGGCGTGAGCCTGCTGATGAGCATAAATTTCCTCTCGGAAGTTATCCCGTACATCCATTATCATCGCGAAAGATGGGACGGACGAGGCGAACCTGAAGGGCTGAAAGGTTACAGCATCCCTCTGGGCTCAAGAATCATCGCTATTGCGGACGCATACTGCGCCCTGCGCGCGGATAGACCGTATCGTGAGGCGTTGACCAATAAAGAAGCCCTGAACATCCTGAAAGAAGAAGCAGAAATCAAATGGGATCCGCAAATCGTCAATGCGCTTGCTGATTTGATGGAAAACAGGGATTAAACTGATTTTTTCTGCTCATTTTCGCGGTAATTTTCAATACCCGGGAATCCGTCGCGTCCTGTGCGCATTTTTGTAATCCAGTACTGGATTTTCGGGATGATTGTCGAGAGGAATAACGCGGAAACGCCCATTGCTGCGCCCCAGTATAGACCGTTTCTTCTGATATTTCTCTTGTTTGCTTTCATCATGACATCCCAGTCAACTTCTTTTTTGCCGTCTTTGGCTGCAATCTGTGAAATCGAATCAACATAGCCGAGGATTCGTTCTCTTGCGGCTTCAATTTCGCCCTGCGGGATGAATGTGTATTTGTCGGCAATTCTGTCGGGCTGTTTTTTGGAGGAGAAAATGGTGTTGAGCATTTTCTTCATAAATTCGGGCCTGCGGGCTTCTCCACCTTTTAAAATATCTTCAACCTGGGATTCCGTTAAAATAGACTGCAATCTGTAAGAATCGCCCTGCGCAACACGAAGCTGCGGCTGGAGCTCGGACATTTTCTGACCGAGAGATTTAAGCTCTTCAGCCCTTTCGCCTTTGAAATTTGCATCAACAATTTTGTTATATTCTTCCAGATTCAAAATTCTGTATTCTTTTTTGGGCTTTTTGTTGAAAATTCCGAGGATTTTTTCCTGTTTTGCCTCTTCTTTTTTGGGGAAGAATTTTTCATAGTGATTTTTGAAATCTTCATCGGAGCCGAGCGCGAATTTCTTGAATTCTTCAAGTTTTATCGCACCTTTGTCGGGTCTGTCTTTTGTCAACTCAACAAAATGGTTGTGAATTTCCATTGCTGTGTTCGGATTGAGTTTTGTGTTGTCTGCGCCTTTGAAAATATCTTTGTTGTTAAGGAATGCAATGATTGCCGGAGTTGTGAAGCAATAGAACGGAATAGACGCAAGGTCGCGGAATAAAATTTCTACCATTTCGTCTTTGTTCCTTGCATTGGCAGCACGTCCTGTAACTGTTCCTACGTCGGTTCCCATGAGCTTGTAAATTGCGTTTTGTTCAAAATTTTGCGCCATTGTCGTAAAGAATTCTGCACCTTTGAACGAAATTGCCTGTTTTTCGGGCGTTTTGTCGGAAACAATGGATTTGAAGTTTTGTACGGAATTGATATTTACGTCCTGCGGCGAATGATAGAAACGTGCGCGCATTTTCGCTGTTTTTTCATCAAGCTCTTTTGCCGGTTCGATTCTGTTTGTGTAGAATTTTTTAGTAATAGCCTGATTCATCTTCGGAACAACGTATCCGATGAACGCGCAGGCTGCAATCAAGCTCGTAATAATCTTTCCGAACTTGAATTTTGCAAAAAGTTCTTTGTTGAATTTTTTATCTTTTGCTTTTTCAATGCACATGTTCTCAAAAGGCTTTCTGACTGCGTCTTTTCCGACATCGCAGTCCTCTTTTGAGAGCGGGAGCGTTTTTCTGCCGATGGTTTCAATAAGTTTTCCGAACATCGTTGCACCGAAGAGCCAGAAAACTGCACCCAGAGATTCTTCTGTGACACGTTCCCTTGCCTCAACAAAACCGTCGCGTTTGTAAGCCTGATAGGTTCTTCCTCCGGTTACAGTGGCTTCCAGTAAAACAACAGGCAGAATTGCACCGGTTTTTCCAAGGCTGGTGATGAAATTTCGGGATTTTGAAGAATTTACTATATAATTTTTGTAGCTACTAATGTTCAATTGACTAATTCTCTATCTGTTCCGATTTGATAAAATTCCTCAATATTTATTTTTGCATGAAAACGGGCCTAAATGAGTGGCATTGTTACACTTTTTAACATAAAAAGGGGCATACGGATTTGGAAAAAGGAGCTGCTTAGCTTATAATTTTGCTATGAAACGCTTTATTTATCTCATATTTGTAATTTTGCTTTCATTTTCGCCTGCTTATTGTGCGCTGAGCGAGGATGAAATTTCTGATTATCAGGAACAGGCAAAGCTCTATTACAACACAAATAACATTCCCCAGTGCATGGAAATGCTCACAAAAATTCCCGACAGCAAAAAGGGCGCTCAGGATTGGGTTTTGTTGGCTAATATTGCGCAGGATAGAGAAAAACCGCTTGATGCTATATTTTTTCTCGAAAGAGCAATAATTGCGGATTCAAAATATTACAAAGCCTATTACAATCTGGGCAATATCTACTTTGAAACGGGAAATATCTCAAAAGCAATGGAAAATTTCAGAAAAGCCATTAAGCTCAAAGAAGATTTTGCTTATGCTTATTACAATATGGGCTGCTGTTATCTTAAACGCGAAAATTACCGGCTGGCGCGCTATTATTTTGCCAACGCAATAAAATACAATGCTTCTGAACCGTCATTTTTTTACAATATTTCATATACTTATAAAATGTTGAAAAATAAAAAACGTGCCGAAGAAACGCTCAAAATCTACAACGAGCTAATGCAGCAATAAAAAAAGCCCTCATAAAATGAGGACTTTTTATTATGATTATTTTTTTATTCAATAACCGGAGCGTTGTATGTTCTTGCGCCGAGTTCTGCGTCGAGCAAAAGAAGTGCATTTGTGTCATTTCCGGCCATTTTCAGCTTGTCAACGATGGTTTTTGCGGTTGCTTCTTCTTCCACCTGTTCTTTTATGTACCAGTTAATGAACTGCATTGAGGCGCGGTCTTTTTGTTCTTCTGCTACATCGGCAAGCTTGTTAATCAAAGAAGTAACATGCTCTTCATGTCTCAAAACAGCTTCAAAAACTTCAAGAGCAGAGTTCCATGTGCATACGGGTTTGTCAATTTGTTCAAGTACGATATGTCCGTCGCGTGAATTCAAATAGTCATACATGCCCATAGCATGCGCCATTTCTTCCTGAACCTGAATTTTCATCCAGTTTGCAAAACCTGTGAGACTCTGTTCTTCAAAATAAGCATTCATTGAAAGGTAAAGATAAGCAGAATAGAGTTCTGCATTAATCTGGTCATTGAAAGCCTTGTTCATTGTTTCGTTAATCATTTTTCTTACTCCATAATCCATGTATGTTACATAATTCTCTTGCCTTTATTTTATCACCTGAAAAATTAAATTCAGCAAGAGGTTGTTCGTCAGGATGTAAAAATTTTCTCTGAATTTCTGTTCCATCTTCTGAAATTATCTCAATAAATTCAATATAATGCTCCGGAATCATCGGATGCGGCTCGGAACCGACTTTTATAAGCGTTTTTCCGTCTTCAGCTTTTTCTATTACCGGAACATGCTTTTCCAGCGTGGCGTCCTGTGTATTTTCTTCGCACAAATGCATTGGCTCCCCGCAGCAAACCAGAGTGCCGTTTCCGGCATGCAAAACTTCTACGATATTGCCGCAGATATTGCATTTGTAGATTTGTAATAATTCTGTCATAAAATTTCTCCGTTTTTATTGCTTTAAATATTATGATTTTAAAAATTCCCGATTGCATTAGCCTCCATGGTATATTTTTATGCCTGAATATGCTATATTTTGCTTATGTTATAAGATTATGGAGTTTGTTATGAGCAGATATTTAAAAATTGCGATTATTGCACTGATATTGTTGATTCTTGCCGGTACGGGCATGCTTTACCTGAATAAAAAGGACAACACCCCTCCGCAAAAATGTGATGTGATTTTTTCTCCGGAATGTCAGGATTACCTTTTTAAAGTTACAAAGGAAAAGAACTTTGAGGAGGCTATTTCGATTCAGAAAAGAAGAATAGATGAAAATCTTTCAATTTTAAAACGTAACGAACGAAAAATGAAAGACAAAAGCTGGCTTTCTCTCACTTTCAAAGAAGCAGAGAAAAAATTCAACGAGCTGGGCGGTTCTGTGGTAAAAAATGAAAAAAATGCCAGATTTGATAAAGACGGAAGCCCTATTTTTGAGGATTATGAAAAAGATTATTACCTTTTGAAATACAACAGCGTAACAATAAGGGATATTGTTCTCGATACGATGATTATTTCGACAATGCAAAGACGTGAATTCAAGGATTTTGAAGCTGCAAAAGCAACGCTGGAAAAAGGCAAAAAAATCCTCAGCGAAAATATGTATGCCGAAGACGCTGACGAATATATGAAAATGCTCGACAGAAATATCAAAAAAGCTGAAGAAAAAAGATAAAGCTGTTAAACCGGTTCCACTTTTTCTTCAATGTTGTAAAAAACTGAAGCGTTTTTTACAAATTCTTCCGGCGAAGAGCTTGTGAAAAAGGTTTTTGTGCCTTTTTGCTGGATTTTTGGGTAATCATTTAAAACGCAGGCGGCAAAGCTTATTGCCGGATCAACAAAAAGCTCTTTTTTCGCATATTTTGAAAGGCTTTCCAGAAGATATGGATAATGAGTGCACCCGAGGATTATCCTGTCGGGCTCAAAATCCAGTGCAGGCTTTAAATATTTTAGCAAAAGCTCATCTTTGTTGAAGTTATCGAGCTTTTTTTCAACAATCGAAACCCATTCAGGGCAGGCTATTTCCAGAGTTTCAATTTGCGGGTTATGCTGCTTCAGGGATTTTGAATACATGCCGCTTTTGACTGTTGCGTTTGTTGCAAAAACGACGATTTTTTTGATTGTTTTATCACTGGCAATACATTCCGCTGCGGTTTGGATTATCGGGTAAAGCTTAAACGAATAAGCGTCTTTGAGTTCTTCATAAACCTGCGCAGATGAGGTATTGCAGGCCATAACCACCGAAGAAACCTTTTTTTCTTCAAAAAAATCAAAGATTTCACGGGCGATTTTCAAAAGTTCTTCTTTTGTCTTTTCCCCGTACGGCAGATTTTTTGTATCGCCAAAATAAATGTAATCCAAATCCGGCCGCATTTGCACGAGCCGTTTAAAAACCGTCAATCCGCCAACACCCGAGTCAAAAACCCCTATTGGTTTGTAATCTTTTTTTTCTTCCATCATTTTACTTCTTAATGTATTTTATAATGCCCTCTGCTATTGCTTCAGCTGTTTTTTGCTTTCTTTTGTCGGTCAGCAGGCTGGCTCTTTCTTCCGGATTTGAGATAAACCCTGTTTCAACAAGTATTGAGGGCGCAATATCATTATTGATAACATAAAATTTTGACTTAAACAATCCCCTATCCTTTGCGTCAATGGAATTTGCGAGCTGTTTATGCACAATTTGCGCAAAATCATACGACGCCGGAGTGTAATAATGCGTTTCAATGCCGTGTCCCTCCGGACTTACGCTGGAATTTACGTGAATGCTCACAAAAAGGTCGCCTTTGTTCTCTTCTGTAAAAATAACACGCTCTTTCAGCCCGACATAAACGTCGGTTTTCCTTGTCATTTGTACATCGTAGCCTTTTTTCTTCAAAATAGCTTCAACCCGCTTTGAAATATCAAGCGTTATGTCTTTTTCGTAAATTCCCTCTCGCGTTGCCCCGACATCAGTGCCGCCGTGGCCTGCGTCGATGATAATGGTCTTTATATTGGGGTTTTTCTTGATTATAGGCGTTGGAGAGGCTTTGATTTCGGTTTCTTTCGGGGTTGTCATAACCAGCTGAATCATATTGTTGTCAAAAGATTCATTGTATTCAATTGTCGCGTTTTGCTTGAGCGGAATAATCACTTTAAGACCGACGTAAGGCAATTTGTCGGTTTTAATTGCAGAAAGCCTTTCTGATTTTAGTGCAGCTTTAAAAGCCTGATGGTTGAACCCTGTTGAATTGTAAATTCCGATTTCAACTCTGTTGTTATAGCGTTTTATCGAGTGAATTGCGGGCGCGGAGAAGCTTAGCTGGAAAATATCGGTTATATCGTTTTGTTTTTTTGCAACGTAGTTTCCTATTGTTGCGTATCTGTCAAAAAGCTTCATCCCGAGGATTCTGTCGTCGTGCGCGAAGAAAATGCTTTGCCCGTCGAAAGAATAAACAGGACGGAATTTTGTAACATCTTCACTTGTGATAACAACGCGCGCTTTTGTGGGCTCAAACTGGCCGACTTTGATGGATTCGCCCTCGGCAAGCATATATTCTTTGTTTCTTATCTCCTGCGCGACGTAAGTATTTGGCAAATCAAAAACAAGTCGTGTCGGATTTGAAACTATGATGGGGTTTTCAATTGCAATGTGCCCTATTCCCCGAATAAGCGCGTTTCCCCGTTTTACATCGATTCTGGAAACGTAATATCTTGATTTTAATTTAAAATTCTTTTCAATTCTTGTTGTTTTTTGAAGATTTCCGTCTTTGAAGGCATTTTGTATCTGAGAAACGGTTCCGTCGGGCCGCACGGTTTCTGCTGCCTGCGGTTGGGGGATTTCTTTCGGGTCTTCTGAAAAACTTGTGTATTCATAGTAGTCAGAGGATGTGTCTTTTTGCTCCCTGTAGATGTTTGTCAAAAAGTCCTGTTTAAACAAGTCTTTTTTGTATAAAAAAATGAGGTTGCTGCCCAGTTTATAAAGCCGTGTTTTTGAAACATCAAGGTCGTTGTTGTAATAAATGACCATTCTTACAACATGAGGGTTGGTTGAAAATTGGGAAATGCGAACCTGCCGCAGTTTGCTGTTTTTAAAGCTCCAGCTCGTGTTCGGACGGGTCAAAACAGCATTTTCTATATCAAAATAAATCCTGTTCGGGTTTGATAATTTGCCGGTTTTGACGTTTATCGGCGTGTTCGGGGCGTTTAGCGTGCCGATGAAAATGAGATTATCGGAATTGTCAAAGTTTATCGTGTTTATTTTGATGACATTCTGTGCAAATGCGCTGCCGCAAAACAAATTTACGACAATCACAAATAGAAATATTAATACTTTTTTAAAAAGATTAAATTTCACAGCTGTCAAAAACCTCCCCTCAACATCATACTACAATATTTCAGGTAACGACATTAATTTACAATCGTTCAAATATAATCACAAAGGTTTGCATAAAAATTACTCGAAAATGCGACCCTGAAACAAGTTGAGGGTGACATTACCGGCAGAAATCAACCTTTTTTAATCCGTTAGCGCAGCTTACTGTGCGGGGAGGGGATTTTTTGGGGGCAAATTACAGGTTAATGTTGAGTTTGGGGATTTTTATGCCGAAAACTTTTTCTATATCAACATTATTTATAAAAATATCAATAATTTCGCCCGGCTTTACGCTGGAAAAATTAGGGATTTCGGGAATTATTCCGAGAATCTTTGCATCGGAATATTCTTCAATAAGCCGCGGAGCTGTTTTGATTGCCGCGTCGGTCGTGCCTTCGGGATATCTGTTGATAATAACGCCGGAAACATCGATTCCCATACATTTTGCCTGATTTATCGTAAGAAGCGTGTGATTAATCGTCCCTAAATCAGGTCTGGCGACGATTAAGGCAGGAAGATTCAGAGCTTTTATTATGTCAGCCATTGTCTTGCCCTCAAGAGCCGGAACCATAAGCCCGCCAGCGCCCTCAACAAGAACAACTTCACATTTTTTGCGTAAAGTATTAAAATCGCTCTGAACAACGGAAAATTCCATATGCTCCCCCTCAAGTTCCGCAGCAATCAACGGTGCTGTGGGCGCTTTTAACAGGTAGGAGCAGCGGGTTTCGATATAGAAATCGACAGTTTTTACAAAAGCGAGGTCAGGTGAAACAAAAAAGCCGTTTTTTTCTTCCGCACCGCTTTGAAAAGGCTTGAAAACGCCGGCTTTGTAGCCGAGCGACTGCATAACCGCTGCAATTCCGGCGGTTACGACGGTTTTTCCGATATCTGTATCTGTTCCCGTAACAAAGATGTTCATTCTTTGTCCTTCTTTTCTTTTAGTGCCATTTTTTCCGCTTTTTCAAGCTGTTTGAGCAAATCGCGTATTTCTTTTGGCTTGATATATTTAAATTGCCCCTTTTTTAAGCCCTGAATGTTTATTGTTCCGTGCGAAACGCGTTTTAAGGAGATTACCGGATGGCCGATATAGTCAAGCATTTTGCGAATCTGCCGGTTTAGCCCCTGATAAAGCGTGATTTGTAAAACGGTCGTTTTTCCCTCGTATTCGATAATCATTGCGTGAGCGTAGGCAATTTTTCCTTTTTCTATTTCAATACCTTTTGCGAGGGTTTCCAAATCATTCAAATTGAGCCTGCCCTCTGCCGCAACCCGGTAGATTTTCGGGATTTTAACGGACGGATGGGTAAGTTTGTTAATCAAATCACCGTCATTTGTCATAATCAGCAGCCCTGTCGAATCCTTATCCAGCCTGCCGACGGGTTTTAGCTCTTTTATTTCTTCAGGAAGCAGGTCATAGATTGTTTTTCTGCCTTTTTCATCGTCGCAGGTTGTTATGTAGCCGGCAGGTTTGTAGTATTTTATGTATGTGAGTTCGGATTTTTTAACGGGTTTGTTGTTCACCGTTACGACATCCTTTTTGCCCACAAGAAAGCCCATTTCGGAAACAGCTTTTCCGTTTACTTTCACAACGCCTGATTCAATAAGCTCATCGGCTTTTCTTCTGGAGCAAAGACCGCTTCCTGCAATGAATTTGTTAAGTCTGACCTTTTCTTCTTTCTTGTTTTTCATGCTTTTATCATGTACAAAAACAATTTAATTTGCAATAGTTGGGGCGTTTGAGAAAAAGAAGTTTTATTTTACTCAAACTTTGGCCGTTTTATACCCTTTTCCAGCGAAGAAGCGGGTTATCCTCTTTTCCGTTCCGATTCCCCCGGCATCCAACGGGATAAGCTGAAATATCTAAATTTTTGACGCCTCCTCCATAGTCACTCCAAAGAGGATAACCCGCTTCTTCCCACAATAATAAATAAAAAACAAAAAAAACAAAAAAACGGAGCCCGAAAGCCCCGTTTTTTCCATTTATTATGCTGGTAATTATAAAACACCATAGTATGCGTCGAGGTACATCTGCTTGATTTCCGAGAATAACGGATATCTGGGGTTTGCACCTGTGCACTGGTCGTCGAATGCAAGTTCAACCATTTCATCGAGTTTAGAAAGGAACTCTTGTTCATCAATACCGAATTCTTTGATAGACATCGGCAGATTGAGGTCTTTTTTCATTTGAATCAATGCTTTTTGCAGCAATTCGACTTTTTCATCGTCATTTTTACCGCCAAGTCCTAATTCATCGGCAATCTGACCGTATTTAGCCTTAGCACAAGGGAATTTGTACTGCGGGAACGCTGTTTGTTTAACAGGTTTGTCAGTTGCGTTGAATTTGATGACCTGATTGATTAACAATGCGTTAGCCAAACCGTGCGGTACGTGGAACATTGCACCCAGTTTGTGAGCCATTGAGTGGCAAACACCGAGGAACGCGTTTGCAAACGCCATACCTGCGATTGTTGAAGCGTAGTGGACTTTTTCTCTCGCAATCGGGTCTTTTGCACCGTTGTCGTAAGAGCGTTTCAGGTATCTGAAGAGCAATTTCAATGCTTCTAACGAGTTAGAATTTGTGAAGTTTGTTGCCATTGCTGAAACATAAGCTTCAATTGCGTGTGTAATTGCGTCGTAGCCGGAAACGGAGGTCAAACCTTTAGGCATTGTGTCAACAAGGTTCGGGTCGATGATTGCTACGTTCGGTGTCAATGCGTAATCAGCGATTGCATATTTTACACCTGACTGATCATCAGTGATGATTGCGAACGGAGTAACTTCAGAACCTGTTCCTGATGTTGTCGGTACACAAACCATTTCTGCTTTCTGACCGAGTGACGGAATCTGGCAGATTCTCTTTCTGATGTCCATAAATCTCATAGCGATGTCTTCAAATACGGTATCAGGCTGTTCGTACATCAACCAGAGGATTTTAGCAGCGTCCATTGATGAACCGCCGCCCAGCGCGATAAACACATCAGGTTCGTATGCGTTAACCATCATCATTGCGTCATTGATTGTTGATAATGTCGGATCCGGTTTAACGTCAAAGAAGATTTGATAATCAACACCGATGTCATCAAGCGTTGCTGTGATTGCGTTTGTCATGCCGGAATTGAACAGGAATCTGTCGGTAACGATGAATGCGCGTTTTTTGCCCTGCAATTCTCTGAGTGCCAAATCCAAGGCTCCTCTTTTGAAGTAAACTTTAGCGGGAACCTTGTACCAGAGCATGTTTTCTCTCCTTTCAGCAACTGTTTTGATGTTCAATAAGTGTTGAGGCCCTACGTTTTCGCTGACAGCGTTTCCGCCCCAAGAGCCGCAGCCCAGTGTCAATGACGGATTGAGTCTGAAGTTGTAAAGGTCGCCGATACCGCCCTGTGATGAAGGTGAATTGATTAAAATTCTGCTTGTGTGGAGCTTCAAGCTGAATGCTTCAATTCTTTCAGGGAATCTGTCATCGGTGTAAAGCACTGAAGTGTGGCCTGCACCGCCGAAATCAACGAGGTCGTAAGCTTTTTGTACTGCATCGTCAAAATCTTTTGCTTTGTACATAGCAAGAACCGGTGAAAGTTTTTCATGTGCAAATGCTTCTTCTTCACAAATATCAGTAACTTCGCCGATAAGAACTTTTGTGTCTTCCGGAACTTCAAGACCGGCCATAGCTGCAATTTTGTATGCAGGTTGACCTACAATTGCTGCGTTTAATCTTCCGTCTTTGATGATTGTTGCAGCTACTTTGTCTTTTTCTGCTTTAGAAAGGATGTAAGCGCCTCTTAAAACAAATTCTTTCTTAACTTCTTCGTAAACGTCTTTTACAACAACAACTGACTGCTCGGAAGCGCAAATCATGCCGTTGTCAAAAGTTTTTGAAAGAAGAATTGAAGAAACAGCCATCTGAATATCTGCAGTTTCGTCAATAACAGCAGGAGTGTTGCCGGGGCCTACGCCGAGAGCGGGTTTTCCTGAAGAATAAGCTGCTTTAACCATTCCGGGGCCGCCTGTTGCAAGGATAAGGTCGATGTCTTCGTGGTGCATCAATGCGCCGGAAAGTTCAACCGACGGTTCATCAATCCATGCAATAAGTCCGTCCGGTGCACCGGCTTTAACAGCCGCTTCAAGAACGATTTTTGCTGCTTCAATTGTGCATTTTTTAGCTCTCGGGTGAGGAGAGAATACCAGCGCGTTTCTGGTTTTTAATGCGATTAAAGATTTGAAAATAGCTGTTGAAGTCGGGTTTGTTGTCGGGATAACTGCGGCAATAACACCGATAGGTTCAGCAACTTTTTTGATTCCGTTGGCTTTGTCTTCTTCAATAACGCCGGCTGTCTTCATATTTTTGTATTTGTTGTAAATGTATTCTGCGGCGAAGTGATTTTTGATGATTTTGTCTTCCATTACGCCCATGCCGGATTCTTCAACGGCCATTCTTGCGAGGGGAATTCTCATTTTGTCGGCTGCGGTTGCTGCTGCTTTGAAAATAGCGTCTACCTGTTCCTGGGTGTAAGTAGCGTAAATTTTTTGAGCTTTTTTTGCTCTTTCGATGATGAGCTTCAAATCGTCATGAGTTTTAACCTCATTTGATTTGTTGAAAGCCTTTTCCAGCTTTTCTGTTTCGGCTTGTTTTTTTGTTGCCATAGTGTAATTTCTCCTTTATCGTGAATTAATTCACTATTAGTGTAAACTCAAAATAATATTTTTGCAAGTGTTCTTTTTACAATTATTAATAAAAAAGTCTTGATTCATATATATTTTGACGTTTTCGGATTTTGAAAGTTTCATCACAATTAGTGTGATTTTTTTCACTATTTCGTGATTTCTTCTTCGTTTTTATATTGTATAGTAAATTATATTCCGGTCAATAGCCTCTATTAAAGCGCTATGTCGCCTTTTGGCTTTATGTTGTCTTTTACACTCTGGATAAAGGCTTTTGATTCGGGAGAGGCTTTTGCCCAGTTCACGGCACAGATTGCTCTTTGCACCCATACCAGCTGCTGGAAAAATTTGTACTGTGAGTTCAA
Source organism: uncultured bacterium (assembly GCA_900547155.1). Classification (GTDB taxonomy): domain Bacteria; phylum Cyanobacteriota; class Vampirovibrionia; order Gastranaerophilales; family Gastranaerophilaceae; genus Spyradomonas; species Spyradomonas excrementavium. The sequence goes on along the minus strand of URFH01000001.1, from coordinate 13,322 downwards.
AGCAGCAAGTTTTGAATCAAGATAAAGGTGCTGTGCGTCAATCACCTGCGCAATCGGGGCCTGGCCTCTTAAATATCTCTGTTTTACGTCATAGTAGTTCTCATGTGAGGCGTACATTGCCTTGTAATTCTTTTCAATGCTGAAATATGAGGCAATTGCGCGGTTGATGATGTCACGTATCTGTTTTTCGAGCTCTGTTTTTGCTTCATCCTGATATCTGAGGAGTTCGTCTTTTTCTGCCTGTATTCTCATGATTTCAGCGATTTTTGTGCCGCCTTCAAACGGTTTCCATTGTGCGTAAATACCGAATTGCCCGTTAGTGGCGTTTGGTGTTGCCAGTGTAATGGGGTTTATGCCTGGAACCGGAAGCGCGACTGACATCGGACGAGTAAAATGCCTGTCCATCAGCGATGTGTATGTATATGCAAGCTTTGCGTCGGGCATAATGAATTTCTGGTAGTACATATTTCGCTCGTAATCTTTCATTTTTATTGCTGCTTTGAGCTTTGCAAGCTCCGGAGCAACGCGGTAGGCTTCATTTATGAGCATTTCTGTGAAAGTTTCGAGAGAATCAGGATTTGATACGTAGTCAATGATTTGAATATCCCGAATATAAAACGCAGGGTCGAGTGCGGTCAGCTCTGCGAGCTCAAAATCCTCTTTCTGGTCTTTAAAAAGTATCTTGTTTATCGCGATTTTGATATTTTTTTGTTCTGCTGTCATGTCAAGAAGCTTCTGTTCATTGACATTGAGCTGTGATGCCCAGCGCAGGGCTTCTTCTTTCCCGCATAACCCCTGCTTTTCTTTGACACGCGCCATTGCGAGGAGTTCGCGTGATTCTTTGACGTATTCTTTCTGGATTTCAATCATTTTTTCGAGCATAAGCGCGTCAATGTAGGTTAATGCGAGCTCAATGCCCATATTTTGCTCGGTCAAAAACTGTTCTGACTTAGAAAAATCCATCTTTTTCTTGTTAATTAAAATATTTGTCACAAGCGCGGGAGAATAAATCACCTGCTCAATTCCCATCTGGAAAATCCCTGTTTTTTGCGGGAGCTGAAGCCTTGCTGAGTCGGCGTATTCGTAGTTGTACTGCTGATAGCCCAGAGTTATCCCGAAAGTAGGCAGATAGTGAAGCGCAGCTGCTGCTGTGGAACGGCGTGCGGCTTTTACGAGGAGCCTTTTTCGCTCTATGTCGAGGTTTTGTTTGTCCAGTGTGTCAAAAACCGCTGAAAGGTCATATTTTGGTATTGGTTTTGAGGAGATAACTTCAGCATTGTTCAAAACCCTCAAATGCGGCAAATACCCTATTGAATCAGCTGTGTCCTTGTTAATATAGTAAATTTCGTCTTCAAAAAACTGGATTTTTTCGGGTTTTTTGACGTCACCGTTTAAAACTCCTTTTATATTAAAAGAAGTTGCTTCGGCAATTTTTCTATCCAAATCGTATGCACCCGAACCCAGCAAAACGCCCATTTTTACATCTTCTTTGCCCAGTGTTGAGTATGTGGGAATTTTCTTTTCATTTAGTTTGTTAATGAGCGTTTTTCTTTCTTCTATTGAAAGGTTAAAAAGCGGTGTAAGCACTACAGCATCGCAATCTGCGGGAATTGAGGCTATTGTTGCGTCAATATTTTTTGTTGCCGGAAGAATTGTGTAATTTATGTTTTTAAGTCTTGGTTCAACGAATTTGTTCCAGTCTTTTCTTGTTTTGTAATAATTTTCGTTCATTAAAATGGCTGTTTTGTTAAAATCAAGGAGGGTTTTGAATGCGTAAACCCCTTTTATTGACTGTTGAACAGGGTTAAAAAAATCTTCGCCCAAATCCCGCAGTCCGTACTGGTCAATCGTTATGACGAATTTTGTGTTGTTTTTTGTGTGATTGTAGTGCATTGTGGAGAGGTAGCCCATGGAAATTATCACGGTTGCGTCTGATTCTGATGCCTTGAGGCTCAATTTATGCACGGAATCTCTGGTCCAGTCGCCCACGTAAACCAGATTTGCCGGAAATTCCGCTTTGTAATCCGGAGCGGTCTGGCGCGTTATTACCTCCTGAAATTCTTTTAAAACCTGCGCATTTTTGTCGGACGGGCCGTCAAAAATAAAGGCATATTTGATTGTTCGGGCGTTGGGCTTGTAAGCAAGCTTTTTGATTGGCGTTCCCTTGACCTCCTGAATGGCAAAAACGGGTGCAATGCTGCTAAATACCATTAGCAACGCCATCAGCGCAGCATAAAATCTTTTCATACTCTCTCCTAAAATAAACTATATTCAGACCATTGGATTATTTGATAATATTACAAAATTTTTTGTAATTTGGCTTGAAATATAAGAAGATTTTGAAAAAATCGTAATAAAACTTAAAAAATCCCGATTAAAATTTTAATCGGGATTTCCATATTGTTATGGATGCGTTTTTATTTTATTCAATGCTTAAACTGATTCTTCTGTCATCAGGATTGAATTTCAGCACTGTAGTGTTCACTTTGTCGCCGACTTTGAGAACGCAGTTGTTTTTGTTCTGGTAATCTGTTATCTCATTGCTGGGCAAAAGTGCTTCAACACCGGAAAATACTTCAACAAACGCGCCAAAATGTTTAATTCTTGTGATTACACCTTCAATTTTGTCGCCCTCGTTGAGGTTTTCTTTGGCTTTGAGCCATGGATCTTCTTCAAGATTCTTGAGGCTCAGGCTGACGCGCTGTTTGTCGTGGTCAATTCCGATGATTTCGACTTTAATTTTGTCTGAAATCTTGAGGATGTCAGCCGGATGGTCAACCCAGCGCCATGACATTTGCGAAAGCGGAAGCAGACCGTCCATGCCGCCGATATCAATGAAAGCGCCGAAATCTGTAATTCTTACGACTTCACCCTCAACAACCTGCCCTACTTCAAGGTCGGCAAACATATTTTCTTTCGATTCCTCGAGAGCGTCTGCATAAACCTTTTTGTTTGAGAGGATAAAGTTGTTCTGCTGCGGGTCAAGAGTAAGGATTTTGAGTTCAATTGTTTCGCCCACGATATTTTCCATATCTTTCGCACGAAGATGGCTCGAGGGCACAAATCCTCTAACTCCTTTTGTTTCAACAAGAACACCGCCTTTAACCACTGCAACGACTGTGCCTTGTAGAACTTCGTCATTTTCTTTGACGGTTTCGAGTTCTTTCCATGCGTATGCAAGCGCAACTTTCTTATAAGAAAGAACGAAACGTCCGTCATCGTCTTCTTCTTTTACAATCAAGAATTCATATTCGCAATCTTTTTGCAAAGTTTCTTCGATTGTTTTTGTGGTGTCAATACGCGCTTCTCTTACAGGAACAATAGCTGAAGTTTTTGCGCCGATATCAACAATAACACCTTCAGAGTCATAACCGCATACGACTCCTTTTACGAGATCGCCTCTTTGAAAGCTGTAATCGTACTGCGAGAGCAGAGATTCGAACTCGTCATCAGTGAAATTTTTAACTGTCATTGGATAGTATCTCCATAGTTTAAAAAAGTAACATGCTTCACATTATAGCAAAAACTTTCGATTTTCGTAGATTCAGCAAAAAAAATAATTAACAAATTTAATAAATGCCCATTTGAGGATATAAAGCTGATATATTCCGGAAATAAAATTTTGCAAAAATGCTACTCATGTTTATAATGCCCACTTTTAGAAATTTTTAAACCTCCTATCAGGTCTGGCTTTCTGATTTTCAAAAATAATTTTGAGTATATATTTTTTAAACTATCCTGAAGTTCAATTATATTTAAAAAAAATAGAACTCTTTAAAATCTGGCTGGAGCCAAAATTCGTATTTACATTTCTTAATCTTTTCATGAAATTTTGTGAAATTGTAAACTTATTGCTATTAAATCAGCGGTTTTATATTATAGAACTATGCAAATTTTTAATGAATTTAACAAAAATCCGAACCTGTCACTTTGTCTAGGTTTTTTTGACGGCGTCCACGAGGGGCATAAGGTTGTTATAAAAAACGCAGTGAACCTTGCGCGGCAAAACGGTCTTAAATCGGCGGTTATTACCTTTAAAGACCATCCTCTGTGCTATTTGCAGGGGCGCACACCCCAATATATCACAAGTCTGGAGGATAGATTGGCGCTTATTGAGCAGCAGGGCGTTGATTTTGCTTATGTTTTGGAATTTGATGAAAGCATAGCCGACTATTTAGCTGCGGACTACCTGCGCGAGGTTCTGGTTGCGAATTTTGAACCAAAATTCATTACAACCGGTTTCAACCACAGTTTTGGCGTAAATAAACAGGGAAATGCCGAATTTTTGAGAAGCCGTCAAAAAGAATTCGGATATAAATTCTTTGAAATACCGCCCATAACGTTCAACAGCACCCTGATAAGCAGCACAAAAATTCGTCAGCTTATTTCTGCGGGCGAGCTGGAGAATATGAAGAACCTTTTGGGCACTCCTTTTTTCCTGCGGGGCGAAGTTCGCGAAGGAAGCAGAATCGGCCGCTCAATTTCCTTCCCCACCGCTAATATCCGCTATCCGAAAGATATATTAAGGCTCCCGAAAGGCGTTTATTTTGCGACAGTTGAAGTTAATGGAAAAACGCACAATTCCGTTGTGAATATCGGGGTGAAACCAACCGTTTCGGACGCAAAAAAACTTCTGGTAGAGGCGCATATTCTCGATTTTAACGAAAATATTTACACAAAGCCCGTTAAGATAAATTTCTTAAAAAAAGTGCGTAATGAACAGTGTTTTGAGTCAATAAACGCGCTGAAAAGCCGGATTGCCAAAGATACCGAAGCGGCAAGGGCGTTTTTTGAAGAAACTAAATTATGAGAGTTGTGCATATTATAAAAACGCCGTAAATAAACAAAATATAGGCAGCGCTGATTTTTGTGATATCTGACATTCTCTTTCTCCTGTAATACAAATGGGGTTCTTGATGATATGATTTTCACCCGGTGAAAAAATTCTTCATATTACCCGGTTGGGCGCCGGTCGGGCAATTATTGTAAAAATAAAGAAATAAATCTTTATTTAAAGGCATTTCTATTGTAAAATTTGTACAAAATGTACAAATAAAAGAAAGAGGTAGTTTATGGCTAACATAATTCAGGGAAGCCTTATTGCAGGCGGAGAAAAATATTGCATTATTATTTCGAGATTTAACGAGTTTATCGGCTCAAAACTTTTGTCAGGCGCTATTGACGAACTTGTCAGACATGGCGTGCCGGACGGGGCAATTGACATAATCTGGACACCAGGCGCTTTTGAAATCCCTTTGATTGCCAAAAAAGCAGCTAATTCCAAAAAATATGCAGCAATTATAACCCTCGGCGCTGTTATTAAAGGTGCAACCGACCATTATGACTACGTTGCAGGCGAACTCGCCAAAGGAATTGCGCAGGTTGCTCTGGAAACGGGTATTCCTGTGATATTCGGCGTTCTTACGACGGAAAATCTTGAGCAGGCAATTGAAAGAGCCGGTACAAAAGGCGGAAATAAAGGTTCTGACGCCGCTAAAACAGCAATCGAAATGGCAAATCTTCAAGGTTTCCTTAATTCACCCGCTTATCTCAGCACTCCGGCAGAAACCCCGAAGACACCTGCTGCACCTAAAGCGCAGGCTCAGGAAACTGCAAAAAAAGAAGCTGATAAGTAACTAACAGGGGGCATTTTATGTTGTTTGATATAAAAGAAGCAGCAATTTCCGTTACAAAAGAGAAAGATTTCAGAGAAAAGTTGTTCATTGGAACTTTTCTTGTAATGCTGGCTAATTTTCTTTCTACTTTCAGCTTCAGGCACAACTCAAATATTTCAGGAGCAGCCGGCTCTGCGTCCCAGAACCCGCTGGTTTCATTGAATCTCATCGCAGGTTTTGCTGTTTTGTTTGTTGTGCTGTGTTATTTGCTTGCTTTTTTGCATAATAAAATAAACAACCGTGAAATGCCCCGCTGGAGTGAAGTCTATAACTATTTTGTCAAAGGCTTCAAGCTCGTTTTATCGAATATTCTCCTCGGGATTCCTGCTTTTATGTTCAATGGATTATTGATTTATGTGTATTTTTATATGATTTCTGTTAATCCTGCGGCCGGCAATTCTCCTCTCGGGGGGGTAATTCGGGCTCTGGTATTATTGGGATGGTTTGTTTTTGTTTTTGTTTCTATTTTGCAAACCGCTGTTTTTGCAAAAAGGCTGAAATTCAGAGATTTCTTTAACCTTGTTAAAGGATATTACAGCCTGGCGGGGAATTTTGTGACTTTTCTTGTGTTTGCGCTTGTCGTATTCGCTTTAATGACTTTCTGGGTATGGATTTCCGTTGCTGCTAAAACTGCGGGGCCTTTCTCGTATTTGTTAATTTTGTTAATCAGCTCACCGGTCTTTTATATTATGACAATATATGTGGATTTGCTTTCACAGTGGGCAAAAAAGTCCTATTCAATGGACGAAGTTGAATAATTCAAATAATGTACTGAACTTTTTTCAAAAAAGCGCTATAATAATAATGTGTTTATTATAAATAGGAGCAGTGCCGTGGGATACGACTTAAAACAGGCATTCACTTACGTGTGGAGCGACGCAGACTTTTTTACAAAATGGGCAATAGGGTCTTTTTTGCTTGTCTTTCCCACTTTTTCGACCTGTTTTCCCGGAATAAAGCGTGCTTTCCAGAACCCTGCTAATTACGGCTGGATGCTGGTTTTTGCTGTTGTTTCTGTTGTTATTTATCTTGCTGTTAAAGGCTATTTTTATAAGGCGGTGCACAATAATGTTGTGCATGATGCAGAAAAACTGCCTGATTGGCATAAGTTCTGGACTTATATGCATAACGGTTTGAAAGCGTATGTGGGTATGGCGATTTTTGCGCTGCCTTATGCGCTTGTTGCCGGGGGATTTTGCTATCTTTTCAGGCCGAATTTCCATAACCCGCTTGTTTATGCGGTTGGCATGCTTGTTATGATTTTGTTTTTTGCAATTTACCTGCCGTTCTCGCTTAATTTTGCAACCCGCCTGCGCGTAAAGGCTTTCTTTAGCTATAAACGTGCTTTTTGGCTGTTAAAAGGCAAATATAAGGAATATTTTGCACTCTACGGTTATTGCGTGGCAATAGGGCTCGGCGGATTTATTCTTTCGGGACTTCTTTCTATGCATGGCATGACCTCGCTGCTTTTGCCGTTTTTAGGGTTTTATGTGGTGATGGTTTTTGCTGATTTGTATGCACAATTTTTGAATATGCCTGCAAAATAGTATCCATGCTAAAATCAAGTAATGAAAGAACTTGATTATCTGAAAATTATTCACGAAACTCTGACTGATAACAGCTTTCTCGGGGATGATTGCGCTTTTTTGCAAGAAAGCGGGCTCTATCTGACGCAGGATACGCTCGTTGAAAACGTCCATTTCCGCCTTTCTACAACAAGCGCTTATGATTTGGGGTATAAATCAATTGCCGTGAATCTTTCCGACCTTGCAGCAGCTGCTTCGGAGCCATTGTATGTTTCGATTTCGCTTTCTTTGCCTCATTATGCAGGCGGGGAGTTTGTCAGGGCTTTTTATTCGGGAGTTGACGATATTTGCAATAAATACAACGTCAAAGTCACGGGCGGAGATTTAACCGGCGGCAGCTCAATCGTAATTTCCGTATGCGCAATCGGCAAAAAAATCTCAAAATTCAATGTTTCGCGTTCAAACGCTCAAATCGGCGATATTGTTTTTGTTACGGGCGGACACGGGGAAAGCGCTGCGGCTTTGAAGCTTTTTTATGCGGACAAAGAGAACGAATTTGCAAAAAAACACCTTTGTCCGGAACCCAAAATTGAGGAGGGCAAAATCCTCGCTGTTTGCGCTGATTCTGATTTCGCCCTGATGGATTCGTCGGACGGGCTGGGGGATGCGCTGTTTAAAATTGCAAATGAGAGCAATGCGTCTATTGAAGCGGATTTTGACAGTATTCCGTATAATTCTGCGCTGAAAAATTATTTTCCGGAAGAGTTTAAGGAGCTGATTTTCTGGGGCGGGGAGGATTTTGAGCTTGTTGGCGCGGTCAACGGGGAATTTTTCAAAAAACTTCCGCCTGAAAAGTTCTTTCCAATCGGCAAAGTTGTTGAAAAAACCGGAAATTCTTCTGTTATAATTAATTTCGGAAACAGCAAAACGGTTATAGATGAAAAAACTCTCGGAGAAAGAAGTTTTAACCATTTTAAATAGAGGTGTTATGAAATTATCGGTAATAATTACGGCGGGCGGCTCCTCGGTCAGGTTCGGGTCGAACAAGCTTTTAGAAAAACTCAACGGAAAAGAGGTCTTTTTGCATTCAATCGGGAAATTTCTTCCGCTGAACCCGTCAGAAATTATACTTTCCGCCTCGGAACCCTTTATTCCTGAGGCAAAAAGGCTTACCGGGGGAATTCCTGCTTTGAAAATAGTAAAAGGCGGCTCAACCCGTCAGGAATCTGTGTTCAACGCCCTGAAAGCCTGCGATAACCCTGATTTTGTTGCAATTCATGACGCTGCACGGCCGCTTGTGATGGTGGAGGATATAAAAAAATGCCTTGAAAAAGCAGCGGAAACCGGAGCTGCGATTCTTGCCGTGAAAGCTACCGACACAATTAAAAAAGCTGATGAAAACGGCAAAATAATTGAAACTCCGGAAAGAAGCAGCTTATGGTGCGTGCAAACCCCGCAGATTTTTGATTACGAACTCATATTTAACGCCCATAAAAAGCTCGCAGGCGGCTCTTTTTCGGATGATTCCGGCATGCTTGAGGCGCTCGGGCATGAGGTTTATGTTGTTGAGGGGCATTATTCAAATTTGAAAATCACCACGCCTGCTGATATTTGCATTGCACAGAGCCTTTTGGGTGGGGAGCGATTTTAAGGTTGTTTAATTCCCGGGTGACGAAAATCGTGCCGTCATTCCGAATTTATTTCGGAATCGCCAGATTGAAGTTGATAAGCCACGCCCCTGCGGCCCTGAACCAAGTTCAGGGTGACGAAAACTGTAGGGTGAGAAAAGTGAAACGATTCCCACCGCAAAATCGTGCAAAAATGGAAAATTTGCGCTTTCAAGATGGTTTAAGGTCACTCCCCATCCTCATTCGTAAGCAATATTAACGTATTTCAACGCCTACTCCCTCCCCAGGCCGGGTAAGGGGCGATTTTCAATTTTATATGTAATTGTACATAAATTTTTTAATTTTCTGCTTGCAAAAAAAATAATAACGTGTATAATAAACTTATTAGGAATGATTCCTAATAACCTACTAAACAAGTATGAAAAGAAAGAGGTAAATTATGGCAAAATTTGTATGCACAATTTGCGGTTACGTTCACGAAGGCGACAATCCGCCGGTAGCATGCCCATTATGCGGTGCTCCTGCTGATAAATTCAAAAAACAAGACGAAAATCAGGCTCAAGGATGGGCTGATGAACATAGAATCGGCGTAGGTCAGGGCGTTGACGCTGAAGTTCTTCAGGGGCTGAAAGAACACTTCCAGGGCGAATGCACTGAAGTCGGTATGTACCTTGCTATGTCCAGACAGGCGGACAGAGAGGGCTATCCGGAAGTTGCAGAGGCTTATAAAAGAATTGCCTGGGAAGAAGCAGAACATGCTGCAAAATTCGCAGAACTTCTGGGCGAAGTTGTTACTGATTCAACAAAGAAAAACCTGCAAATGCGTGTAGATGCTGAATGCGGCGCTTGCGCAGCTAAAAAAGCGATTGCTTCACGCGCAAAAGAGCTTAACCTTGATGCAATTCATGACACAGTTCACGAAATGTGCAAAGACGAAGCCCGTCATGGACAGGCTTTTGCAGGACTTTTGAAAAGATACTTTTCATAATTAAATTGTCAATGCATAAAGTAAAAAAAGCCGCCCGAATAAGGCGGCTTTTTGCTGCTATTTTTTGATTTTGAACAGGTTCATCATTCTGTCCATTTGTGTTGCAAATTTTTGAATCATATCGGGTGGATTTTTCTCTGTTCCGTTGACTATTCCTGTCATTTTGAATGATTTTAGTGTTCCGTCCGGCGCCATTGCTGCAGAAAACCTGTCAGTGGGGTTTTTGTAGTAAGAAACAAATTTGGTGCCGTTTTCCAGTGTTTTTAAAGACAATTCAGCCCTGGCGCTGCCCTTGTCAATTACATGATAAACAATATAATCCTTTTCTTCGCCTGCTTTTTGCAGGTAGTTTCTTGTTAGTTTTAGATTGGGCGATATTTTTGCGCAATCAACGGGAATTGTTAATTTTGTTAATTTTACTGATGGCATAGTGTTCTCCTGATTGTGATTTTTTTATTTTAAAACAAAATATGAAAATTTTTACTCTCTGTTGATAAAAAAATAATATTTTGATACAAAAATCCTCTATTTTAACCTTTACGTTGGCTAAAAAATCATTATTATATAAATATGAAGAAAATTTTTCTCCTGATAACAGCTCTGATTTTTTGTGCAAGCGCCGCGTATTGCGACGATATAGGCGAATGGGACGATTATATAAAAATTGACGAAGCTGCAAAAAGCCAGCAAAAAACAGTGACAAAAGACGAATTTGAAAAGGTAATGCAGCGTTTTGAAAAAAAGAAAAAAGAAAAGCCAAAAATAAAAGGCGAATCCCGCACACCCGAGGATGAATCGTTCGGAAATGTTCAAATTTTTAAAGAATTGTACGAAACTTATCCGACAATTCTTGTTCCTACAGACCTTGTCACGCAGGACGGACAGGAGATTCCCACTGGTTTTTACAGAATAATGTCAGTTAAAAAGCCGCACGAATATTTTATGAATTTTTATCAGGGCAATTCCCTCATTGCACGCGTCAAATCCAATAAAACCGACAACGATTTTAACCAGAAAACCCTGAACTACGCAAAAATGATAGAAAACGACGAAAATACCGTGAGATTTATCTACGGCGATATTGATTGCAACCTCGAAACGCTTATTTATATTAAACGATGAAAAATTCCCCCTCCGGCGCCGCATGAGCGGGGGATTATAGGGGAATCGTGTAATTTTTTCATTTAAATATGAAGAATTCCGCTCCGCGTGCCTTGCAAAAGTGCAAAAATGGTTTTCTGCGCACAAAATCGCAAAAAATTACCGTTTTTCTTTCAAGGCAGCCAGCTCTTTTTGATAAGGCGAGATTTTATTCAGCTTGAAAATCACGTCGGGAAGCACTTTCAGCGTGTAATCAATTTCTTCTTCCGTTGTGAACCTGCTGAGGCTGAAACGTATGCTGCCATGAAGCGCTGTGAACGGCACGCCCATTGATTTTAGTACATGGCTGGGCTCCAAACTTCCGGAGGTGCAGGCACTTCCCGAACTTGCGCAAATTCCGAGGTCATTGAGGTGAAGAAGAATCAATTCGCCCTCAATATATTGAAAACCGATGTTCGTGGTGTTGGGAACTCTGTTTGCCGTGGAGCCGTTTACGCGTGCATTGTAAATTGTGGAAAGAATTCCTTTTTCCAGCTTGTCACGCAGGGCCGCAACCCTTGTTGCTTCGTCGTGTAGCGCTTCTTTGGCGAGTTTTGCTGCAACGCCCAGCCCGATAATGCTCGTAACGTTTTCTGTGCCGGCTCTTTTGCCTCGTTCCTGATGGCCGCCGATAATCAATGCCGGCAAAAGCGTACCGGTTTTGATGTATAGCGCTCCTACGCCTTTTGGCGCATGGATTTTGTGCCCCGCAATGCCCATAAGGTCAACCTGCGTATTTTTGACGTCAATCGGGATTTTCCCTGCACCCTGAACGGCATCTATGAACACTTTTGTTTTAGGATTTTTGCTTTTTACAATTGAAGCCGCTTTTTCATAAGGGAAAATCACGCCGGTTTCGTTGTTTGCCATCATCATGCTGACCAGCGCGGTTTCTTCGTTGACTGCCTCGCTCAATTCGTTAAGGTCAAGGTTCCCCTCGCTGTCAACGTTCAGATAAGTAACCTCATAACCCTGTTTTTCAAAATATTTGTAAACATTGAGAACGCATGGGTGCTCAACTTTGGTCGTGATGATGTGTTTTTTGTTCTTGTTCGCCTCAAGAACCCCTCTTATCGCCATGTTTGCGCTTTCCGAGCCCGAACCGGTGAAAATAATTTCCTTTTCATCCTTTGCACCCAGCAGGTCGCGCACAGATTCTCTGGCTTCTTTGATTGCATAAGAAACTTTTCCGCCAAATTCGTGCGTGCTAGACGGATTTCCGTAAAATTCGCAAAAATAAGGAAGCATGGCCTCAAGCGCAATCGGGTCAATCTTTGTTGTTGCATTATTGTCTAAATAAACTATTTTTTCTGTCATTTTTATACCTCTACGACTTCAATGTCAGGCGAAATATGCTCTTTCAAAGAAGCTTCCACAAAGTTTTTGAGCGTGTTTGATGAAAATTTGCAGGATTTGCAGCTTCCTTTTAAGGAAACGTAAACTTTGTTCTCCTTAACATCAATGAGCTCAATATCCCCGCCGTCTTTTCTTAACTCGTTGGAAATATATTTTTCTATAACATTGTTGACCTTTAAAATTAGCTGCGTCGTTGAAATGCTCGAAATATCAAGCTTCGGGCGTTCAATATTGTATTCGTCGAGCAATTTTTGAATTGCCTGATGGCAATGTCCGCATGCGCCGCCGGCTTTTGCATAATTCATGACGTCTTCAAGGTCTTTGAGGTGATTTTCTTCAATAATCTGGCGCAAATGCTTTTCTGTTACGTGATAACAGCGGCAAAGAATCTTTTCATCTTCAGGCTCAACGTATTCTTCGCCGTAATAATTTGCAATTGCAGCCTCAAGCGCGTCATGCCCCATAACCGAGCAGTGCATTTTTTCCGGAGGAAGCCCGCCCAGAGCGTCCGCAATCTGCTGGTTTGTGATTTTTTTTGCTTCATCAATATGTTTTCCGATAACCATTTCTGTCAAAATGCTTGAGCTTGCAACTGCAGAGCCGCAGCCGAAAGTCTGGAATTTTGCGTCCGTGATTATGCCGTCTTTATCCACTTTCAGATAAAGCTTCAACGCGTCGCCGCATGCAAGCGAACCTGCCTCGCCTATGGCGTCCGCATTCTCGATTTCCCCGACATTTCTGGGGTTTTTATAATGATCCATTACTTTTTCTGTGTAATCCCACATAATATATTCCTCATGTATTGTTTTTGACGATACTTTTACACCTACATATTAACTCAAAAAAATAATTTTTATACCGCAATATTTTAGTTAGAAAACAGGGGGATTTTATCTAAATATGTAAACAAATGTAACAATCCCACCCTCCAGATGTTAGAAACCACCAAAAAACGGGCATTAAATAATTAGATGGGCAATAACAAAATTGTTTCAAAAATTAAGCCCTG